>NZ_JBAFWT010000057.1:0-20647 GCF_043195195.1 Roseixanthobacter psychrophilus
TCTAGGGTCCCGCGCCGCAAGGCGCTGGAATGAAGCGGGCCGGCTGCAAAGCCGGCCCGTTTTCGTTTGCGTGGGCGGTTGGCATCATCGCGCGGTGCTAACAGGCCCTGGCTTGCTCTCCCCCTCCCTCACCTTCCCCCGCAAGCGGGAGAGGGGACAGCGCGGTCTGTGGGGTTAAGGTTCTCAAAAATGACCCCCGTCACTTCTCTCCCGTTTGCTGGGGAAGGTGGGGGAGGGGGAAGCCGGGGAGGTGAGGAGGCGGAAGCGCAAGGGCACAAGCGGAGGGGTCGCGAGCTGTGCGCCTTGGGGATAGTCGATCGGCGGGCCTGCCATGCCCCTTTACAGATGTCGTTTCGCTGACTAGACACAAGGCCCCGATGCGCTGGGTCGTTTTCCCGGCGCGGGGGTGCTTACCCCTCGCGTGCGCGGGCCTAGGAGTGTAGCTCAACTGGTTAGAGCACCGGTCTCCAAAACCGGGGGTTGGGGGTTCGAGTCCCTCCACTCCTGCCAGGCGCGGCGAAGGCGAGCAGCCGGACGGACCGGGAAACACACCGCGGCTTGATTTGCAGGCCGGCGGATTTCCTGATCCACAGACGAATGATTGCGTGCGGATCGGCGAAAGCCGGCGGCACGAAGCCGGGAGAGCCCGGTTCGACATCCGCGAAGGCGCTCCGGCTCCGGGCGGGAATGGTTTCGGAACGGTCGGCCCTGGGCCTCTGCCCCGGGCGGCCGCCAGCGAGGAGAAGGTGCCGCGCGGGCGAAAGCCTTGAGCGATGCCGAGGCGACATGGCGAAGATCAGCCCCACCGAGTTCTTTCAGCAGGTCCGCACCGAGACCCGCAAGGTCACCTGGCCGACCCGGCGCGAAACCCTCATCACCACGGCCATGGTGTTCGTGATGGTGTTGATCGCATCGGTCTTCTTCCTTATCGCCGATCAGGTGATCCGCTTCGGCGTCAGCCTGCTCCTGAACCTCGGCCACTGAGAGCGCCCATGTCCTACCGGTGGTACATCGTTCACGCCTATTCGAACTTCGAGAAGAAGGTCGCCGATTCGATCCGCGAGCAGGCCGATCAGCGCGGGCTGACCGATCTGTTCGAGCAGATCCTTGTGCCAACCGAGAAGGTGGTGGAAGTGCGCCGCGGCCGGAAGGTCGACGCCGAGCGCAAGTTCTTCCCAGGCTACGTGCTGGTGAAGATGGACCTCACCGACGAGGCGTTCCATCTGATCAAGAACACGCCCAAGGTCACGGGCTTTCTCGGTGCCGACAACAAGCCCATGCCGATCTCCGAGAAGGAGGCCATGCGCATCCTTCAGCAGGTCCAGGAAGGCATTGAGCGGCCGAAGCCCTCCATCAGCTATGAGGTCGGCGAGACGGTGAAGGTCTCCGACGGCCCGTTCGCCTCCTTCAACGGCATCGTGGAAGAAGTGGACGAGGGGCGTTCGCGCCTCAAGGTCGCGGTCTCCATCTTCGGCCGCGCCACGCCGGTGGAGCTGGAATTCGGCCAAGTCGAGAAGGTCTGAGCGCAGCTTGCGCTTGCGATCGGCCAGCCTTGCGCCGGCGCGATAATTCCATTATGTGACCCGCTTCCCATCCGGCTCCGGACGACATCCGGGGCCGGATGGGTTTTTCGGCCTCTTCTTCCGGGGAGGGGCCAGCGTGGGAGGTGACGGAGCGTCTCGCCAAACGCTCCTGCGACCCGCACCACGCACCCCGGCCCGAGCCGCCTCGCGCGACCCTCGGCCTTGTTACGGGAGTTTGAAATGGCGAAGAAAATCACCGGTTACGTCAAGCTGCAGGTTGCGGCTGGCAGCGCCAATCCGGCGCCCCCCATCGGACCCGCGCTCGGCCAGCGCGGTCTGAACATCATGGAATTCTGCAAGGCGTTCAACGCCCAGACGGCGAAGGAAGAGAAGGGGATGCCCATCCCCGTCGTCATCACCGTCTATCAGGATCGCTCCTTCACGTTCGAACTGAAGACCCCGCCGATCTCCTACTTCCTCAAGAAGGCCGCCGGCCTCGAGACGAAGAAGAAGCCCGGCTCCGGCTCGAAGACGCCCGGCAAGGGCAACTTCGTCGGCAAGGTCACGCGCGCCCAGCTCGCCGAGATCGCCGAGAAGAAGATGAAGGATCTGAACTGCGATTCCGTGGAAGCGGCCGTTCAGATGATCGAAGGCTCGGCCCGCTCCATGGGCCTCCAGGTTCAGGGGTGAGCACGATGGCGAACCAAGGCAAGCGCATCCGCGCAGCTCACGAAGGCATCGACCGCCTGAAGCTCTATGGCCTCGATGAGGCCCTCACGCTCCTCAAGGAGCGCACCACCGCCAAGTTCGACGAGACCATTGAGGTCGCGCTGAACCTGGGCGTGGACCCGCGTCATGCGGACCAGATGGTCCGTGGCGTGTGCAACCTGCCGAACGGCTCGGGCCGGACCGTGCGCGTGGCGGTGTTCGCCCGCGGCGCCAAGGCTGACGACGCTAAGGCGGCGGGCGCCGACATCGTCGGTGCGGAAGACCTGCTGGAGCAGATCCAGGGCGGCACGATCGATTTCGATCGCTGCATCGCCACTCCGGACCTGATGCCGCTGGTCGGCCGCCTCGGCAAGATCCTCGGCCCGCGCGGCCTGATGCCCAACCCCAAGGTTGGCACCGTGACCATGGACGTGAAGGCTGCCGTCGCTGCCGCCAAGGGCGGCGCGGTGGAGTTCCGCGTCGAGAAGGCCGGCATCATCCACGGCGGCATCGGCAAGGCCTCGTTCCCGGCCGACAAGCTGGCTGAGAACATCCGCGCGTTCGTCGACGCGGTGGTGAAGGCCCGTCCGACCGGCGCCAAGGGCACCTACGTGCAGCGCGTCGCCGTGTCCTCCACCATGGGCCCCGGCATCAAGGTGGAACCCTCCACCGTGCTGACCGCCTGATCAGCGCTCTCGCGTTTCGAATGAGGCCGGGCTCGCGCCCGGCCTTTTTATTGGCCGCGATGGGCTGCCGCGACGCAGCCGCCTGTGTCAGGATTTTCGGCCGGTCAAGCAAAAAATGCGAAAAGGGCGTGACAAGTCGCGCCCGAGGCTCTATATGGCATGTTTCGCTGGTGCGGAAACGTAGCGGCGTTAATAGACCAAGCTTCCACCCCGAAACGGGTGGAGGGGCTGGGAGGGTTCGCCCGCCCGGCCTCATTGCCTGTCTGATCTGCCGGTTTTCGAACCGGGAAATCGGAGAGGCAAGAGTCCTGTCCGAGACTGCAGGCGCCATGCTCGCATGGCTTAATCCTCGCCAGACGCCTCGCCCGAGGCTGTCCTTTGGAGCGCCAGCATAGACGGGGAAGACCGGATTTCGCGTGATACGCACCCGCGTGTCGCAACAAGATCGGTTCGAACCAGTGCCTTGTGGCCGGTGACCCGGTTCCCGAGGGGACAGGGCATGTGAGCGTCGCGCGTGCGCGGCCGGCATGTCTTATGTGGATTTATCCCGTCGGGATATCTCTCCGTGTTGACGTTTCCGGGAAGCGGACGAGCGGCAAGGCGCAACCGGTGGAGCCGGCTTTCGGTTCCACCACAGGCTTAAAGAGAGCCAGACGTGGATCGAGCGGAAAAACAACAGCTCGTCACGACGCTTACTGAAGTGTTTCAGAACACTTCGGTCGTCGTGGTGGCCCACTATTCCGGCCTCACCGTAGCTCAGCTGTCGAAACTTCGTCGGCAGATGAAGCAGAACGGTGCGACCGTGAAGGTGGCTAAAAACCGCCTCGCCAAAATCGCTCTGGAAGGCTCCGACGTTGCCCACGTGGCGACCCTGCTGAAGGGTCCCACGCTGATCGCTTATTCGAGCGATCCCGTGGCAGCGCCGAAGGTTGCCGTCGAGTTTGCCAAGGCCAACGACAAGTTCGTTATCCTCGGCGGCGCGATGGGCAAGACGGCCCTGAATCCGGATGGTGTGAAGGCTCTGGCCACCATGCCCTCCCTGGATGAACTGCGTGCGAAGCTGGTCGGGCTTATCCAGGCCCCGGCCACCAAGATCGCCCAGCTCACCACCGCGCCGGCAGCAAAGCTTGCCCGCGTGTTCGGGGCCTATGCCAAGCAGGACGAGGCCGCGTGAGGCGGTTGGATCTCGCAAACCTGATTTTCGAACCTATCTTAGGAAGACACGACAATGGCTGACCTGACCAAGCTCGTTGACGAGCTGTCCTCCCTCACCGTCCTCGAGGCCGCCGAGCTGGCGAAGCTCCTCGAAGAGAAGTGGGGCGTTTCCGCCGCTGCCGCCGTTGCGGTTGCGGCCGCTCCGACCGCCGCTGCGGCCCCGGTCGAAGAGCAGACCGAGTTCACCGTGGTCCTCGCGGCCATCGGCGACAAGAAGATCGAAGTCATCAAGGAAGTCCGCGCCATCACCGGCCTGGGCCTCAAGGAAGCCAAGGACCTCGTCGAGGCCGCTCCCAAGCCTGTCAAGGAAGGGATCTCCAAGGACGAGGCCGAGAAGCTCAAGGCCCAGCTCGAAAAGGCTGGCGCCAAAGTCGAGCTCAAGTGAGCTTTTGAACGCGAGGCGGCCCCGGGTTTCCCGGGGCCGCCTCATCTGTCCCGTCGCCCCATGGGCCGGCAGGGACGGAATGTGAAGACGGTTCTCCCGGTCGCCGCCCACGGCGACGACCCGGCGAGCCGTTGCAGGTGAAGGGGAATGGCTCTCGGGCCCCCAACCTCTTCATCCCGGGTGCAATGGCGGTCTTATGGGCCGGAGCGAGTGCCTCGTGGGGCGCGTTCCGTGCAAGGCCAGGACGGACGAGGATCGAGATGGCGCAAACGTTCACCGGTCGCAAGCGGATCCGCAAATTCTTCGGAAAGATCAAGGAAGTCGCGCAGATGCCGAACCTCATCGAGGTTCAGAAGGCATCCTACGACCAGTTCCTCCAGATCGAGGAGCCGAAGGGCGGGCGCGTCGACGACGGTCTGCAGGCGGTGTTCAAGTCGGTATTCCCCATCTCTGACTTTTCCGGCGCGGCCATGCTGGAATTCGTCAAGTATGAGTTCGAGCAGCCCAAGTACGACGTGGACGAGTGCCGCCAGCGCGGCATGACCTTTGCTGCCCCGCTCAAGGTGACGCTGCGTCTGATCGTGTTCGATGTCGATCCCGACACCGGCGCCAAGTCGGTCAAGGACATCAAGGAGCAGGACGTCTATACTGGCGATATCCCGCTGATGACCATGAACGGCACGTTCATCGTCAACGGCACGGAGCGCGTCATCGTCTCGCAGATGCACCGTTCGCCGGGCGTCTTCTTCGACCATGACAAGGGCAAGACCCATTCTTCGGGCAAGCTGCTGTTCGCCGCCCGTATCATCCCCTATCGCGGCTCCTGGCTCGACATTGAGTTCGACGCCAAGGACATCGTGCACGCCCGCATCGACCGTCGCCGCAAGATCCCGGTGACGAGCCTGCTCTATGCGCTCGGCCTCGATTCGGAAGAGATCCTCGATACCTTCTACGAGAAGATCCAGTATTCGCGGGCCAAGGACGGCTGGCGCATGCCGTTCGATCCCAAGCGCATGAAGGGCTACAAGGCGGTTTCCGACCTGATCGACGCCGACACCGGCGAAGTCGTGGTCGAAGCCGGCAAGAAGCTCACCGTGCGCGCCGCCCGCCAGCTCGCCGAGAAGGGCCTCAAGGCCCTGAAAATCTCCGATGAGGAGATGGTCGGCCAGTTCATCGCGGAAGATCTGGTCAATGGGAGCTCCGGCGAGATCCATGCCGAGGCCGGCGAGGAAATCACCGAGAAGCTGCTCAAGGTGCTGGAAGAGGCGGGCTATAACGATATCCCGATCCTCGACATCGACCACGTCAACACCGGCGCCTATATCCGTAACACCCTGACGGTGGACAAGAACGTCACGCGTGAGGACGCGCTGTTCGACATCTATCGCGTCATGCGTCCCGGCGAGCCGCCGACGGTCGACAGCGCCCAGGCCATGTTCCATTCGCTGTTCTTCGATTCCGAGCGCTACGACCTCTCGGCCGTTGGCCGCGTGAAGATGAACATGCGTCTCGACCTCGACGCCGAGGACACCGTGCGCATCCTGCGTCGCGAGGACATCCTCGCGGTCATCCGCACGCTGGTGGAATTGCGCGACGGCAAGGGCGAGATCGACGATATCGACCATCTCGGCAATCGTCGCGTGCGCTCGGTCGGCGAACTGATGGAAAATCAGTATCGCGTCGGCCTGCTGCGCATGGAGCGCGCCATCAAGGAACGCATGTCGTCGGTCGACATCGATACCGTGATGCCGCAGGACCTGATCAATGCGAAGCCGGTGGCGGCGGCGGTGCGCGAGTTCTTCGGCTCGTCCCAGCTCTCGCAGTTCATGGACCAGACCAACCCGCTCAGCGAGATCACCCACAAGCGCCGCCTCTCGGCGCTTGGCCCGGGCGGTCTGACCCGCGAGCGCGCCGGCTTCGAAGTCCGCGACGTGCATCCGACCCATTACGGCCGCATCTGCCCGATTGAGACGCCGGAAGGCCCGAACATCGGCCTGATCAACTCTCTGGCGACCTTCGCGCGTGTCAACAAGTACGGCTTCATCGAGGCGCCGTATCGCCGCGTCACCGACGGTCATGTGACCGACGAGGTGGTCTATCTCTCCGCCATGGAGGAGGGGAAGTACCACGTCGCGCAGGCCAACATTCCGCTCGACGCCAATGGCCGGTTCGAGGAAGACCTGATCGTCTGCCGCCATGCCGGCGACGTGCTGCTGGTCTCTCCCGACCGCGTCGACTTCATGGACGTGTCGCCCAAGCAATTGGTGTCGGTCGCCGCCGCGCTCATCCCGTTCCTTGAGAACGATGACGCGAACCGCGCGCTGATGGGCTCGAACATGCAGCGTCAGGCGGTGCCTCTGGTCCGCTCCCAGGCGCCGCTGGTCGGCACCGGCATGGAAGCGGTCGTGGCCCGGGATTCCGGCGCCGCCATCGCCGCCCGCCGCACCGGCGTGATCGATCAGGTGGACGCCACCCGTATCGTTATCCGCGCGACGGAAGAGAGCGACCCCTCCAAGTCGGGCGTCGATATCTACCGCCTCATGAAGTTCCAGCGTTCCAACCAGTCGACCTGCATCAACCAGCGTCCGCTGGTGCGCGTGGGCGATCAGGTGAGGAAGGGCGACATCATCGCCGACGGTCCGTCCACGGAGCTGGGCGAGCTGGCGCTGGGCCGGAACGTGCTGGTCGCGTTCATGCCGTGGAATGGCTACAACTTCGAAGATTCGATCCTGCTCTCGGAGAACATCGTCAAGGAAGACGTGTTCACCTCGATCCATATCGAGGAATTCGAGGCCATGGCCCGTGACACGAAGCTCGGCCCCGAGGAAATCACCCGCGACATTCCCAACGTCTCGGAAGAGGCGCTGAAGAATCTCGATGAGGCCGGCATCGTCTATATCGGCGCGGAAGTGCGCGCCGGCGACATCCTGGTGGGCAAGATCACCCCCAAGGGCGAAAGCCCGATGACGCCGGAAGAAAAGCTCCTGCGCGCCATCTTCGGCGAGAAGGCCGCTGACGTCCGCGACACCTCCCTGCGTCTGCCCCCCGGCACGACAGGGACGATCGTGGAAGTGCGCGTGTTCAACCGCCACGGCGTCGACAAGGACGAGCGTGCGCTGGCCATCGAGCGGGAAGAGATCGAGCGTCTCGCCAAGGACCGCGACGATGAGCAGGCGATCTTGGATCGTAACGTCTACGGCCGTCTCATCGAGCTGCTCGACGGCAAGGTGGCGATCGCCGGGCCGAAGGGGTTCAAGAAGGACTCCGAGATCACCCGTTCGGCGCTCACCGAGTATCCGCGTTCGCAATGGTGGTTGTTCGCCATCGCCGACGACGCGCTGATGGCCGAGATCGAAGCCATTCGCGCCCAGTACGACGAGTCCAAGAAGCGGCTGGAACAGCGCTTCCTGGACAAGGTCGAGAAGCTGCAGCGCGGCGATGAGCTGCCCCCCGGCGTGATGAAGATGGTCAAGGTCTTCGTCGCGGTGAAGCGCAAGATCCAGCCCGGCGACAAGATGGCCGGACGCCATGGCAACAAGGGCGTGGTCTCGCGCATCGTGCCGGTGGAAGACATGCCGTTCCTGGAAGACGGAACCAATGTGGACATCGTGCTCAACCCGCTGGGTGTGCCGAGCCGCATGAACGTCGGCCAGATTCTGGAAACCCATCTCGGTTGGGCCTGCGCGGGCCTCGGCCGGCAGGTGGCGGCCGCGATGGATGCCTATTACGGCAAGAAGGACCTCGCCCCGGTGCGGGCGACCCTTGAGAGCATCTACGGACCCGACGACATCACCGTTCTCGATGAGGGGCAGGTGCTGGAGCTGGGCGAGAACCTGCGCAAGGGCGTGCCGATGGCGACGCCGGTGTTCGACGGCGCCCATGAAGCCGATATCGAGACCCAGTTGGAGAAGGCGGGCCTCGACCGCTCCGGCCAGTCGACCTTGTTCGACGGGCGCACGGGCGAGCCGTTCGATCGTAAGGTCACGGTCGGCTACATCTATATGCTGAAGCTGCACCATCTTGTGGACGACAAGATCCACGCGCGGTCGATCGGCCCCTACTCGCTCGTGACCCAGCAGCCGCTGGGCGGCAAGGCGCAGTTCGGTGGCCAGCGCTTCGGCGAAATGGAAGTGTGGGCGCTCGAAGCTTATGGCGCGGCCTACACGCTCCAGGAGATGCTGACGGTGAAGTCGGACGACGTGGCCGGCCGCACCAAGGTCTATGAATCCATCGTGCGCGGCGAAGATTCCTTCGAGAGCGGCATTCCCGAGAGCTTCAACGTGCTCGTGAAGGAAATGCGCTCGCTGGGCCTCAACGTCGAGCTGGTGAATTCCAAGACCGGGCGCAACGTCAGCCCTGGCACCCGCGAAAATCTGCCCGCGGCCGAATGAGGCCGCGCCTGTCGGAAGGCGAGGGCGCGCCGCGCCCTCGCAGTCCTGCCGATAAGATCCTGTATTTTCCGGTCGAAACCCCATCACACTTCATCCGGGGTGAGCGGCCGAGCCGAAGGAGACGGTCATGAATCAAGAGGTGATGAATCTCTTCAACCCGGCGACCCCGGCTCCGACCTTTGATCAGATCAAGATCTCGATCGCGAGCCCGGACAAGATCGCGTCGTGGTCCTACGGCGAGATCAAGAAGCCGGAAACCATCAACTACCGTACGTTCAAGCCCGAGCGTGACGGCTTGTTCTGCGCGCGCATCTTCGGTCCCATCAAGGACTATGAGTGCCTGTGCGGCAAGTACAAGCGCATGAAGTACAAGGGCATCATCTGCGAGAAGTGCGGCGTGGAAGTCACGCTCTCGCGGGTGCGGCGCGAGCGCATGGGCCATATCGAACTGGCCGCGCCCGTCGCCCACATCTGGTTCCTGAAGTCGCTCCCGAGCCGCATCGGCCTGCTGCTCGACATGACGCTGAAGGACCTGGAGCGCATCCTGTACTTCGAATATTTCGTCGTGCTGGAGCCCGGCCTGACGCCGCTGAAGTATCGTCAGCTCCTCTCCGAGGACGATTATCTGCGCGCCCAGGACGAGTATGGGGATGACAGCTTCACCGCCATGATCGGCGCGGAAGCCATCCGCGAACTGCTGCGCTCCATGGATCTAGACAAGATCGCCGCCGACCTGCGCGTCGAGATCGCCGAGAGCACCACCGAGCTGAAGCCCAAGAAGCTCGCCAAGCGCCTGAAGATCGTCGAGGCCTTCCAGCTCTCCGGCAACAAGCCGGAATGGATGATCCTGACCCATGTGCCGGTGATCCCGCCGGACCTGCGCCCGCTCGTTCCCCTGGACGGCGGCCGGTTCGCGACCTCCGACCTGAACGATCTCTATCGCCGCGTTATCAACCGCAACAACCGCCTGAAGCGCCTGATCGAGCTTCGCGCGCCGGACATCATCATCCGCAACGAGAAGCGCATGCTTCAGGAAGCGGTGGATGCGCTGTTCGACAACGGCCGTCGCGGCCGCGTCATCACGGGCGCCAACAAGCGGCCGCTGAAGTCGCTCGCCGACATGCTGAAGGGCAAGCAGGGCCGGTTCCGCCAGAACCTGCTCGGCAAGCGCGTCGATTATTCCGGCCGTTCGGTCATCGTGGTGGGTCCGGAGCTGAAGCTGCATCAGTGCGGCCTGCCCAAGAAGATGGCGCTGGAGCTGTTCAAGCCCTTCATCTACGCCCGCCTCGACGCCAAGGGCCATTCGGCCACCGTCAAGCAGGCGAAGAAGCTGGTGGAGAAGGAGCGTCCCGAGGTTTGGGACATCCTCGACGAGGTGATCCGCGAGCATCCCGTGATGCTCAACCGCGCCCCGACGCTTCACCGCCTCGGCATCCAGGCGTTCGAGCCGGTGTTGATCGAAGGCAAGGCGATCCAGCTTCACCCGCTGGTCTGCTCGGCCTTCAACGCGGACTTCGACGGCGACCAGATGGCCGTGCACGTTCCCCTTTCGCTGGAAGCCCAGCTGGAAGCGCGCGTGCTCATGATGTCCACCAACAACATCCTGCATCCCGCGAACGGCCAGCCGATCATCGTGCCGTCGCAGGATATCGTTCTCGGCCTCTATTACCTCTCCCTGATGCGCGACAACGAGCCCGGCGAGGGCATGATGTTCGCGGACATGGGCGAGATCGACCATGCGCTGGCCGCCAAGGCGATCACCCTGCATACCAAGGTCAAGGGCCGGTATGTGGGTGTGGATGTCGATGGCAAGCGCATGTCCAAGATCTATGAGACCACCCCTGGTCGCATGAAGATCGGCGAATTGCTGCCCAAGCACCCCAAGGTTCCCTTCGACGTCGTCAATAAGGGTATGACGAAGAAGGAAATCTCCAACATGATCGACACGGTGTACCGTCACTGTGGGCAGAAGGAGAGCGTGATCTTCTGCGACAAGATCATGTCGCTCGGCTTCTACAATGCATTCCGCGCTGGCATCTCCTTCGGCAAGGACGACATGGTCGTGCCGAAGAAGAAGTGGGAATTGGTGGAGGAGACCCGCGCCCTCACCAAGGAATACGAGCAGCAGTACAATGACGGCCTGATCACCCAGGGCGAAAAGTACAACAAGGTCGTCGATGCGTGGGGCAAGTGCACCGATCGCATCGCCGACGAGATGATGAAGGAAATCTCGGCGGTCCGTAAGGATCCCAAGACCGGGCGCGACCGTCAGATCAACTCGATCTACATGATGTCCCACTCCGGGGCGCGTGGGTCGCCGGCCCAGATGAAGCAGCTTGCCGGCATGCGCGGCCTCATGGCCAAGCCATCGGGCGAGATCATCGAGAGCCCGATCATCTCGAACTTTAAAGAAGGCCTGACCGTGATGGAGTACTTCAACTCCACCCACGGCGCACGTAAGGGCCTCGCCGACACCGCGCTCAAGACGGCGAACTCGGGTTACCTCACCCGCCGCCTCGTGGACGTGGCGCAGGATTCGATCATCACGGAAGTGGATTGCCACAGCGAAAACGGCATCCACATGCGCGCCATCGTGGATAGCGGCCAGGTCGTTGCCTCGCTCTCCTCGCGTGTGCTCGGCCGTACCGCCGTGGAAGACGTGGTGGAGCTGGCGACCGGCACCGTCATCGTGCCCAAGGGCGAGATGATCCAGGAATGGCACATTGATCGGATCAACAAGTCCGGCATCCAAGAGATCAAGATCCGCTCGGTGCTGACCTGCGAGACCCGCAACGGCGTGTGCGGCACCTGCTACGGGCGCGATCTGGCCCGCGGCACGCCGGTCAACATGGGCGAGGCGGTGGGCGTCATCGCCGCCCAGTCCATCGGCGAGCCGGGCACCCAGCTCACCATGCGTACCTTCCACATCGGCGGCGCCGCGCAGCTCGCGGACTCCTCCTTCGTGGAAAGCAACTTCGAGGGCACCGTCAAGGTCCGCAACCGCAACGTGGCGCGGAACTCGGAAGGCGACCTCATCGTCATGGTGCGTAACCTTGCGGTGGTGATCGTCGACCAGGACGGCTCCGAGCGTGCGGTTCACCGCATTCAGTACGGCTCGCGCCTCAAGGTGGACGAGGGCGACATCATGAAGCGCGGCCAGCGCATCGCGGAATGGGACCCCTATACCCGTCCCATCCTGACCGAGGTCGAGGGCACGGTGGCGTTCGAGGATCTGGTCGAAGGCGCCTCCATGAACGAGGCCATCGACGAGGCGACCGGCATCGCCAAGCGTGTCGTCACCGACAGCCGCGTCGGACGCGGCTCGGAGCTTCGCCCGGCCATCCTCATCAAGGGGAAGGACGGCAAGATCCTCAAGCTCGCCCGTGGCGGCGAGGCGCGCTATTCGCTGCCGGTGGAAGCCATTATCTCGGTGGATCCCGGCAACACCATCCGCGCCGGCGACGTCGTCGCCCGCGTGCCGATGGAGAGCGCCAAGACCCGCGACATCACGGGCGGTCTGCCGCGCGTTGCGGAATTGTTCGAGGCGCGGCGTCCCAAGGACGCGGCGATCATCGCGGAAGTCAGCGGCACCATCCGCTTCGGCCGCGACTACAAGAACAAGCGCCGCCTGATCATCGAGCCGCAGGACGGCGGGGATCCGGTCGAGTACCTGATCCCGAAGGGCAAGCACATCCATCTCCAGGACGGCGACGTGGTGGAGAAGGGCGACTTCCTGGTGGACGGCAACCCGGCGCCGCACGACATTCTGGCGATCAAGGGCGTGGAAGAGCTTGCGGCCTTCCTCGTCAACGAAATCCAGGAGGTCTACCGGCTCCAGGGCGTGAACATCAACGACAAGCACATCGAAGTCATCGTCCGCAACATGCTCCAGAAGGTGGAAGTGGACGATTCCGGCGAGACCGAGTTCCTCGACAACGAGCAGGTTGACCGGATCGACTTCGCGGAAGCCAACGAGCGGGCCATTGCCGAAGGCAAGAAGCCGGCGACCGGGCATCCGGTGCTGCTCGGCATCACCAAGGCGAGCTTGCAAACCCGCTCGTTCTTCTCGGCGGCCTCGTTCCAGGAGACCACCCGCGTCCTCACGGAAGCGGCGGTCAACGGCAAGGTGGATCCGCTCGACGGCCTGAAGGAAAACGTCATCGTCGGCCGGCTCATCCCGGCGGGCACCGGCGCGCAGATGGCGAAGCTGCGGGCGGTCGCGAACTCCCGCGACGACCTCATCGTCGCCACCCGCGAGCAGAGCGATGGTCACTCCCTGGTGGAAGGCCCCGCCGACGCCGCGGAGTGATCCGCGCGGCGCTCACGCCTTCAACTCAAGACACGAAAGGCCGCCCCTCGGGGCGGCCTTTTGCGTTTTGCGGCGGTGATTGCCGTGCAGGGCGAAGGGGGTGCGAGACGTTCAGGCGCGGCGTAGCGCCTGCCTCAGGCCAGCAGGAAATCGTGGGACGAGGTCATAACGCCGATAATCACGTCCTGAAAGTCATTGTCGCTCGCGGTGCCGAAGAGATCCTCGAAGCCGATCTGCAATTCCTGCCCGTCCGCGCCGACGCCGGAAAGCACCTGGGTCGCGTCGTCGGGATTGAGGTTGGCGAAGGAATGGAACACCGGCGCCGCCGATAGCGCCCCGCGCGAAGAGCTGTAGAGCAGAAGCTCGCCGCCGGCATCGACGGTGGCCAAAGCGTCGGAACCGGAGGCGTGGAAGGTGAGGTCGTCGGGCAGCGCGCCGTAAAGCGAAAACCCGTTCTGCACCAGGAAGAAGCCCACGTGCTCGCCGTCGCCGGGCGTGTCGAGGGCGATGGTCTGGCCGATGGCGGCCAGCGTATCCTGCGCCAGCAGGTGCACGTCGGAGATCGTGCCGTTCACCTCAACGGTATAATAGCCGAGCATGTTGGCGTAGGAGGACACGGCGGCCGTGACCTCCACGGTAAATCCCGTCACCCCATCGCCGGTCAGGAACGGGGCATTGGCGACGCCATTCACCAGCGCGGGGGCGACACTGACCCCTTCGGCCAGGCTCGGCAGGAAGTTCACGAAGCTGAGGCTGGTATGCGCTGCGGTGCCGACGCCTCGGGCTGAAGCCATGAAATCGCCGCCGGAGAAATCGCCTTCGAGCTGGAACGAGACCCCGCCGGCGCCCAGCGTCGCCACCCCGGCGCCCAGGGTCACCTGAAGGCCGCCGCGATCGACCAGCGCGCCCTCGATATCCACCTGGCCGGAGCGCGTGAAGCCCGTCACCAGATCCCCGTTCAGGTCCGCGAGCAGGTCGCGCAGCAGGTCCTGGCCAGTGCCGAAATGGATCAGATCCGCCCCACCGCCCGCGCTGACGATGTTGTTTCCGCCGCCGACGAAGATGGTGTCGGTGCCGCCGTTCGTGGTGATGGAATTGTCCAGCTCGTTGCCGGTGATGACGTCATTGCCGTTGCCGGTGATCAGATTGCTCACCAGCGAGCGGGTATCCCCGTTGTAGAGCAGGGTGTTGTAGATGTTACCCTTGGCCTGGAATTGCGCCGTGCCGGGCGCCGCCTCGCTGTTGAGATCGGCGATCTGGGTGCGCGAGAAGGTGAGCCATTGCCCGGCGCGCAAATCGTCCACCTGATCCTCATTGAAGGCGGAGAGATCGTAGGTGGTGGTGGCGCCGGCGGTCCACACCGTCGAGATGATCTTGCCGGTCGCGGTCGGGGCGATCCCGGGGGCCGGCGCGTCGTTGATGAATTGCTGGCCGGTGACGGGGTCCCATCGATAGGTCGCGCGCGTGCCGACGGCGCTGAAATTGGCACCGTACAGCGCCTGCAGCGCCGCGATGTCGTACATCATGTAGCTCTGCGGCGCGGAGCCCGCCCAGGCGGCGGTGGCGCCGCGGGTGTCGGCGCCGAGATAGCTCGCATAGGTCATCACCGAGAATTCGGTGTCGTTCACCTCGGGCGCGAGCATGCCGTTGTAAGCGGGATCATGTCCGTGCTTCAGGCCGAAGGCGTGCCCCATCTCGTGGATGATGGTGAGGAATTCGTCGGTGCCGAAATAGACCGCCGGCGTGTTGCCGTTCGTCCCCAGGAAGGTGTCGCCGGCACTGCGGCTGTCATTGGGGGCATAGGGGCTGCCGGAATTCGACGGGAAGTTGGAATGGGATCCGCTGTCGGCATAGCGGGCGAAGCGAAAGGTGGCGTCGCTCGCAAGGCCGGAGGCGACCTCCACGAACGTCAGTTGGGTGTAGGAGGAGACCAGGGCGAATCCCGTGCGCACCGCATCCTTCTGGATGGCCGTCAGCGCGCCGAACCCGGTGACCGGGTCGGGATATCCGGGGACGACGGTATAATCGGCTTCGGACGTCGGGAAGGAATAGGGGATGGTCGTGGCGGCCGTGGCCCCGTCGAACACGGTGGTCCACCGGTAATCCATCAGCACCGCCCGCACATTGGGATCGAGCGCGGAAGAATCGAACGGGCCGCCGTAAAGCCCACCCTTGGGCGTGGTGAAGATGTTGTTCGGGCCCGTATCCGGTTCGGTATCGGGAGGGATCGTCGGCTCCATCACGCACTCCACCACCAAGACCGGAACCGGCGCAACCTGGCAGGTGCATGGACGCACCCTTCAGACTCTCAACGCCCCACGCTGATATTATGCACGTTTCCGCGCGGGCCGAAGGTCGGGCCTTAGTTCCCCAGGGATAACTTACACCATAGCCCCGTTATTGACCGGATCAAAAGGGCTAAGAGACTGTTTGAAAATGCGCCTCTCCCCAGGGGGAGAGGTCGGCCGCGCAGCGGGCGGGTGAGGGGGCGGGCGTCGAGAAACCGGTCTTGGCCCCCTCTCCCCGGCGGGGAGAGGGGCGATCGGCGCTTTTCGGAACGTGGTGGCCGGGCGCGTCTCGACCGTCCACGCGGCGAGGCCAGGACCAATACTCACAGGGTGCGTCAAGCGGTTCGGCGTGGAGAGCAGGCACAAGGCCGGGCAAGACGATAAGGGATCGCGCAGACCCTCTTTTTCTGAATTTTCAAACAGGCCCTGAGCTCAAGCGCATCAGGGCCTTTGGCATTAAACCGGCAGTCGTACGGTGGCGCGCAATCCGCCGAGCGGGCTGTCGCCGAGGATGATGTCGCCGCCGTGGGTGCGGGCGATGTCGCGGGCGATGGACAGGCCGAGCCCGGAGCCGCCGGCATCCTGGTTACGCGCGTCGTCGAGCCGCAGGAACGGGCGGAACACCTCGTCGCGCTTCTCCGGGGGAATGCCCGAGCCGTCGTCGTCCACGTTCACGCTCAGCCAGCGGGCGTCGCGAGTGGCGGAAATCTCCACCGTGCGGGCATAGCGCACCGCATTGCCGACCAGATTGCCGATGCAGCGCTTGAGCGAATCCGCCTTCACCTGCACCAAGGGCGGCCCCATGAAGCTGGCGCGGGCGATGGCGCCGTTACGTTCCGCATTGGCCCGCAGGTCCTCGATCACCTGCCCCATGTCGGTGAGTGCGGCCTGTTCGCCCGGATCGCCGCGGGCGAAGGCGAGATAGGCTTCGAGCATGCCTTGGAGTTCGTCCACATCCTTGCGCAGCGCCTCCACCTCCGGCCCCTCGCCGAGGAAGGCAAGCTCCAGGCGGAAGCGGGTGAGGATGGTGCGCATGTCGTGGGAGACGCCGGCCAGCATGGTGGTGCGCTGCTCGATCTGCCGCTCAATGCGCCGCTTCATCTCCAAAAACGCCACCGCCGCCCGCCGCACTTCGCGGGCGCCGCGGGGGCGGAAATTCTCGACGTCGCGTCCCTTGCCGAACGCCTCGGCGGCGTCGGCGAGATTTTCGATCGGGCGGATCTGGTTGCGCAGGAACAGGATAGCCACCGCCAGAAGCACCAGCGAGGTGCCCACCATCCAGAGCAGGAAGATGTGGGAATTGGAGGCATAGGCCGAGCCGCGCCGGGCGAAGATGCGCAGCACCGCGTCCGGCATCTTCACCCGCACCTCGATCAGGTTGGAACGGCCCACCGTGTCGATCCAATAGGGTTCGGAGATGCGCCGGCCGATCTCGCGCGAGAGGGCGCTGTCGAGAATCGAGAAGAACGGCTGCGGTCCTGGCTCGGGCAGGGGGTCGGGGGGAAGGATGTCGAGCGTGAGTTCGAGATTCTGCCAGGCGATCCGGCGCAGGATCGTCGCGTCCTTGTCCTGGGGATAGGCGGCATAGAGCGCCACCACGGCGGCGATATCCTGGCTGACGGCGGCCGAGAGGCGGCGCGTTACGGTGTTGTAATGGCGCTCCATGAACACGAACGCCACCACCGACTGCAGGATCACCATGGGAATGACGATGATCAGCAGCGAGCGGGGATAGAGACCCTTCGGCGTCACCCGGTTGAACCAGGCGCCGAACCTGGCGTTGGCATAGCCGATCCGGTTCGCGGCGCTGCGCAGGGCGGCGCGGGTCGCCTCCAGTCCGGTGCGGTGCGCCGCCGGCTTGCTCTCGCCCCGGACGCTCATGGGGTGACGACCAGCCGATAGCCGATGCCCCGCACCGTCTGCACATAGGTCGGGTTGGCGGGATCGCGCTCCACCTTGCGGCGCAGCCGGTTCACCTGCACGTCCACGGCGCGCTCGCTGGCCGCCCCGTTGCCGGCCAGCGCCATGCGGGGCACGGTCTCGCCCGGGCTTTCCGAGAGGGCGCGCAGCATGTCGCGCTCGCGCTCGGTGATGCGCAGGATGTCGCCGCCCCGGCTCAATTCACCGCGCCCAAGATGGAAGCTGAACTCGCCGAAGCGCACCTCTTCAATGGCCTTCTGCGGCGCCGGCGTGGCGCGCTTGAGGATCGAGCCGACCCGCAGCAGCAATTCGCGCGGCTCGAACGGCTTGCCGAGGTAATCGTCGACGCCCGCCTCCAGCCCGACGATGCGGTCGTTGATCTCGGAGCGCGCGGTCAGCATGAGGATCGGCACCGCCGAGGTGGTGCGCAGGGCGCGCGCGAAGTCGAGCCCGGATTCTCCCGGCATCATGACATCGAGCACCAGCAGGTCGAATTCCAGCCCCTCCAGGCGACCGCGCGCCTCCAGTGCCGAGGCGGCGGTGGTGACGCGATAGCCATGCTCGCTGAGGAAGCGCTGGAGCAGGGTGCGGATGCGGTTGTCGTCGTCCACCACCAGCAGATGGGGGGCATCGTCCGCGAGGGCGGGCGGGGCGGGGCGGGGGGGCGTCAGTTCGGTCATGTCGTGGCCTTCAGGCTGGTCGCGCGCGGGCGGTGGGCGCGGCGCGCTGAATCAGCCGTTCCACCTCGGCGCGATCTTCGGGGTCGATCATGGCCACAAGAAAGCGCTGCGCCGCCTCGCTTGCGCCCGGGCCGCATTCCTGCAGCGCGAGGGCGATCCTCTGGCTCTGCAAGGCGATGAACTCGCGCGCCAGCGCCTGCCCCTTGAGGGTGGGAAACAGCAGGCGCTGGCGCCGGTCGGAGGCGCCGGCGCGGCTCTCGACGAACCCCTCGTCCACCAGCTCGCGCAACACTCGGCCGAGGCTCTGCTTGGTGATGCGCAGGATGTCCAGCAGGTCCGTCACGCGCATACCAGGGTGGCGATTGACGAAGTGCAGCACGCGGTGATGCGCGCGCCCGAACCCGAGCGGCGCCAGGATGGCATCCGGGTCGCCGACGAAGTCCCTGTAAGCGAAGAAGAAAAGTTCGATCAGCTCGACCAGGGGCTCGGCCTCGGGCGCAAGTCCGTTCGGCTCGCGCTCGGGCGCTTCGGTGTCGGAAAGAATGGGATTTATGTCAGCCATGTTGACTTTTTTCGGTCCGATCATTACTCACAGGCTTGCGGTCGCGAAAGGATCGGTCTCCAATACCCCATCTGGAGTTCGATCGTTGCGCCTTACTCAGCCTGCACCCATATGTTCAGGCGTGAAAATATCCGTACCGGGCACGGCTGCAAAGGGCGGTCGTCACCGGGAGGCGAAGGCCGTCTTCAAGACGCGGCCGGATCAGGAGTTAAGACCATGAGTGGTGGAGAGCCTTTCGACAAACGCGACGGTTGGATCTGGTTCGACGGGGTCCTGGTGCCCTGGGCGGACGCGAAGATTCACGTACTCTCCCATGGTCTGCATTATGCCAGTTGCGTGTTCGAAGGCGAGCGCGCGTATGGCGGCGAGATTTTCAAGAGCTCGGAGCATTCCGAGCGCCTGCGCCTCTCGGCCGAGATGCTGGACTTCACCATCCCCTATTCCATCCCCGACATCGATGCCGCCAAGCGCCTGACGCTGGAAAAGAACGGCCTCGTGGACGCCTATGTGCGCCCGGTGGCGTGGCGCGGCAGCGAGATGATGGGCGTTTCGGCGCAGTCCAACACCATCCATCTCGCCATCGCCTGCTGGGAATGGCCGAGCTATTTCGACCCCGAGCAGCGCCAGAAGGGCCTGCGGCTGGATCTGGCGGAATTCCGCCGTCCCGATCCCGCCACCATCCCCTGCCGCGCCAAGGCTTCGGGCCTGTACATGATCTGCACCATCTCCAAGCACAAGGCGGAGCGGCGCGGCTTCGCCGATGCGCTGATGCTGGATTATCGCGGCCTGGTGGCGGAATGCACCGGCGCCAACATCTTCTTCGTGAAGGACGGCGTCATCCACACCCCGAAACCCGACTGCTTCCTGGACGGCATCACCCGCCGCACCGTCATCGGCCTGGCGAAGAGCCACGGCATCGAAGTGGTGGAACGGGCGATCAAGCCGGAGGAACTCGCCGAGTTCTCGGAATGCTTCATCACCGGCACTGCCGCCGAGGTCACACCGGTGGGCGAGATCGCCGAATGGCGCTTTGCGCCGAGCGGCATCACCCATCAGCTGATGGATGCCTACACCACCGCGGTGCGGCCGAAGCAGGTGGCGGCCTGAGCGGCGGACGTATCGTCTGCGCAATCCCCGTACACCAGGGACAAGGGCGGCTTCGGCCGCCCTTTTTTATTTTCTGGGGCGGGGTGGCGAACCCAACCCTGGAATACCTGTTGTATCGCGTCTCGTTTCAATGCCAGAAGTCGCCGGCATTCGGCGCGGGGGGCATCGGAGGCGGTGCGACGGGCCATCTCGAAACCATGCCGGCTTCGCCCCTCGCCGTGGCCTATGCCACCCGCCACGGCGGCGACACGGAGATGGCGACGACGCCGGTTTCGGCCTCGGTCCTTTAGTCGGTCATCACGCTGCCATTGATGGTGGCGTTGGTTTAATCCTCCACGCCGAACGGGCTGCCGGGGGGCGACCGGGCGACAATTAAAGTCTGTGCGAACTGCACCCCCCTGTTCGGGCAGGAGATACCGATGCGGCGGCCGTTCTATAAGATCCTCTATGTGCAGGTGCTGTTCGCGGTTGTGTTCGGGGTGCTGCTGGGCGTGCTGTTCCCCCATACGGCCGAGGCGATGCGGCCGCTCGGGGAAGGCTTCATCAAGCTGGTCAAGATGATCATTGCGCCCGTGGTGTTCTGCACCGTGGTGGTGGGCATCGCGGCCATGGGGGATGTGAAGCGGGTCGGCCGTGTCGGCGGCAAGGCGCTGATCTATTTCGAGGTGGTGTCGACCTTCGCCTTGATCCTCGGCTTGATCGTCGGGGAGGTGATGAAGCCCGGCGCCGGCTTCAACGTGGATCCCAGCACCCTCGACGCCAAGGCGATCTCGGGTTTCAGCCATCAGGCGGCGCAAACCTCGGTCATCGACACCATTCTGCACATCATTCCCGACACGCTGCTCGGCGCGCTGGCCGGCGGCGAGATCCTTC
>NZ_JBAFWT010000058.1:0-19746 GCF_043195195.1 Roseixanthobacter psychrophilus
CTCGACGCTGCATAGCCGAAGCAACGGATGCGCGCGGTGAGGCCGGCTTTGCACCTGATGGCGTTGTCCAGCCCCGCCATGAACCCCTCCATGACCGGCGGCGTCCGAAAGGGCCCAAGGCGATATTGGACTTCCGCGAAGGCCGGGTGTCCCCGACCGTGCCGGACAGCGACATAGACGATATGCACATTCTCCAATGCGGCCCGAAGGATGCCGGTACAGAGTTCGGTGCATTGCTCAGTGAGGTCTGCGAGAGCGTCGTCCGGCGGCATCCTGTCTGCCGCAATGTAGATCGTGACATTCGGCATCGGTGCTACCGCGCCTTCTCAAAGGCAACGTCACTCTTCAACTGCGCCGTCATCGGCGCGTAGACATGGACGTCGTCCGGCAGTTGCTCGATGTCAGGCCCCGTGCCGCGTTCGACCTTGGCGAGCCAGCGGTGCTCGGGGACCTTCTCCATGGCCACCGCCTGCATCGCCGAGGGGGTGAGGCCCAGCCGGACCAGAGGTTCAGGGCCTGTTGCGCTCAACGCCAGATATTCGCCCTCCGCAATGGCCGGCGCGCGCTCGATTCCGCCATAGAGGTTCCGGTGCCAGTCGGTGATGTGCTGTTGCCAGCGCGCGAAATTGCCGCCGCCCTTCCGGCGGTATTCCTCACCCATCAGAATTTCGAGGCCATCGATCGAATGAAGGGCGAGATAGACCGGGCAGCCACGGCTCAACGCCTTGAAACGCTGCGAGGTGTGGAAACCGCTCACCGATATGAGGGCGGGCAGCTTGTCCAGGCTGTAAAAGTCGTTCCACTCCGCTTCGCTGACCGGGTCGGCAAAGCTGCATTCCACCGTGTAGATCATCGGACCATCCTCGGCCGGTCGCTTGAGGCAACAGGCTTGGTTTTCATTGATGTTTGGTCATGATAATCTCGCGAAATTCGGCCATATAGCGATATCAGGGCATCCTTCAGTGACTAAATGTCATTATGAAAGGGCCGCATTTCGGTCATTGCCGCGGAGAGGCTCGTGCGCCGCAAGATTCCCAGTCATTCCGCGCTCATGGCATTCGAAGCGGCGGCTCGTCACGGCAGCTTCGCGCGGGCGGCGGACGAGCTGGCCCTGACCGAAGGGGCCATCAGCCGCCAGATCGGCCGGCTGGAAGTCTTTCTCGGCGTTACGCTGTTCGAGCGGGTGGGCAATCGCGTTAGGCTCCTGCCGAACGGCGAGCGTTACGCGGTTCAGGTTCGCGAGTCCCTCGACCGGCTGGAGCGTGACAGTCAATATCTGATGGGGCAGCCCAGCAACGGCGCGAGCCTCGACATCGCCACCATCCCGACCTTTGCCACCCGCTGGCTCATTCCCCGGTTGGCGCGGTTTCGTGACATGCAGCCGAACATCATCTTGCACCTTGCCGAACGTATGGAGCCTTTTGTGCTTGCCGGAAGCGGTTTCGATGCCGCGATCCATTTCGAGCATCCTGCATGGACGGGAATGAGAACGCACCGCCTGTTGCATGAGACACTGGTTCCGGTTTGCCATCCGGCGCTTCTCGATAGAGGTAAAGGCGCGGCATCCCTGGACGAACTGCCGCGCCTTCATCGACGCCAGAACCCGGATGCCTGGGAACGCTATGCGCTGGAGACCGGGATTGTGCTGACCAACCCTGCGGTTGGTGCCCGGTACGATCTTCATTCCATGCAAATCGAAGCCGCGCTTGCCGGTCTCGGCGTCGCGCTGGTGCCGCGCCTTTATATAGAAAGGGAGTTGGCAGAGGGGCGCCTGGTCGCGCCTTGGCCGGACGGTCAGTCGATCTCCAAGACCTTCTGCCTCATCCTGCCGGAGCCAATCCGATTGAGTGAGGGGCCAATACAGCTCTTTGCAAATTGGTTGCTGACGGAAGCGCGATCTTCAAATCCAACGCCTTGAGGTCAACCGCAGCCCCCTGGCCCGCAGGCGGACAGATTGGGACAAAAATCCCTCTGCCCATTTCGTGAGGCCTTCGTCGCATCCGTGCGTCATAGGGCTATAGCGAACACATAGTTCTCGTCTTGGTCGCTCGCGGCCCGCCACTTCCCCTTTTAAATAGTTGAAAATAAAGAATTTTTTATGGTTGGCTGGTATCTCCCCCACATATGCCCCCACATTCTAAGTTCGCCTGTTTCTCGTGCGCGCGAGGCTTGGCGGCTGCCTGCACTCACACATCACTAGAATATCAGGGGCGGTTCCGGCGCCGCCATCTCGGCCTGGAGCCGGGGCGAGACGCGCGTCCACTGCTTGCGATCCTCGCAGATAGCGCATTAACTGCGCGCTGGATGGGCCGCAGAAGCCCACCGCGAGGAATGCAGCCGGAGGTGTTGGTGGCGGTGGACACGGTCCACCGCGCTGGCGGGTGAGCCCCTGAGGCAGACGCGCGCGTCACCGGGTGACCGTCAGGCCATGTCCACGCTTCCGCTGGGTCGGACGCTGGGGGCTTCCCCTTGCGCTCTCCGTAGGGAAGGACGCGACATGGACCAACGGGATATCCGTTTGGCCTGGGAAACATTCCTCACCGATGGGCGCCCACCCGTCGGTGTTCCGGCTTCGTTGCTGGCGTCCTGGGAGCGCTCCCGCACCCTCGGCGTTGGCGCCGGGCGCACCGAGGCGCCGCTGGCCGACGAGCCGGAGATCTTCCGACGGCGATCCCAGAACGCGAGCCTCGTGGGCGCCGCCCGTCCTGCGTTGGATCGCTCAACACGCTTCCTGGCGGATGCCGCCTCCATGATGATCCTGGCCGATGCCAGCGGCTTCATCGTCGAGACCGCCGGTGATCCGCGGGTCATGGACAAGGGGCGGCGCAATCATCTGGAAACCGGTGGGCGGTGGGATGAAGCCACCATCGGTACCAATGCCATCGGCACCGCGCTGGCGGATGGGCGCTCGGTGGAGATCTGCGGCGCCGAGCATTTCTGCGAGGAGGTGCAGCGCTGGACCTGCGCGGCAACACCGGTGCGCCATCCCCTCGATGGGGAATTGTTGGGCGTCGTGGACATCTCGGGGCCGGCAGCCTCGTTCAATCCGCAGAGCCTCTCGCTGGCGGTGGCCATCGGCCAGGAGATCGAGGCCTCCCTCGGCCGCGCCGCAAAGATGGAGCATGAGGTGCTGTTGCGGCATTTCGTGTCGAAGCGGTCCATCTGGCTGAGCGAGGATATTCTGGTGGTGGATCGGCGCGGCATGCTGGTGCATGCCGCGCACAAGGCCGGCCCGGCCGGCAGCGCACTGGCGGGTGATATCCGCCAGATGATCGGCGCCGCCTCCCAGGAAACGTGGGAGGCCAATTGCCGGCGCCGCTTCCCCAATGCCAGCCTCGAGGTGGTGAAGCGGGATGATGCGGTGGTCGGCTGCCTCATCGTGCTGCACACGGCCCGACGCCGCTCGGCATCGCCGGCAGCAGTGTCCCGTCCCGCTGGAGAGGGCGGGCTCGCGTTCGAGCAGATCCTCGGCAATGACCCGGCGCTGCACGCGGCGCGGGAGCGGGCGCGGCGGCTGGCGGCCAATCGGTTGCCGATCCTGATCGAGGGGGAGACGGGGGTCGGCAAGGAGTTGTTCGCCCGCGCCATCAAGGGCGCCAGCCCCGATCCGGACGGCCCGTTCGTGCCGGTGAATTGCGGCGGGATGGCCCGGGAGCTGATCGCCAGCGAATTGTTCGGCTATGCCAAGGGGGCGTTCACGGGTGCCGACGAGCATGGCCGCGCCGGCAAGATCGAGAAAGCGGACGGCGGCATCCTATGCCTGGATGAAATCGGCGAAATGCCCCTCGACCTGCAATCCTATCTGCTGCGGGTGCTGGAGGATGGCGTGGTCTATCGCGTGGGCGAGCATGAGGGACGCAGGGTCAATATCCGCATCCTGGCCATGACCAATCGCGACCTCTTGGCGGAGGTGGAGGCGGGGCGGTTCCGCCGCGATCTCTATTATCGCATCGCCGCCGCGCGGTTGCGGATTCCACCGCTGCGCGAACGGGGCGCGGACGTGGTGTTGCTGGCGCGGACGTTTGCGGATGTGGCGGCAGCCCGCCTGGGGCGGAGTGCGCCGGTCTTCACCTCCAAGGCATTGGCTCGCATGCAGGCCTATGGCTGGCCTGGCAATATTCGCGAGCTGCGTAATGTGGTGGATACGCTGGTGGCATTGGCGGAAGGCGACCGGCTGGACGAACACGACCTGCCGCCCGAGGTGCTGGGGACGCCCCTCCTCGCGCAAGCGCCTGGTGCCGGACCGCTCAATAGCGTCAATGACCGCCCCGCGCCGCTGTCGGGCGTGGATCTGAAGGCGGCCGAGCGGGCAGCCATTCTCGCCCAGGTCAATGCCTGCGGTGGCAACCTCGCCGAGGCGGCGCGGCGCCTGGGCATCGCCCGCTCGACGCTCTATGTGCGCCTGGCCGAATATGGCGACGGCCGCGCGCTCAAGAATTGACGTCCGCACTCTTTCGGGTGTCCGTCCGCTGGACGTGCGTTCGAAGCACCGTCCGATATCCAGACGTTCGCAGACGCAAAGCTGCTGTGGCGCAGGTGCGGTAAGGTGTTGCAAGATTTGAAGCGACCGCCCTTCCAGTAAACTGGCACGCCTTGTGCCCCTCTGTGGTCAGCCCGGCTCAACAGAAGCCGGCTCGGATCAGGAGGACACGCGTGAACATCCAGGCACGGCACGTCAGAAGCGTCCAAGTGCTCGGCATTGATGCCGGCGGCACCATGACCGATACGTTCTTCGTCGATTCCGATGGCGATTTCGTCGTCGGCAAGGCGCAGAGCACACCGCAGAACGAGGCCCTCGGCCTCATTGCCTCCAGCGAGGATGGGCTCGGCAGCTGGGGCCTGTCGCTGGCGGAGGGCCTCCAAGGCCTCCAGACCGGCGTCTATTCCGGCACCGCCATGCTCAACCGCGTGGTCCAGCGCAAGGGGCTGAAATGCGGCCTCATCGTCAATGCGGGCATGGAAGACTTCCACCGCATGGGCCGGGCGATCCAATGCTATCTGGGCTATGCCTATGAGGACCGCATCCATCTCAATACCCATCGCTACGACCCGCCGCTGGTGCCGCGCAATCTCACCCGCGGCGTGGCCGAGCGCATCGACATGTTCGGCACCGTGGTCATCCCGCTGCGCGAGGAGACCGCCCGCGCCGCCGCCCGCGATTTGATCGCGGCGGATGTCGAAGGCATCGTCATCAGCCTGCTGCATTCCTACAAGAACCCGGCCCATGAGCGCCGGGTACGTGACATCGTCATCGACGAAATCGCCAAGAGCGGCAAGGCGATCCCGGTCTTCGCCTCGGCGGATTATTATCCGGTGCGCAAGGAAACCCACCGCACCAACACCACCATCCTGGAAGGCTATGCGGCCGAGCCCTCGCGGCAGACGCTGAAGAAGATCTCCGACGCCTTCAAGGAGCATGGCACCAAGTTCGATTTCCGGGTGATGGCCACCCATGGCGGCACCATCTCCTGGAAGGCCAAGGAACTGGCGCGCACCATCGTCTCCGGCCCCATCGGCGGCGTCATCGGCGCCAAATATCTGGGGGAAGTGCTGGGCTATAACAACATCGCCTGCTCGGACATCGGCGGCACCTCGTTCGACGTGGCGCTGATCACCCAGGGCGAGCTGACCATCAAGAACGACCCGGATATGGCGCGCCTGGTGCTGTCGTTGCCCCTGGTGGCCATGGACAGCGTGGGGGCCGGCGCCGGCTCCTTCATCCGCCTCGATCCCTACACCAAGGCCATCAAGCTGGGGCCGGATTCGGCAGGCTATCGGGTGGGCGTGTGCTGGAAGGAGAGCGGCATCGAGACGGTGACCATCTCCGACTGCCACATGGTGCTGGGCTATCTGAACCCGGACAATTTCCTCGGCGGTGCGGTGAAATTGGATCGCCAGCGCTCGGTGGATGCCATCAAGAAACAGGTGGCCGATCCCTTGGGCCTGTCGGTGGAGGATGCGGCGGCGGGCGTGATCGAGCTGCTCGATTCCGACCTGCGCGATTATCTGCGCTCCATGATCTCCGCCAAGGGCTACAGCCCGCAGAGTTTCGTCTGCTTCTCCTACGGCGGCGCCGGCCCGGTGCACACCTATGGCTATACGGAAGGGCTCGGTTTCGAGGACGTCATCGTACCCGCCTGGGCCGCCGGCTTCTCCGCCTTCGGCTGCGCGGCGGCGGATTTCGAGTATCGCTACGACAAGTCGCTGGATATCAATCTGGCCCCGGATGCGTCCGAGGCCTTGTCGGAGAAGGCGTCCAAGACCCTCCAGGCGGCGTGGGATGAACTCACCCACAATGTTCTGGAGGAGTTCAAGCTCAATGGCTACGACGCCGACCAGGTGACGCTCCAGCCCGGCTATCGCATGCAGTATCGCGGCCAGCTCAACGATCTGGAAATCGAGTCGCCGCTGCCCTCGGCCGACACGGCGCAGGACTGGGCCAAGCTGGTGGATGCGTTCAACGCCACCTATGGCCGGGTCTATGCCGCGTCCGCCCGCTCGCCGGAGCTGGGCTATTCAGTCACCGGCGCCATCATGCGCGGCTCGGTGCCGATCCAGAAGCCGAAGATCCCCAAGGAGCCGCTGGAAGGCGAGACCCCGCCGGCTGATGCGTTTCTTGGGACCCGGAAGTTCTATCGCAAGAAGCGCTGGGTGGATGCGCAGCTCTACCGGATGGAAAGCCTGCGCCCCGGCAACCGCGTCGCCGGCCCCGCCATCATCGAATCCGACGCCACCACTTTCGTGGTGCCGGACGGGTTTGAGACCTTCCTCGACGGCCACCGCCTCTTCCATCTGAAGGAAGTCTGAGCGTCGCCTCGCCATTCCCATTCATAAGGAAACGCCAAGATGAACATCAACGTCCGGCCCCAGGGCGCCCAAGGCGCCACGCGCGGCATCGTGCGCGGCGGGGAGACCCTGAAGGAACATCGCGACCGCCTGATGGAGGCCACCCGCCGCACCAAGCATTATGCGGGCCTGGAGAAGCTGGAACTGCGCGACACCCAGCCCATTCACTACAACAAATTGTTCTCCCGGCTGCGTGCCGGCGTGGTGGATGCGCGCGAAACCGCCAAGAAGATCGCCGCTTCGCCCATCGTCGAGCAGGAGGGTGAACTGTGCTTCACCCTCTACAATGCGGCGGGCGACAGCATCCTCACCTCCACCGGCATCATCATCCATGTGGGCACCATGGGTGCGGCGATCAAATACATGATCGAGAACGACTGGGAGAGCAATCCCGGCATCAATGACAAGGATCTGTTCTGCAACAACGACTGCCTGATCGGCAACGTGCATCCCTGCGACATCCATACCATCGTGCCCATCTTCTGGGAGGGCGAGCTGATCGGCTGGGTGGGTGGTGTCACCCACGTGATCGACACCGGCTCGGTGGGGCCGGGCTCCATGTCCACGGGGCAGGTGCAGCGCTTCGGCGACGGCTATCAGATCACCTGCCGCAAGGTGGGGGCTAACGACACGCTGTTCCGCGACTGGCTGCACGAAAGCCAACGCATGGTGCGCACCACGCGCTATTGGATGCTGGACGAACGCACCCGCATCGCCGGCTGCCACATGATCCGCAAGCTGGTGGAAGAGGTGGTCGCGGAAGAAGGCATCGAGGCCTATTGGAAGTTCGCTTATGAGGCGGTGGAGCATGGCCGCCAGGGGTTGCAGAACCGCATCAAGGCCATGACCATTCCCGGCACCTACCGGCAGGTGGGCTTCGTGGACGTGCCTTATGCCCATGAGGACGTGCGGGTGCCGTCCGATTTCGCCAAGCTCGACACCATCATGCATTCGCCCTCGGAGATCACCATCCGCGGCGACGGCACCTGGCGGCTCGATTTCGAGGGCGCCAGCCGCTGGGGCTGGCACACCTATAATGCCCATCAGGTGAGCTTCACCTCCGGCATCTGGGTGATGATGACCCAGACGTTGATCCCGTCCGAAATGATCAATGACGGGGCGGCTTACGGCACCGAGTTCCGCCTGCCCAAGGGCACCTGGATGAACCCGGACGACCGCCGCGTCGCCTTCTCTTATTCCTGGCACTTCCTGGTGTCGTCCTGGACGGCGCTGTGGCGCGGCCTGTCGCGCTCCTATTTCGGGCGCGGCTATCTGGAGGAGGTGAACGCCGGCAACGCCAACACCTCCAACTGGCTGCAAGGGGGCGGCTTCAACCAGTATGACGAGATCCATGCGGTGAATTCGTTCGAATGCGCCGCCAACGGCACCGGCGCCACCGCGGTGCATGACGGCCTCTCCCATGCCGCCGCCATCTGGAACCCGGAAGGCGACATGGGCGACATGGAAATCTGGGAACTGGCGGAGCCGCTCATCTATCTGGGCCGCCAGATCAAGGCTTCCTCGGGCGGCGCCGGAAAGTATCGCGGCGGCTGCGGCTTCGAAAGCCTGCGCATGGTCTGGAACGCCAAGGATTGGACCATGTTCTTCATGGGCAATGGCCACATCTCGTCCGATTGGGGCTTGATGGGCGGCTATCCCGCCGCTTCCGGCTATCGCTTCGCCGCCCATGACACCGGCCTGAAGGAGCTGATCGCCTCCGGCGCGCCGCTCCCGTTCGGCGGCGATACCGATCCGCAGAACCCGACCTGGGACGCCATGATCCCCGATGCCAAGATCAAGCGCGATAAGCAGGCGATCACCACGGAGGAGATGTTCAAGGATTACGATCTCTACCTCAACTACATGCGCGGCGGCCCCGGCTTCGGCGATCCCATCGACCGCGATCCGCAAAGCGTGGTGGATGACATCAACGGCGGCTATCTGATCGAGCGCTTCGCCCTGCAGGTCTATGGCGTGGTGGCGGCGAAGGGGGCGGACGGCGCCTTCACGGCCGACATCGCGGCGACAACGGCGCGGCGCAAGGAGATCCGCGCCGAGCGGCTGGCCAAGTCCGTGCCCACCCGCGAGTGGATGAAGGGCGAGCGGGAGAAGATCCTGGCCAAGGATGCGGGCGACCACGTCAAGCAGATGTTCGCCTCCTCCTTCAAGCTGGGGCCGCGCTTCTTCAAGGATTTCCAGACTTTCTGGGATCTTCCGGCGGATTGGAAGCTGCTGGAGGAGGAGATCGGCATCCCGCACTACGGCTCCCATTACCACATGGACGTGTCGGAACTGCCCGACGTGAAGACCGTCCAGTTCGTCGAGCAATAGCGCATCCGGCACCGGCGGTTCTCGCCGGTGCCATCCGCCGCAATGATCAAAAAATCAGGAGGACACCATGGCCTATACCCGCGCCAAGATCGCCGATCTGGTGGACGGCAAGATCGACCACGATACCCTGCACCAGATGCTCGCGACCCCGAAGGATCCGGAGCGCTTCTCCATCTATCTGGAGATCCTGCAGCAGCGCATGCCCTGGGATGACAAGATCATCCTGCCGCTCGGTCCCAAGCTCTATATGGTCCAGCGCAAGGATACCAAGCAGTGGAAGATCCGCTGCGAATGCGGTCACGATTTCTGCGACTGGCGGGAGAATTGGAAGCTGTTCGCCCGCGTGCATGTGCGCGATACGCCGGAGAAGATGGAGGAGATCTATCCGCGCCTGATGACCCCCACCTCAAGCTGGCAGGTGCTGCGGGAATATTACTGCCCCGAATGCGGCACCCTACACGACGTGGAGGCGCCCACGCCCTGGTATCCGGTGATCCGCGACTTCGAGCCGGACATCGACACCTTCTACAAGGACTGGCTCGGCCTGCCGGTGCCGGAACGGGTGGAAGCAGCCTGAGAGGGCGTCACGCCGCCGGATAGGACGGCGCCGGACGCGCGCGGCTCACGGTCCTTTGGCGACCGCGCCCGCGCGCGCCTTTCAACCCGCGAGGGGGCCAGGAACCTGCGTCCTCACCAGGTTGACGGCATTCCGCCTTAGCGGCTGACGCACCATCCTCCAAGGCCCCAGCCATATCGGAGCTCGTCAGGCCCCGGACGATCTTCGCGTGCGGGTCCTGGAAGCGATGCCGGCCGTATCTTTCTTCAGCGGCAGATGCTCAGACTTTAGATAGTCAGACTGAACTCATCCGGACTACGGGCTGCGAGAAAATATTCTCCGAGACGGCCAGTGGAGCAAAGACCGAGCGCCGCGAACTTCGAAAATGCGTCACGGCATTGAAGCCATCAGACGTACCGGTTGTGGTCCGGCTTGATCGCTTGGCGCGCTCCACGCGTGATCTGCTGAACGTTCTGGCTGAAGTGAGTGAGCGTGGCGCTGCATTTCGCTCTCTGGCTGACGCTTGGGCGGATACCACGATGGCTCACGGTCGGCTCATGCTGACCATTCTTGGCGGCCTGGCTGAGTTCGAGCGGGAGCTCATCCGAACACGCACCGGCGAGGGCCGGCCCCGGGTGACGCGCCCCCCGCGCGGCGGCGAGACCGGGGGCAACCGCCAACGGGTCCGTCGCGCGCATCACACGTTCTGCTTCATCGACCAATATTACCGCTTCATCGAGTTGGCGTTGACTTCGCGCTGCCCCCGAAGATCCTGCCCGCATGAATTCAACCGCCAAAGAGACGCAAGTCCCGTAACAAGGAGCGCCAGACCGAAGCGGTGGGTGTGGGTGCCGGTTGCTGCCGACACCCGAGACTTGGTCGCCGCGAAGTGTCCGGCGAGAACACCTTGCTCGGTCACTTGCTTGGCAGGCGCGTGGATCCTCTGCGGATAGCCCATGCTCCGGCAGACCCCTTCGAGCGTCGGCACGACATCCTCGCCCCGATAGCTGAAGCGTGGATCCGCCGCCGGCGAGAACTGCGTGACGGTGACGACGATGGTCAGGACCTGAATCTGGTGCGCTCAAGCCGATCAGGCGTGACAGCCCACGTCTTCAATAGCTCACGTACACCCGGGCCTGGAGGTTGAAGTCGCCGGCCTGGGTATAGGTCGCGTCGGTGAGGGCGAAGCCACCCACCAGGGTGGCAGTGAGGTTGCGGTTGAGCATGTAGTCCACGCCAAGGCCGATGCCGGCCAGTCCATAGTCGTTCCGCGGCACCGCCCCCAACACGCCCTGATAACCATAGGATCGGCCCCAGGACAGGTCCAGGAACGCATAGGGCGAGGCTTGGTCGGATATGCCGGGCACCCCAAGCGCCGACAGGAGCGCGAAGGTGGGCGTGCGCAGCTCGTTGCGCCACACGAGGCCGGTGTCCACGGTCGCGTCATCCAGCGTGTAGCCGCGCGTGGCATAGAGACCGCCGAGGCTCAGCTGCTCGGTGTCCGGCAAGGGCTGGCCCGCGGCCGTGGCCGAGATGTCGCTCACCCAACTGAAGCCGGACGGCAGGCGCGTCACCCGGTTAAGCTCGCCCGTGCCATAGGCATAGGTCACGTCGGTGACGCGCCCCCCGCTGTACGTGCTCCAGCGCGCGGCATTGTTGCCGCCGATCACCCCGCCCGGATTGCCGATGAGCTTGAGATCAAGGCTGGTGGTGCCGTAGGGATCCGAGCGCGAGACCGACCAGCCGGCGATCAGCTCGAACAGGTCCGCACTCGCGCCGCCGATGTCGGCGCCGGTGAAATAGGTGGTGCGCGAGACCGTCTTGCCCGTGGCGCCGATGATCAGGTCGCCGGCATAGAGTCCCGGCACCAGATTGGAGACAGCGGTGCGGTAATAGACCGGGATTTCCAGCGTCTGGTTGTCATAGGCGAAGGTCTGGCCCTGGGCATTCTGCCGGGTTGCCACATAGTTGGGTACGATTTCCAGGCTTTGACGGACGCCGGTGGCGATCACCAGCCGCCCGGCCTGGCTGTAATAGCTCGGCTGTTCCGAGCCGGTGCCGACCGCGGAAGGATCGCTCCAGAAATTCGGGCTGCCGGTGATCTGGTAAGAGACGAAGCTCTGCGGCACGCCCGGCAGCGCAGCGCCGAAGCCGGCGTAATAGCGGTCGAAACCGGTGGTGTGGGTGCCGGTGTTGGACCAGCCGGCAAACACCTGCCACGGCTTCTGCGGCGTCACCTCCAGGGTGAGTGTGCTGAGGCCCAGATCGTCGCCCGGCGCGAACACGCCATTGACGCTGTGGTAGGGGAAGCGGTTGAGCCAGGCGAGGTCTTCCTCCAGGGCCTCGGCGGCGATGCGCTGGCCCGGGGTGGCGCGCACGCGGCCCGCCAGATCGGCCTCGGTGCCGGGCGCGGCACCCGACACCTTCACTGCCCCGGTGCGGAACTCCACCACCCGCAAAGTGAGCACGCCGCCCGTGACCTCCTGCGGCGGCAGCGTCACCGAGACGAAGGGATAGCCGGCGGTGCGATAGACCGTGGCGATGGCGGCCTGAATGTCGGAGATGCGCTTGCGCGACAGGGGCTGGCCGAGGAAGGGCGCGAGGGCAGCACGGAGCGCCGCGCGGTCGATGTCGCCCACGGCACCAATGCGGACGCCGCGCTCGGGCCGTTTCGCCACCGTCTCCTTCGGCCCGATCAGGCTGATGCCGGACACGGCGACGCCGAGTGGCGTGTCGTCCGGACTAACGGCGAGATCCTGCGGCCCGATGACGAGGCGTCCCTGGCCGGAGATCACAGGCGGCAGGTTGCGCTCCACCGGCGCGATCACCTGACCCAGGGCCGGTGCGGCGGCCAGAAGCGTGCCGCCCAGTGCCAGCGCAGCAAGGCCTGCGCGGGACGTCAGGATGCGCGAGGAAACGGTCATGGGGCTCACTGGGCCACGAAGCTCAGCCAGGGCCCGGACGGCAGGTTCGCCGACACGGGAAGGAAGCCGCACGGCCCGCCGGAGGAGATGCCCCCGCAGGCGGCGATCTGGGGCGGCGCAGTCTGTTCAATGGGCGGACTGGGCCGATCAATGAACGAGACCAGGCTCTTGGTATCCTGGGTCTCCACCACCTGATCAGGCGCGCTTGTCTCCACGAAATTGGTATTCTGCGGCGCGCCCATCACCGTCACCGTGCCCGGCACATAGGTCAAGGCATAGTCGGCCGATGCGGCCAGGCTGCCCTGGAGGATGGGGTAAGCGCCCGCCGTCGACATGGCGTTTGCGTCGCTGACAAGCGTGCCGGTCAGCCCATCGCCATTGACGAGGCCGCGGCCGCCCACGGTGTAGGTGAAGACCGGATTGGCCGCCCCGAACGGGCGGCTCTGGTTGTTCGCCGCCACCGTGAGCGGGCGTGCGCCAACCACCACCGGTCCCGCCACATAGGTGAGCGCATAATTGGTCGAGGCAGCGAGCGTTCCCTGGGTGATGGCGTAAGTGCCGACGTTCGACGAGGACGTGGCCGCGGTGCCCAGCGCGCCCGTCAGCGTGTCGCCATTGACGAGGCCCCCGCCGCTCACCGCATAGGAGAGAACGGGCACGCTGTCGCCATAGACCATGGACTGGGCGTCAGCCGCGATGGTGAGGGCGCGGGGTGTGACCGCGAGGTTCGCGCCCACATAGGTCACGGCATAATTGGCCGAAGCCGCCAGCGTGCCCTGGGTGATGGCGTATGCGCCCACGTTCGATGCGGACGAGGCCGAACTGGCCAGGGCGCCGGACAAGGTGTCGCCATTGACCAGGCCCGACCCGCCGACCGCATAGGTGAGAGACGGCACGCCGTCGCCATAGACCATGGACTTGGCGTCAGCCGCGATGGTGAGGGCGCGGGGCGTGACCGCGAGGTTCGCGCCCACATAGGTCACCGCATAATTGGCCGAGGCCGCCAACGTGCCCTGGGTAATGGCGTAAGCGCCGACGTTCGATGTGGACGACGCCGCAGTGATCAGGGCGCCGGACAAGGTGTCGCCATTGACGAGGCCATCGCCGCTCACCGCATAGGATAGGACGGGCACGCTGTCGCCATAGACCATGGACTTGGCGTCAGCAGTGACGGTGAGGGCGCGGGGCGTGACGGCGAGGTTCGCGCCCACATAGGTCACCGCATAATTGGACGAGGCCGCCAGCGTGCCCTGGGTGATGGCGTATGCGCCGACGTTCGATGTGGACGACGCCGCAGTGATCAGGGCGCCGGACAAGGTGTCGCCATTGACGAGGCCATCGCCGCTCACCGCATAGGATAGGACGGGCACGCTGTCGCCATAGACCATGGACTTGGCGTCAGCAGTGACGGTGAGGGCGCGGGGCGTGACGGCGAGGTTCGCGCTCACATAGGTCACGGCATAATTGGACGAGGCCGCCAACGTGCCCTGGGTAATGGCGTAAGCGCCGACGTTCGATGTGGGCGACGCCGCAGTGGTCAGGGCGCCGGACAAGGTGTCGCCATTGACCAAGCCACCGCCACCCACCGTGTAAGTGAGCGCCGAAAGGCTATCTCCATAGGCCATGGAGCCGGCATCGGCGGAGAGGGTGAGGGATCGCGGCGTTACGGAAAACTGGCCGTCCACATAAGCAAGGGTGTAGTTGCCGGACGCCGCGCCGGAGAGCGTGCCGCCCGCGGCATTCGTGACATAGCTGCTGCCGACATTCGAGGTGGAGGAGGCATTTGTCGTCACGCCGACGGCGGATAGCAAGGCATCGCTCTGGCCATTCTTCCAGCCGGTCGCCGCATAGCTCAGGGTGGGCACGCTGTCGCCATAGGCCATGGTGCCATCGGCCGCGGTGACCGTCAGCGGGGCGGGTGTGACCGTCACAGTTCCAGAATAGACGAAGCGGGTCGAGCGACCGCCCCAGGACGTGCCGCTGCCCCCGGAAAGGATGGCGGCATAGGTTCCGACGTCGCTCGAAGAGGTCACGCCCGAGACATAGACCGGATTGGTCGTGACCACATTGCCGTAGCCGCTGCCGGTTCCGTAATAAGCATAGGTCAAGGTCGGGCTGGAATCGCCATAGGTCATGGTTCCAGAGGCGTTGACCCCAACAACGCCGGAGACCGCATAGAGTTCGGCGTAATGCAGCTGTCCGTCGCTGGATTGGTTGGCCACGGCATTGGGACGCGCCCAAACCGTTGTGAAATCCCAGCCGGCGGCGCTGGCGAGGGCGTAGAAGCCGCCGGATGCCGTTGAGCCGTCACGCATCTGTGCTGTGGTGAGCCCGGTCACGCCACTGGCGGAACCGTTGCCGACGCCATTGGCCTGTCCCGTCGTCTGCGTATTGTAGAACGATGCGGTGACAGAGTTGGCAAATTGGTTGTCGCCGATCAGCCCCCCGACATAGGAGCTGCCGCTGACGAAGCCGGTCGCATAGACGTTGAGGAGAACGCCTTGATTGCTGCCCACGAGCCCCCCGACAATGGAGCTGCCACTGACGGAGCCTGTGGCGTAGGCATCGGAGATCGTCCAGTTCCCGCTTCCGTGTGAATTTATGCCGACCAATCCGCCGACATTGGTATCACCACTGACTGTACCCGTGGCGTAGGCACCGGTGATCGTTGCGGTATTGGAGCCAATAAGCCCACCGACCTGATCACTGCCACTCACCGTGGCGGACGTATAAACGTTGGTGAGGATGCCGTGATTGACTCCGGCAAGGCTGCCCACAGCGGTATCGCCGGTCACGCTGCCGCCGACCAGGCCCAGATTAAAGACTTTTGCGCCGGGACCGAGGTCACTGAACAAGCCGACGCCAACCTGGCCGCCGCGATTGATGAACAGCCCGGAAATGATGTGGCTCTGTCCGTCGAGGGTCCCGTAGAAATAGCTGGACGTACTCCCGATCGGCGCAAAGCCCGCGCCACCGTTCCAGCTCGTGGTGGCGCTGGCGTCAATGTCCCGGCCCAGCGCATAGCTGCCGTTGAGGTTGGTGTTCATGTCCTGGAGATCCTGGACCGTATTCACCAGCATGTAGGCGGTGAGCGTTCCGGAGCCGACTTTCGAAGAATAGTCGGTTGGCGCGGCATAACTGCTCGGGTTATAGAAAATCGAGACACTGCTGCCCGCGCGGAGGATCGCACCGGCGCCGAACGTGACCGTGCCGGTATTGTCGGCGTGCAGCACGATGGACGAGCCCGCACCGCCGGTGATGTTGGCATTCACTGCGATGGAGCCGTAGGCCGACAGGGTCAGCGTCGAACCGCTGCTCCAGGTCACGGCATTGGCCACCGTGATGTTGCCGGCCTGGGAGCCGCCGGAACCGGTCGTGACCGTCACATTGGCGGTGGCGAGGGCATTGGTCAGCGTCGTCACATTCAGGATGCTGTTGTTGGCGGCGGCATTGAAGCTGGACATGCCGCTGCTTGAGGCGCTCGAGATCGTCAGATTATAGGGGTCGAGAAGCAGCATGCCGAAGGCGCCGCTCTCGCTGCGCAGGTCCGCCGTCCCCTCATAGGCGAGCACCGCCTTGCCCGAGACTTCCGCATCGCCGCCCGAGGCCGCGCCCGCGCCGGTCGCGGAGATGGCGCCGGTAAAGGTCGTCTGTCCGTTCGACCATACCACGACCCGCCCACCCGCGCCCGCCGTGCCGCCGGCGCGGATGGTTGCTGCCGCCTCGACGGTCGTGGTCTGTGCGGTCGCCACATCTTCCGCCAGATACTTGGTCGAAGCGTCCTTGCCGCCCTGATAGTCGCCACCCAGCAGCACCAGTCCGCCGGTGGCGCCGCTCGCGTCGAGATCCGCGCCCGACGCCAGTTGGATGTCCCGGCCGGTCACCACGATCGTGCCGCCCGCATCGCCCTCGCCTGCCGCATCGAGCTTGCCGGACACCCTGACCATGCCGCCCGAGACGCGGATCTCGCCGCCCTTGGCCTTGCCGTTGACCGTCGCAGCCCGGGCGGAAACCTTCTGGCTGACGGTGACGGTTCCACCGTCGCCGGCGGTCAGGAAGATGCGTCCGCCCTTGCTGGCGACCCCGGTGGCCTTGGTGAGGCTGGCCGTGTTACCTGCAAGCGCATAGACGTTGCCGCCATTGGCCTTCAATTCCGCCTCGGCGGCCCTGATCACGCCGGACGTCTTCGCCTCCGTATCGCCGCCGCCCACCTTCACCACGAACTTGCCGTCGGAGAGGGCGGCGTCGCGCACCAGCACTTCGTAGCCGGCGGCCAGTCCCACCGTGCCGTTGGGCGCGGTGATGGTGCCGGCATTCTCGACCTTGCGGGCGATCAGCGCCACGTCGCCGCCCAACGATCCGATGGCGCCGTAATTGATGACGTTCGCGGTGCTGGAGCCGCGGAAGGTCATGGCCCCGCCGGCATTGAACTCGGCGTCGGAGACGTCATGGGTGGAGGCGATGAAGCTGCCGCCCGTCGTCACCTGCCCGGTTGGGCCGACGGTGATGCCGTTGGGATTGACCAGATAGAGGCTGCCGGAGGCGGAAAGGCTGCCGTCGATCTGCGAGCGCGAGAAGCCGGTGACGCGATTCAGCGTGGCGCCCGTGCCGTTCTCCACGCGCACGGTGTTCCCGGCCCCGACGGAAAAGGCGCCCCAGGTGATGATGGCGTTGCGCGATGACTGGGTGATCAGCACGCTGGTACCCGACGGCGTGGAAATCGTCGCGCTGCCCGAGACAACCGTTCCACCGGTGGGCAGTTCACCGGCGGCGGCAGCCTGGGTCGACAAGGCGGTCGTCGCCAGAAGCACGGCCGCCAGCCGGACCGAACGGCGCAGCGAGACGTCCCCCGGCTTGAGCGTTCCGGTGCGGCGCGCGGGCGTGCGGCCGGACGGGAACAGTGTTGCACGCCTGCAGGTCATTCGATGAAGCTTTGCCTTCAAAAGTCCGGCGGAAACAAGCTGCTGCTTTGGGCGCACCTCGTCCCCAGCAGCCCTTCAAGGGCACCGGTGAACCATGAGCTGATGGATCAATCGGGTGCCGCACAGCGGTGCGGCGGGCGCTCAACCTTCCCGGTTGGGCGTGCCGAGCACGTGGGTATTGGGCGGCAGCATGACCTGATCGAAGGTCTGGGTGAACATGGCCGCGGCGAAGAACGCGACGGCGTGAAGCGTCTCATTGCCCGTATTGACGATGTCGTGCCGCACATTGGGCGGCAAAGCGAAGACGCTGCCCGGCCCAATGGCCCGGGTGCCGTCCTCCATCAGCAGTTCGCCTTTTCCAGACAGGATATACTGGGTTTCTTCGGTGGCATCGGTGTGCCAGCCCAGGCGTCCGCCGGAAGGGATCTCGTAGACGATGGTCGAGGATTGAGTGGCGCCATGCCCCCCGCAAGTGGCGAAGGCGCCCAGCCAATTGACCGCCGGATCAGTCGCCCCCTGCACGTGAATACGCGCAATGTCCTCTGAGACAACAATGGGTACCATGGCATCCCCCAATGGTAATGTTGCAACCACGTTTGCGCCGACGCTGCCCGGCGCTCGGTCAGCGCCCCAAGCGCAGGCGCTGCCAGTCACCTGATCGACCTCTTCCCCAGAAGCCGCGTTCAAGCAGGAGGGACATTAGAAGCGTCGTTCCGGAAATGTTACGGAACTTTTCGCCTGCATATTCTCGGGAGTGTGGAAGCAATTTTCTGTCGGTTATAAGATACCATCCACCATCGGGAGCCCGATCCAGGCCGCACGGACCGGCGCTATTCTTCCCGTTTTCCTAGATATCGTCCGCCACTAAATCCACAGATTGCAGGCCGGCAACATCCGTTGAAGCCAATTTTTCCATGGCCATCCGGTAGACGAGATCATTGCCGGCCATCGTATCGGCCAGAAACCGCTCGAAGCCGGCGCGGCAGGCCGGGGTGACGGCGACGCTGTTGCCCAACAGGCGGACAAAGCCCAGGCTCTCCGCCTCCCGCAACAACTTGCGGACATGGGTACGCGACACCCCGAAGCTGTCGCCGATCTTGACGAACGACACCTTCGGCACTTCGTGATCGTCCTGATCGCTGCACAGATGCATGAGCTTGGTCAGGATCATATGGCCGGCCTGACGCGGCAAAAAGAACGTGATCACCGGATTGACCAGGATGAACTGCTGCGCATGCGCCAGAAACGCGACGCTCACTTCCCGTGCCACGCGATGAAAGGCGGGGTCCCGTCGCATCGGCTCGGGATATCCGGGGTCGGGGAACAGTGCATGCAATGGATGAAAATAAACAACCAGCGAGCGCTGGTCGTGGGCCAACATCTTCTCGGTGGGTGCAATCAAAGTGCTGCGTCTGTCGCGTTGCGCCGTAAAGGTCGTGATATATTCTCGATCGATAAGTCGGCGCACAATATCATGGGTGCGACGGCCGCTTGCGATACCATAGGCCTCCATCCGGCTTTTCAGCAGTTGCATGGTCGGCCAGGTAGAGCGGACATCGGGTTGATAGCCCGCGTTCATGATGATGACATTGAAGAAGATGGAGGCGGTTCCGCCATCGATCAGCAGCCGGTTCTCCGCCGGCTGGTTCTCGTGCAGGTCGAGCATCTCGCGGATATAAATGTCCCGCGCCATCCCGAAATATGGATGGGCGAGAATCTCGTCTGCCGACAACACAAGCCGGATTTCGCTCACCATCGTTCCCCTCGCGCGCGCTCCTCAATGAGGTGAGCGAGATATTATCGATCCTAAAACGGCAATGCACGCGCAGCAGCTCGTTCCAACGCGCCACCCATCTTCGAACGGCGAGAGACGCTAAGCGCTGCCCTCCGCCCCCAGCACGACTTTGGCACGGCTAGGGATTGATGAGATTGACGATTTGAGGTCTGCGTCGGGATAGGAGCGCAAGCCATGGCGAGTTGGGATGAGGCGCTGGGGGCGTTTCTGAAGCCGTCTGTCGCCATGCTGGGCAAGCGCGCCAACTGCCGGACCCTGGTCCGCAGAGCCGTCATCAGGGCACTCGCCTCGGCATCACCTGCATGAACATGCCCTCACTGCCGCAGAGCCATCTGGAGACTGCCAATCGGATTCTGTCAAAGTCGTGCTAGA
>NZ_JBAFWT010000059.1:0-19468 GCF_043195195.1 Roseixanthobacter psychrophilus
CCGGCGGCGAGGCCGAGGGCATGCACGTCGGTTAGATAGACTGCGAGGCCGGCGAGGCTCTGGCCCTTCTGCACGATACCGAACTCTTTCGCCTGCTTGACCGCAGTGGTGAAGTCGCTGCCTGCGTCAGCAAGAGCGATGACCTTCGCGGCCGATCCTTGGGCCTGCAGCAGGAACGACGACAGATCAGACGTGTTGAGGGGGTGTCTCACCGCGCCCACCACGGTTCCGCCGGCATCCTTGACGATCTGGCCGGCCTCACGCTCCATATCGTGACCGAAGGCGTAGTCGGCCGTGATGAAGAACCAGCTGGTGCCGCCCGACTTGACCACTTGCGACCCGGTGCTCTTGGCGAGACTGTAATTGTCGAGCGTCCACTGCACATGATTGGGGGAGCATGCATCTCCGGTGAGGCGGTTGCTATTGGAGGTGGTGATCACAGCGACCTTGTTCTTGTCCTTCACGAGTCCCGCGACGGCCAGAGCGATCGCGGAATTCGGGATATCCACGATCATGTCCACGCCGCCGACGTCGAGCCACTGCCGCGCGATGTTCAGGCCGACGTCCGGCTTGTTCTGGTGATCGCCGACCACGATTTCGATTGGGATGTTGCCCACCTTCCCGCCGAACTGCTCGATCGCGATCTTCGCCGCCTCCACCGAGCCGGGGCCCGCCATGTCGGCGTAGATGCCAGACTGATCGTTGAGGACACCGATGCGTACGACGCCCCCCGTGAACTCCGCGCGCGCCGGAACCGGGGCGACGGCGACGCAGCCCGCTGCCAGCGCTATCCAAATCTTCAGCATGGTCGTCCTCCCTATTGGGCATGTGTCTCCATGCCTTTTCTTGAATATCTTTTTCGTCCTGCAGCCGGATGGGCCGTGGCCTTCCTAATGCCTATCGCTCCTCCTTCGCCCGGCTGGCTGTGCTCCGCACGCGCCGGCGGCCGGGAAGCAGGAGAGATTTCGGCAAGCCGCAGACGCGGATAGCGATGGGGGCATCCCGTTCCGGCTCAGGCTTCCACAACGGTCAATGGCTCCGCATTCGTTTGCTCGGCGGTCCGCGACTGCGGCGCCTCCGGACCAAAGGAGCCGGCGATGCCTGAGCCCCCGTAGAGCCAGTCCACGGTGCGATACCAGTCCTCGGGGCTCTTGGAGCGGATGATGGCGTTGCGCAGGTCCGCATGGCCCCCGGCCGGGTGGTAGATGTGCTCGCCAATCCAGCGCGACTGGAGTTGCACCCGGGCGGTGCGCAGCCGCCGCTGGTTCTGGTAGGCGCGGAAGGCGGCCTCGATGTCGCTGGTGGCGGCGCAGGCGTTGGCGAGGCACACCGCATCCTCCATGGCCATGCAGGCGCCCTGGGCGAAATACTGCAGCATGGGATGGGCCGCATCGCCGAGCAGAACGACGCGGCCGTCCTGCCAGTTCTCCACCGGCTCGCGGTCGCACAGCACCCACAGCTTCCAGTCGCGGCCGTGATCGATGATGCGTCTGGCGCGCTCGTTCACGTGCTCGAAGCCGCGGCGCACCTCCTCGGCCGTCACCGGCTGGCCCGCCACCGGCTCGGGGGCGTCGTTGTGGTAGGTGACCACGAGGTTGAACACCTTCCAGCCCGACAGCGGGTAGTGGACGATGTGGCACTTCGGGCCGGCCCAAAGAGTGGCCGCATTCCAGCGCAGGTCCTCTGGCATGTGCTCGGTGGGAATGACGGAGCGGTAAGTAGTGTGGCCTGACACCCGCGGGTTGCCGTCACCCACCACCTTCTTGCGGACGTTTGACCACAGGCCGTCGGCACCGATCAGGGCAGCGCCATGCACCGTCTCGCCATTGGCGAGGGTGCCGGTGACACCCGCCCCGTCCTGGTCGTAGTCCACCACTTCCGCGCTGGTGCGCAGCTCCACCAGCGGGTTGGCACGGGCGGCGCTGAGCAGCACGCCGTGCAGGTCGCCACGGTGGATGACGCCGTAGGGGTTGCGGAAGCGGTTGCGGAACGCGTCGTCGAGGGGGATGCGGGTCAGTTCCTCGCCACTGATGGCATCCATGAGGCGCAGGCTGTCTATATAGACCGCCATGGCGCGCGCCTGATCGCCCACGCCCAGCCAGTCGAAGCAGTGGAAGGCGTTCGGCCCGAGCTGGATGCCGGCGCCGATCTCGCCGAGCACCGGTGCCCGTTCGAGGACGGTGACGCAGAAGCCGTGCTTGGCGAGGCCAAGGGCAGCAGCGAGCCCGCCGATGCCGCCGCCGGCGACGAGGATGGAGCGCTTCTCGGACATTTCGTTCCCTTTCGGCAGGTATTGTGTGGGGCCCGCCGAGGTGGCGGCGCGTAGGCCATGGTGCAGCCCGCTCAGGCTGCCTCGGCGTCGGGCTGGCGGGCGGGATGGGCATCGGCGAAGGCGGGAAGCGCCTCGCAGACGGCGCGCAGACGCCTGAGGCGGGGCATGCCGGCGAGGTCCACGCCAAAGCGGTCGGCGGAGAACATCTGCGGGATGAGGCAGATCTCGGCGATGCCCGGGGCCGCGCCGAAGGCAAAGGGCGCCTCGCGCTCGCGCGCCAGCAGCGCCTCGCAGGCGGCGAGGCCGTCGCCGATCCAGCGCCGGCACCAGGCATCGAGCGCCGCCTGGTCGGCGCCGAGCTCGCGCTTGAGATAGTCCAGCACCCGCAAATTCTGCAGTGGGTGGATGTCGCAGCAGATGGCGAGGGCGAAGGCCCGCGCTCGTGCCCGCGCCGCCTGATCGGTCGGCAACAGCGGCGGTTCCGGATGAGTCTCCTCCAGCCACTCGATGATGGCGAGGGATTGGGTGAGGATGGTTCCGTCCTCCACCAGTGCCGGCACCAGGGCCTGCGGATTCACCGTACGGAACGCGTCCGCGCGCTGCTCGCCGCGCCGCAGATGGATGGGTGCGAGCGGCGGGGCGAGGCCCTTCAGGTTGAAGGCGATGCGGCAGCGATAGGCGGCCGAGCTGCGGAAATAGCCGTAGAAGGTCATTCCGCCGCTCCTACGGACAGCTCCACCGGGGCGAGGCCTTCGATGGTGCCGAGGATCTGGTCGCCCGCGACCACGGGTCCGACGCCGGCTGGGGTCCCGGTGTAGATCAGGTCACCCGGCCCCAGGTGGTAGTAGCGCGAGAGGTGGCTGATGATCTCCGGCACCGACCAGATGAGGTCGGACAGATGCGCGTCCTGCTTCACCGTCCCGTTCACCGTGAGGCGGATGGGCTGGTCGGCGAGCGCGAACCGGTCCGCCCGCGTGAGGGGCGCGATGACGGCGGACTGCTCGAAATCCTTGCCGAAGTCCCACGGCCGCTGCTTGCCGCGGGCTTCGAGCTGGAGGTCGCGACGGGTCATGTCGAGGCCTGTGGCGTAGCCGAACACCGCCTTCGGCGCATCCGCCACGGCCACCTTGTAGGCCTCGGCGCCGATGGCCACCACCAGCTCCATCTCATAGTGATAGTTCTGCGTGCCCGGTGGATAGGGCACGCGCGCGCCGGTGTGGACCAGGGTGAGCGGCGACTTGGTGAAGTAGAACGGCGCCTCGCGATCCACCTCGACGCCCATCTCCTTGGCGTGGTCGGCATAGTTGCGTCCGACGCAGAAGATGCGCCGCACCGGATACTCGGCCCGCTCGCCACGCACCGAGACGGAGGGCAGCGCGGGCCGGGGAAAGACGAAGGTCGGCGGCTCAAGGGTGGCAAGGTCAGTCAAGGCATTCCTCCTGAATGATGCGCGGAGCCCGGTCCGGGACCAGGATGGAAACGATCTCGGCAGTGGCGCGGCCTAGCCCCCATCCGCGGGGCCGGGGAGGTCGGGCAGGTCGCCGGCGAGGCGGCGCGCGCCCCGTCCCGCGAGCCAGCGCAAGAGATCGGGGGTCCGGCCGGAAACGTCCGTGTCCGCGCCCGTTAGGCGGGTCTCGGCCTGCGACGTCGGCATCGGGTCGAAGGTGAACCCGGCGGCGCCCGCAAGCGTGGCGAGCAGCCGGCCAGCGAGCTCGGACGGAAAATCGCTGCAGGAGCCGCCGCAATCGAGATCGACGGCGTGCAGCCACACTTCCTGCGCCCGCAGCCAAGGCGTGTCGCGGACGGGGAGCGGCGCGCCGCTCCGGCCGCGGGCGTCGACGTCCCAGCCGGCATCGGCGAGGTCGCGCCACTCCACGTCGAGATGCACCGCGGCGTGGCGGAAGAGGTTGCGCAGCGCCCGCGGCGGCAGGCTCGCGCCGGTCTCGATCTCCTCTGCCCGCGCCGCCTCGGAGGCGTACATGGGCAGGTCGACCCCGGTGCGCGCGCCTTCCACGAGCCGCGCCAGCGCCCGCGCATTGTAGCCCACATGGGCGATGACGCGGGCTCGCGTCCAGCCCGGCACCAGGGACGGCGCGCCGAAGTCCTCGTCCGGAAGGCCGTTGAGCACCCGCGCGAAATAGGCCGTGCCCCGGCGCGCGAGGGCGAGCTCACCCGCCGGGGCCAGACCCGCGTCGTAGCGCGCCCCCGGGCCCTGTCGCGCGCGCAGGGCCTCCCGCGCGGCGCTTTCGGCGGCCCCCGTCACCGATCCACCTGCTCGACGGCGGTGCGCGCGAAGGCGAGCCGCTCCATGATGGGCGCATCGGAGAAGCGGAACAGGTCGAACTGGTCCTCGGCCCACAGCGACCACGGCACCCAGGACGGAACGACGAAGAGGTCGCCCACCTCGAGGGCGTGCTCCTGCCCGCCGATCACGACGCCGCCGCGGCCGTCGAACACCTGGAACACGGTGGAGCCCACCTCGCGGCGGGTCGGCGTCACCGTGCCCGCGCGCAGGCGGTGGAACTCGGCGCGCATGGTGGGCAGCACGTCGCCGCCATTGGTCGGGTTCACGTAGCGCACGGCGGCGTGACCCTGCTCGACGGTGGCGGGCTGGCCTTCCTCCTCCAGCAGGAGCTGCTCGGCGAGGGCGCGGTCGGTGTGCTCCCAGCGATAGGCGCCGATGGGCGAGGACACCGTCTCCTTCAGCCCCGAGAGGGGGCGCAGGCCCGGATGCGCCCACAGCCGCTCGCCCCGCGAGAAGCGCGGCGTCGCGTAGTCGGTGACGCGCTCCGAGCCGAACTCGAAGAAGCCGACGTCGTTCTGATAGCTGAAGGGAATGTCGAGGCCATCGATCCAAGCCATGGGCTGGTCGGTGTCGTTGTGGTGGCCGTGGAAACACCAGCCGGGGGTGAGCAGGAAGTCGCCGCGGCTCATGCGCACTGGGTCGCCGTCCACCACGGTCCATACGCCCTCGCCCTCTATCACAAAGCGGAAGGCGTTCTGCGCATGGCGGTGCTCCGGCGCGGTCTCGCGCGGGCCGAGATACTGGATCGCCGCCCATAGGGTAGGGCTCACATAGGGCCGGCCGCCGAGCCCGGGATTGGCGAGGCCGAGCGCGCGGCGCTCGCCGCCCCGGCCTACCGGCACGAGGCGCCCGGATTCCTCCGCCAGCGGCAGCAGCTTCTGCCACTTCCACACGTGCGGCACCGCCTTGGGCGCCGGGTGGACGGGCATGAGGTCGTCGATCTGGGTCCACAGCGGCATGAGATGCTCGGCCGCGAAGCCTTCGTAGAGGGCCTTCAAGGCCGGCGTATCCTCGGGCTGCATGGCGTTGGCCACGTCCGCGTGGGTCATCATGGACATCAGGCAATCCTCCCTTTTTCGCCGGTGGACCGGCGGGACGGCAGGCTGAAGTCCGGCGTGCGGGATGCTCCGCCGGACTGGCTCTGCGGCGATCGCGCCATTGAGCGAGACGGCCGCGCATCGTTCTTCTGTTGAACCGGAGACATTCGCCCCGGCTAGTTAGAACGTATACTGTTTATCAGTATACGTGTCAATCGACGGCAACTGATTCCGGAGCAATTGGTGTAAGATTACTAGAAGGGAAAGCAGAGGGTTGTGCCCAACCCGCGGGGTCTCGGCCTCAGTTATGGGCGGCGCCGGCTTCATGCCACGCCCGCCCTCAGTAGGACGAGCGGCCGCCGGAGATGTCGAACGCCGCGCCGGTGGAAAAGCTGCACTCGTCCGAGCACAGCCACGCCACCATGGCGGCCACCTCCTTCGGCTCGCCCACTCGGTTGACCGGTATCTTGCTGCGCGAGGCCGCCACCGCCTCAGGCGACATCTGCTTCAAGAGTTCGGTTCCGATGAGGCCGGGCGTGACGCAATTGACGAGGATGCCGGTCTCGGCGAGTTCGCGCGCGAGCGCCTTGGTGAGAGCGATGACCCCAGCCTTGGCGGCCGAATAGGCGGACATGGTGGGGTTGGCCTCCTTGCCCGCCACCGAGGCGATATTGACGATGCGCCCGGACGCGCGTGCCCGCATGCCGGCGATGACCGCGCGGCTGCACAGGAAGACACTGTGGAGATTGACCTCCACCGTGCGCCGCCAGGCGGCGTAGTCGTAGTGTTCGAGCAGCTCGGTGGGGCCGGTGATTCCCGCATTGTTGACGAGGATGTCGATGCCGCCGAGCAGGTCGTCGGCGCGGATGGCGGCGGCGGCAACCGCCGTCTCGTCGATCACGTCCACCTTCTGGAAGAGGAAGCCGTCGCGCTCGCCCTCCTCCACGGCGAGGTCCCAGATGGCGACGCGGCAGCCGGAGGCGGCGAGCCGCTCGGCGATGGCGCGGCCGATGCCGCCGGCGCCGCCCGTCACCACGGCGCCGCGCCCATTCAGATCGATGGTATTCAAGCCACTGTCCCCCAGTGTGAGCGGGCCGCTGCGGGGATGCGGCGGCCCCAGGTCGACGCCGGCGGGCGGCGGATCACATCTTGCAGGCCGGATCGGGCGCCGGCATCGCCTCGGCGGCGCTGACCACCATGGTGATCACCGGCTTCGGCTGGCCGTTCACCTCCACCATGTCGCCGAAGAAGTTGGGCACCACCAGCTGGTGGTCCTCCTTGCGCATCAGCGCATCGCCGAACACGGTCCTGAAGGTGGTGCCCTCCATGGCGGCGCTGACGTCCGCGGGCTTCACGCTGCCCGCCTTCTTCACCGCCTGGAAGATGACCTGCATGCCGATATAGGTCTCGCCCTCGAAATTGGAGGGTGTCGTGCCCGGATACTTCTTCTCCCACGCCTGCACGAACGCCTTGTTCTCGGGCGAATCGAACGTGGAGCTATAGTTGATCACGCCGAGAATACCCTTGGCGGTGTCTCCCAGTGTCTTGGCTGTATTGTCGGTGACGAAGCTCACCCCCGCCGTGGTCACCTTGCCGAGCAGGCCGAACTGCTTGGCCTGGGTGGCGAAATTGATGGCGTCGCGCCCCGCGAGCGCGACCCAAAGGCCTTGCGCCCCTGAATCGGCGATCTTCTGGATATAGGGAGCGAAATCGTTGGTGCCGAGGCTGGCGAAGCCTTCCGCCACCACCGTCTTGCCGGTTGTCTCGGCGGCCTTGGCGAAGCTCGCCGCCGAGTTGCGGCCCCATGCGGTGTCGGAGGCCATGATGGCCCACTTGCCTTCATTGCGCGTCGCCAGCCACGGGCGCACCACGGCGGCATCCGAATAGTCCGGGTGGTTCACGCGGAAGAGCCGGCGGTTGCACGACTTTCCGGTGATCTCGTCGGCCTTGTTGATGGTCGCCACATACATCGCGTCCCAGCGCTCGAGCTGCGGACCGATGGCGAGTGCCTCGCCGGACGCGATGGCGCCGGTGAGGATCTTGTAGCCCGACAGAGCCAGCTTCTCGGCCTGCTGGCGGGCTGACTCGGCCTTGGCCTGGGTGTCGAGGAAGCGCACCTCCACCTTGCGCCCGTCGACGCCGCCGGCGGCGTTGGCCTCATCCACCGCGAGCAGCACGGCGCGGCGCGCCTGCTCGCCAAGGTCGCCATAGGGGCCGGTGAGCGCGGTGGGCACGCCGATGAGCAGCGGTTCCTTCTGCTGCGCCAGCGCCGGCCCGCCGAGGGCCAGCGCGGCGAAACCCGTTGCGGCCAGTAATACACGCCTGTTGAGCAACATCTTTTCCTCCCGGTTCTGTTTTGCTTTGTTGACCTGGTCATCACGCCCTTTGGCGCGGGTGCGCGCGGCAAGTGCGCGGCGGGCGCGCGGTCAAACCGCCACGTGCTTCTTCAGCGTTTCCATGGACAGGCCGGACAGGTGGCCTTCCTCGACCACCGCGCCCTTCGAGAGCACGTAGTAGCGCTCCGCCACCGACCGGACGAGGCCGAGGTTCTGCTCGATGAGCAGGATCGACGTGCCCTTGTCGGCAAGCCTGGTGAGGGCGTCGCCGAGTTCGTCCACCACCACCGGAGCAAGCCCCTCGCTGGGCTCATCCAGGATCAGCAGCTCCGGGTTCGACATCAGCGCGCGGCCGATGGCGAGCATCTGCTGCTGGCCGCCGCTCATGGCGGTGCCGAGCGTCTCCGCGCGCTCCCGAAGGATCGGGAACATGCCGAACACCGCCTCCAGGTCCCATGGCCCCGGCCGGCCCGGCGCGGCGCCGAGCGTGAGATTCTCGCGGACCGTGAGGGTCGGCACGATGCGCCGCCCCTGGGGCACGATGGAAAGCCCCGCGCGCGCCGCCGAATAGGCGCGGATGTCCGACACCGGCCGGCCCTTGAAGGCGACCTTCCCCGCCCGGCGCGCGGCGACGCCGATCAGCGTGTTCACCACGGAGGTCTTGCCGACGCCGTTGCGGCCGAGGATGGCCACCCGCTCGCCCGGCGAGACCTTGAGCGAGACATCGTGCAGGACCCGAGCCGAGCCGTAGCCTGCATCCACCTTTTCGAGATCAAGGAGGGTCATGCGGCGGCGCTCCCGAGATAGGCCTTCACCACGTCCGTGTTGCCGCGCACCTCGTCCGGCGTGCCCTCTGCGAGGATCTGGCCGAGATGGAGCACCGTGACGCGTGCGCAGATGGAAAAGATCACCTCCATGTCGTGCTCCACGATGAGCACGGTGAGGCGCCAGCGTTCAGCCAGATCACGCAGCATGTGGGCGAGGGCGATGGATTCGCCCATGGTCAGGCCCGCCGCCGGCTCGTCGAGCAGCAGCACCTTGGGCCGCCCCACCAGCGACAGGGCGAGGTCCACGCGCCGCTGGTCGCCGTAGGAGATGTCCGCGGCGCGACGCTCCGCGTGGGGCAGCAGGTTCAATTCGCGCAGCACGTCCTCGGTGTTGTCCACCTCGGCCTTGCGGGCGGCGAGCTCCACCTGCTTGCGCACCGTGAGCTCGGGAAAGATGTTGGTCTTCTGGAATGAGCGCGCGAGCCCGGCGTGCCGGCGCGCGCGTTCGCTCAGGGCACTGATGTCCGCCCCTTCCAGCAGCACCGTGCCCGACGAGCCAGTGCCACGGCTGCGGCCCGAAAGCACGTCCATGCAGGTGGACTTGCCGGCACCGTTGGAGCCGATGAGACCGCGGATCTCGCCCCGGCTCAGCGAGATGGATACGTCCCGCAGAGCGGTGAAGCCGCCGTATTTGCGGGTGAGGCCGCGCGCCTCGAGACTCAGGGCCTCAACCATTGCGGCCTCCCTTGATGCGGCTCACGAGAAGGACGATGGCGCCGGACAGGCCCGTCGGCAGGGCAACGGTGACGGTGATGAGCACGATGCCGATGAGCGCCTGCCAATGCTCGGTGTAGCTGCCTGCGGCATCGCGCAGGAAGAAGAACACCACCGCCCCCAGCGCCGGCCCCCACAGGGTGCGCGCGCCGCCGATGATGGCCATCACCAGCGCCTCGCCCGAGAGGCTCCAGTGCAGCACGTCCGGCGTGACGAAGCCGTTGTAGAGGGCGAACAGCACGCCACCCATGGCGGCGATGCCGGCCGACAGGGCGAACACGATGGCGCGGGGCACCAGCGTCTCGTAGCCGATGAAGCGGGCCCGCTCCTCATTGTCCTGAATGGCGAGGGTGAGCGTGCCGAGATGGCTGCGCGACAGCAGCCACAGGACGGCGATGAGCGCCATCAGCACGATCCAGCACACCACGAACATGGTCTCGGGACGCTGGAACGTGGCGATCGGCAGGCCGAACAGCGTGCTCGGCAGACGCGCCGGAAGGCCGTCCTCGCCATTGGCCAGTTCCCGCCAGCGCATCATCAGCTCGTGCAACGCCTCGGCCACCGCCAGGGTGAGCATGGAGAAGGCGACGCCGGAGACGCGCAGCATCACGAAGGCGACGGCGAAGGCCACCGTAGCCGGCACCAGCACGGCGGCGACCACGACCACCTCGGCCGAGACGATGCCGCTCTGCGCCGCCAGCGCCACGATATAGGCCGCTCCGCCGAAGAAGGCGGCGTGACCGAAGCTCACCAGCCCGTTCTGGCGGATGAGGATGCCCACGGAAGTCGCTAGCACGGCGCCGATGGTGGCCTGGGTGAGCAGGGTGAGCAGCAGCGCCGAGCCGATATGGCCGGGCACCAGCGCCCCCGCCACCGCGACGAGCGCAAGCGTCACCGGGAAGGCGATGCCGCGCCGGGCCATGGGGGCCTCGGCCAGGGTCGTGGAGAGGTTGGAGGTCTCGCTCATGGGTCAGGTCCTCACGATGCCATTGGGGCGCCAGATCAGAACCGCCACCATGAGGATGAGCGGGATCATGGACGCGATGTGGGGCACGTAGACCACCCCGAGATTGTGCAGCTGGCCGATGACCAGCGCCGCCACGAAGGCGCCGGTGAAGGAGCCGAGGCCGCCGGTGACCACCACGATGAAGCTCTCGATCAGGATCGAGCTGCCCATGGAGGGCGAGAGTGCGAGCAGCGGCGCGGCGATGACGCCGGAGAGGCCGGCCAGTGCCGAGCCCATCCCCACCACCAGCGCACTCAGGCGCTCGGTGTCCACGCCCTGCATCCCTGTTGTCAGCGGATCGACGCTGGAGGCACGCACATAGAGGCCGGCGCGGCTCGTCCTCAGCCAGAGGCTGAGCCCCGCCGCCACCAGCACCGCCACGGCCACCACGAACAGGCGATAGACTGGAAAGCTGGTGTCGCCCAGCGCCACCGTTCCCGAGAGCGCCACCGGCGTCGGAAAGCTGAGCAGGTCGCGCCCCCAGATGGTGCGCACCACATCCTCCAGAACGAGCAGGATGCCGAAGGTCACAAGCACCGTGACCATGGGTTCCTCCTTCTGGAGCGGCCGGAACACCAGGCGGTCAAGCGCGACACCGAGGACGGAGAGCACCAGGATGGAACAGGCCACCGCCGCCCAGAAGCCGAGGACCATGTTGGCGGCGTAGCCGACATAAGCGCCGACCATGAACAGAGCGCCGTGGGCGAAGTTCACCACCCGCCGCAGGCCGAAGATGAGCACGAGGCCCACGGAGAGAATGTAGAGCAGGCCGCCGTAGACGAGCCCGTTGAGGATCTGGATCAGCATGCCGCCCCCCCCTTTTGGCGCGCGCCGGCGCAGGCGTGTTCAAAGCAGCGCATGGTCGTTCCCTCTCGTTTATTGGGCCGCGTCCAGCCCTTGGTGCTCGTCGCCCTGGCGGGGAGTGGAGATGGCCTTGCCCGCGGCGTGCATGGCGGCCCGGTAGGCGAAGACGATGGCGGGGCCGAGCGTGGTTCCCGGTCCCGGATAGGTGCCGGCCATGATGGAGGCCATGTCGTTGCCGCAGGCGTAGAGCCCGGGAATGGGCCGGCCGTCCGCGCCGAGGACCCGGGCGTCCAGGTCGGTGGAAAGCCCTGTGCTGCAGGCGATTTCTGCCGGCCACACCTCCACCGCGCAGAACGGGCCTTTCACGACGGGGGCGAGGCATGGATTGGGCGTGTTGGCCGGATCGCCGTTGAAGCGCGACAGTTCCCGCGCCCCCTTGCCGAAGTCGAGGTCGACGCCGGTCGCGGCAAAGCCGTTGTGGCGCGCGACGGTCGCCGTCAGCGCCGACGGATCGACACCGATCCCGCGCGCGAGGTCCTCCAGCGTCGGGGCAAGGAAGATGTAGCCGCTCTCGGCGAACGGCTTCAGGCTGGTCGTTCCCGGATAGATGGCGCCCAGGCCGTACTTGCGGACAAAATCGGCCTCGCAGATCAGATAGGCCGGAATACTCGGCGTCGTCCTGTTCTCCGCGAACATGGCCTCCACGAAATCATGGTAGGAGGCCCCCTCGTCCACGAACCGCCGGCCAGCCTTGTTGACCGCGATGAGGCCGGGCTTCGCCCGGTCGAGGGAGAGATGCGGGAACAGCCCCTGAGATCCATCCTTGCGGCGGAGGGCGGAGACGGGGGTCCAGAACGCCCCGGTGCCGTGCTCTCCGGGCGCGATCCGCGCGCCGGCCTCCTGGCCGAGGACGATGCCGTCGCCGGTGTTGCCGGCCGCCGCGAGCGAGCGTTCGGGAATGGGGTCCGGCATGAAAGCGGCACGAAGGGCCGGGTTGTGCGCGTAGCCCCCGGTCGCCAGCACCACGCCCTTGCGTGTCCGCACCCGGATCAACCCACCGCCCGTCTCCTCCAGCACGGCGCCGGTGACGCCGCTCGGCCCGCGGATGAGGTCCTTCACCGAGGTGCCGAACGCGATCGGCACATTCGCCTTGCGCAGGCTGAAATAGAGCCGGGCCACCAGTGCATTGCCCATGACCACGCGGGTGCCGCGGGAGTGCCGCAGGCGGTCCGAGAGGTAGCGGAAGAACAGACGCGCGGAATAGGCGAAGTTCGCCCACGACTCGAAGCGGCCGAGGAGGCGCGGAATATCGTCCTTGCCCACCATCATCCCGCCGAACACCATGAATTCGGGGATAGGCGGGCGCACCCGCGCGAAATCCTTCCCCAGGAGACGTCCGTCGAACAGGCGCGGCACGATGGCCCGCCCGCTCACCGCCGCCCCTGGGATCTGGGACTGGTAGTCCGGATGCCTGCCGCAGGGGATGAACTGAACATCCGTGTGCGCCATCAGGTAGTCGATGGCCTCGGGGCCGGTGGAAAGATAAGCCTCGCGCAGTTCCGCGTTGCCTGCGTTTCCAGCCAGCGCCCGCATGTAGATGTCAGCCTGCGCGGCGCTGTCGTCGTAGCCGGCGTCGCGGCTCTGGTGGTTGCCGGGAATCCAGAGCGTGCCGGCGGAGGTGGAGGCCGTGCCACCCACCTGCTGCGACTTCTCGCTCACCAGGACATCGAGCGCCTCGCGCGCGGCGATGAGCGCCGCCGCCATGCCGCCCGCCCCGGCTCCGGCGACGAGGAGATCGACTTCGCGGTCATAGTTGGGATGTGACACGGGATCGCCCTCGACGCTGTCACCAGGGATTGCGGCGGCGCGTGCCGCCTCGGGAATGGGCGTGGGTCAGGCCGCCTTGGCGGCGAGCTGATCCAGAAGCGTGTCGCCGGCTATCAGGCCGAAGACGCTGGACTTGGACAGGCCGCCCGAATAGCCGGAGCGGCTTCCGCCCTCGAGCCCGCCGGTGGTGGCCCCGGCCGCGAACAGGCCGGGGATGGGCGCGCCGTCCGCGTCCAGCACCCGCGCGCGCGCATCGGTGGCGATCCCACCCATGGTGTAGGTCACCCCGGCGCAGACCGGGACAGCGTGGAACGGCCCCTTCAGGATAGGCCAGGCCTTGTAGCGGGTGGTGGTGCGCGCGGGCGCGACCGCCGCCCCGCCCTGGGCCGCCGCATTGTAAGCCGCCACCGTTTGCGCCATCGCGTCCGCGGGGATGGCGAGCTGTTGAGCCAGCCCTTCCAGCGTCGGCTCGGAGACGAGCGCTCCGCCCGCGCTGAGGAGATATGGGTTGGCCGGCAGCAGCCAGTCGGTGCCCGGCCCGTTCCAGATGGCCTCGTCGAATACGATGACCGCCGAGAGCGGATCGGCGAGGCGCGCGATGGCGTTGGTGACATGGACGCCGCCCAACCCCTCGTCGCAGAAACGCGCGCCCGCGCCGTCCACCACGATGCCGGCCGTGGCGAGAGAATCCAGCACCGGATAGGGCCAGAAGCGCTCATCCGTCATGGCCGCGCGATACTGGACGTGACCGTAGATGCTCTGCATGCCGACTAACTGCGCGCCCGCCGCTTCGGCCATCCTGAGGCCGGCCCCGTTGCCGGTGCGCGCATTGCGCATGAGCAGGCGCTCGGGGGCGGGCGAGACGAAGCGTCTCATCAGCTCCATGTCAGCCTGGAAGCCGCCGTCGGCGAGCACCACGGCGCGCGCGGGCAGCACCGCCTCGACGCCGTTCTCGCGCACCCGGAGGCCGGTGCAGCGCTCGCCCTCCATGACCAGGGCCAGTGCCTCGACCCCGCGGCTGAGCGTACCGCCCCGGCGGCGCAGCACATCGGCGAGGGTCCGCAGCATGACGTCGCCCGCGCGGCCCTGCCAGTGCAGGCCGGTCTGGCGCACGCCGGGCGGGGCGAGGGAATTCTGCCTGAGGCCGTCCGGCCCCGCCTTGATGAAGCGGATGCCCTGCTGCTTCAGCCAGGCGAGGGTGCGGCGCGCATTGGTGGCGAGCGTGGTGGCGAGGGCCGCGTCGGTCTCCCCGCGCATCGCGCTTTGGATGTTGTCCACGACCCAGGCGGCATCACCCGCCATGTCATCCATGGCGATGTGGAACAGCCCGCCCGTGTAGCGGCTGTTGCACAGGTAGGCCTCCTCGGTGCTCTTCTCGATCACCCGCACACGCAGCCCGCCTTCGGCGGCGCGCACCGCGGCACACAGCCCGGCGAGCCCGGCGCCCACCACGACCACGTCCAGATCTTGCGAAACGCTCATCTTCAAATTTCCTCCCAATGGCAGGTCTTCGCGACCGCTCTCTTTGGATTTGGGCCCGGCCGGGGCCGAAGCTATTTCGGCATCAAAGTATCGGCGATGACCCTCAGGACCTCGACATAGCTGACGAGCAGCCCCGTGGTGACGACGCTTGCGAGGAGCCCGGCGACCACGATCAGCGGACCCCAGCCGGCCAGAACCAGATAAAGCGCGGCAAGGAGCGGCAGCACGCCGAATACCCCCGCCAGGATGAGCCCTCGCTTCACCAGAAAGCTGACCACCGGATAGGTGGGAACTTTGTATTCGCTCGATGCCAAGGGGTCCTCCCGTCCAACACTCGTGCCGGGGGACGCTGCGGACAAGGGGCGGCTGGAATGGCCCCCTCCCGCGGCGGGGTGGAGCCCGGCCGACGGAATTTCCGCGCGTTCCTCGCTTCACGCCTCGCGGGCGCTGATTCTTGTGATTGCGGCGCAGTCTCGATAATTAGTAAGAATACGTAATTGACGTATACTGTCAATATGCCTTCATCCCGTCGCGGCACTATTTTCCGGGTGCGCTCAGGCGTTGGCGCCGGCGGCATGGCGGCCCGCCAGGCGACCCGAGGTGAAGGCCCACGCAAGGTGATGCCCATGCCCCTCCAGCAGCAGCCCGCCCTGCCCGGTGGAGCCCACCGCATAGAGGCCGGGAATGGCACTGCCATCGGCGCGGGTGACCTGGTGATTGCGGTTCACCGTGAGCCCGCCGTCGGTGAGGATGATCCAGCTCTTCACCGGCCCGAGGGCGTAATACGGCCCCTTGGCCAGCTTCGGGCGGCCGGTGGCGGAGGCGTTGTAGCGCGCGATCTCGGCCTCGAGCCGCCCCGCCGGAACCCCCATGGAGGCGGCGAGGCCACCAAGGGTCGATGCCTTGTGGAACAGGTCCGGCCGATTGCGCCGGTAATCCTGCAGATAGGCATAGGCGACGCCGGGGGCCGTGGAGATGAAATACGGCCACCTGCGGAATTTCTTCGCCACCTCGTCGTCGAAGACGATGTAGCCGACCTTGTCCGGTTGCTTGCCAAAGGCGTAGTTCGGCTTGTCGAGCTCGTCGGCGAAGCGCTCACCGTTCTTGTTGATGAGGATGGCGCCTTCGCGGAACAGGCTCGGCTCCGGGCTGAGGTAGGTGGTGACGAACGACAGGATGAAGGGCCGCAGCAGCGCCGCGGGCAGGCGCTCCAGCGCGATGCGCATGGCATTGGTGAGCAGCGGATGCGGCGGCAGGCTGAGCAGAAGGCTCGGTTTCGGCGGCGGCATGAACCGCAGGTTCGGGCCGTAGATGATCTCGCCGAACTTCACCTGCGCACCTAGTTCCTCGCCGAAGCGGTGGCCGTCGCCCATATTGGTGGTATTCACGCCGTCCACGTCGGCGACGGCAGGGTTGAAGCGTCCCTTCCATTCGGGGCTCGATGAATAGTCGCCGGTGGCGAGGATGACGGCCCGGCGGGCACGGATCTCCTGCTCGCGACCAGCGATCTTGGCCACCACACCGACCACGCGGCCGCCCTCCACCACGAGCCGCTGCACGGCGGCATTGACGCGCGCATCGACGCCCACCTGCTCGGCTTCCCGGGCCACGAAATAGATGTAGGCCCGCGAGTTGGGAATGATGTTGTGCATGCGCGGCGCGCGATGCGGCGGCTCGGGCATGGGACCATAGAAGGTCACGCCGAGGCTCATCAGCCAGTCGACGCTCTCGGTGACGTTTTCCACCAGGATGCGGCGCAACTCTTCATTGTCGTTGGCCGCGAGATCTCCCGCGAACTTCGCCATGTCCTCGAAATGGGCCTGCGGGCTGTCCTTGATGCCCGCGCGCTTCTGGTGCCAGGTGCCGGTGGCGGTGATGGAGCCGATGGAAAGGCCGGTGCTGCCGCGCAGTTCCGTGTGCTTTTCCAGAAGTATAACCCTCGCTCCCGCCTTGCGGGCGAAGATCGCGGCGGTGAGGCCGGAGCCGCCGCCGCCGACGACGACAATGTCGGTTTCCTCATACGGGGCGCGGACATTCGTGGGGCGCGTCATTGTCACTCCCTGTACCCATGTGCTTGCGGAACCCGCCATTCCGGACGCCCATGGCGTCACGGGCGCAGCGGGCGCGCGAAACCGGGCTCATCTGTCTTGGCTTGGCGCTGAAGGGTGCCGGCTTGGCGTTCAAGTTGGGGCAATTGGCGTCGACTTGGATGCGACGTCGTTTTTGGCTTTCCGGCCGACGCTGGGCTAGCAACGGACGTGGTGGAGCGCGGATTTCTGGCGACCATGGTCGTCAGCCGCGCGCCACCCTCTCTCCCATGCAGTTCATTCAACCGAATTTAGACAGAACACAGATTATAAGTATACGCCTTAAATTCAAGCGTCAACTCGGTCAGGGGCGTCTTTCACGGCCCGAATCCGATCCGGGCACCCTCGCTTCCAGTGAAGGCCGTCTCTGCCTTCCCCTTGCGACAGAGCCGGTTTTCGGCACGGACGCGCTCACGCGGGCAGGTTGACGCCCGCTTCCAGCGAGATACGTCGCGCCGCCCCGCCGGCCTTGAAGCCGCCGTCGACAGCAAGATCCTCGCCGGTGATGAAGCTCGATTCATCGGAGGCGAGAAACAGCACCGTCCGGGCCGCCTCCTCGATGGTGCCGTAGCGGCCGAGGGGTGTCGCCCTGCGCCAGGGTTCCAGATGCGCGCCGCCGGCATTCAGCCCGGTCACGATGATGCCCGGGCACACCGCATTTACGCGGATGCCCCAGCCGACGAATTCCATGGCTGCGCTACGGGTGAGGCCCAGGAGGCCCGCCTTGGTGGCGCTGTAGGCGGGATCGTTGTGGCCCACATAGGCCGCGACGGAGGCGATGTTTACCACCGCGCCGCCACCCGCGTCGCGCATGGCCGGCGCTGCCGCCTGGATGCCCAGCATGGCGCCGGTGAGATTGACCGCGAGCACGCGGTTCCAGGCATCCAGCGAAGTTCCCATGATGCCAGTGCGGTTGACGATGCCGGCATTGTTGATGAGGGTCGTGAGACGCCCCTTCCAGGCGATGACGCCCGCGACCGCGTCCGCCCAGTTGGTGGGATCGGTCACGTCGAGATGGAAATAGCGCGCTTCGAGCCCATCATCCGAAATCTGCCGGGCGACCGCCTCGCCGGGCGCGTCAAGGACGTCGCAGATAGCGACGGCCGCCCCCTCGCGGGCGAACATCCAGGCCTCGCTCTCGCCCTGTCCCCGGCTGCCACCGGTGATGATCGCGACCTTACCCTCCAGGCGACCCATGCGCATCTCCCAATGTCGTCTGTGATTTTGGCCCGACGCCGGAAGGGAAGCTCCCGGCCCGCCCCGCAACGGCCGCGTTGCGTTAGGCGTCAAGCTGCGTCAAACTTGCCGTTGTTGAGCATTCTGTCAATCACCCATGGCGACCGCGCGCAAACCGCGAACCGGAGTTTTTCTTGATGCCCCTGAGCGATCTTTATTTGAAGCCGGGACACCTCATCCGCAGGGCGCATCAGATCTCATGGGCTCTGTTCCTTGATGAATGCGCGGAGTTCAACCTGACGCCGGTGCAATATGCGGCCATGGTGGCGATCGAGGAGCGCCCAGGGGTCGATGCGACGCGCCTGTCCTCGCTCATCGCCTTCGACCGTTCCACCATCGGCAATGTCATCGAGCGGCTGGAGAGCCGCGGCCTCGTGGTGCGCAAGCCGAGCGCGGAGGACAAGCGCCAAAAGCTCCTCTTCCTCTCCCGTGAAGGGGCGACGCTGCTGAAGAATGCGGAAGCCTCGGTGGAGCGAGTCCAGGAGCGAATTCTGGCCCCCCTCACTCCGACCGAGCGCAAGCAGTTCGTGAAGCTTTTGATCCGCCTCGCCACACTGAACAACGAGGCGACGAGCGCCCCCATCCGCGTGGTGGTGGACACGAATTCGATGGGTCGGCATATTCGAACCTCAGCCCGCTGATTGTCCTCCGATGAGTTTACGGCGACGCACGGTAGAGCACCTTGAACTGCCCCGAGTTTTTCTGGTCGGTCATGCGGCCATGCTGACGAGCGCCCTATCCGTTGTCCAGTTCCACGGCATAGGGAAGTTCTCCGGCCTCACGCGGCAAGATGATCGCATTCAGCATGTTCCGCATCCTCATCGCCGGCTGCCTTTTGTAGAAACCGGGCCAATGCCGCTTTCCGGGAGCCGCGATCCAGCGCATAGGCGGTCTGCTTGAACTCAACTCCGTCGAGCAGCCCCTGAATGTAGCCGGAGATCGTATCGGCTGCCATGATCAGCGCGGTGTCGAGGGTGTGGATGTAGTTGCTCGTGACCGATCCCTTCGCATGACCGACCAAGGCAGCGATCGTGACCTCGGTGAAGCCGAGATCGTTCGCGACGCTGGCGAAGCTGTGGCGCAGGATGTGAGGGGTGATGTCGGCCAGGGGCGAGGCCGCGAAGATCTTCTTCCAGTGATTGGGGAAACTCCCGAACGCATTCTCGCCGTCCCGGCCGGGGAAGACGTAATCTCCGAATGCCTCTTTCCGGCGCCTCTCCAGATATTCCACCACGGGCAACCCGATGGGTCGGACGGAGCTTCCCTCCTTGCTGTCGATCAGGCGGAGACAGCTCGAATCGGTATCGACTTCCGCCCATCGCAGCGTGACCATCTCCATGCGGCGGCATCCGGTGAGCGCGATCTGGCGGATGATCTCGACCGACATCCGGTAGCTCTCGTTCTCGGCCGCCGTCTTGAGAAGGTCACCGAGGACGCGATATTCGGCTTCGCTCATTCCTCCCACCGCGTCGAGATCAGAGGCGAGTCCATGCGAAAGAGGCTCGCCGAAAAGACCCTCGGGGCTTGATCCCGAC
>NZ_JBAFWT010000060.1:0-18559 GCF_043195195.1 Roseixanthobacter psychrophilus
GCGCCCCAAGAAAGATCCAGAAAAAGCACGGTGCGAACATGACCCAGGTGGTCAGGAGAGCACCGAGACAGCCGGCCAGTAGCGGATCGAGAACGCCGGGCGTCCGATAGGCGGCGAGGAAGCCGACGAACTGGAGCACCATGATCAGCGGCCCCGGCGTCGTTTCGGCGAGGCCGAGCCCATCGACCATCTCGCCCGGCGCGAGCCAGCCGAAGGTGTCGACGGCGGCCTGCGCCACATAGGCGAGGACAGCATAGGCGCCGCCAAAGGTGACGACCGCCATCGAGCTGAAGAAGGCGCCGAGCTGGGTCCAGACGCTGGAGGTGCCGGTCAGGAGCCAGAGCAACAGGACCGGCCCGAGCCATATCGGCAGCCAGACGGCGATCACCCGAAAGGCCCGCCCCCAGGAGGGTTCGGCATGGGTAAGTTCGCCGCGCTCGAACATGAGATCGACGACGCCCTTGAACTCGGGCACGGCCCCCTTGGAGCCATGCCCCCCGGCGGCGAAGAGCTGCGGCGCCTGCCGGCTGCCGATCCAGCCAACGAGACCCGCGATCAGGATGATCAGCGGAAACGGAATGCGAAAGACGTAGATGCCGATGAAAGCCGCGACGGCAATCGCGATCATCACGCTGTTCTTGAGCGCCCGCCGACCGATCCGCAACACCGCCTCGACCACGACGGCGAGGACCGCCGCCTTGACGCCGAAGAACACCGCGTCGATCAGCGGCACCTCGCGGTACAGCACATAGAGGATGCTGAGGCCCAGCATGACGAAGGCGCCCGGCAGGACGAACAGGATGCCGGCGACGAGGCCGCCGACGGTTCGATGCATCAGCCAGCCGATATAGGTGGCGAGCTGCTGCGCCTCGGGTCCTGGCAGCAGCATGCAATAGTTGAGGGCGTGCAGGAAACGCTGCTCGCCGATCCAGCGGCGCTCCTCGACCAGTTCCTTGTGCATCAGGGCGATCTGTCCGGCCGGCCCGCCAAAGCTGAGAAGGCCGATCCTGGCCCATACCCTGGTGGCTTCAGCGAAGGTCGGGGCTGCAGGCGTGGAGACGGAATCATCCGTCGTGAGGGTGATCGACATGGTCGCCTCCCTCATGCCAGCTTCTGGCTAGACGGCCAGTTGTGCGTTTCCTCGGTCGCGTCGCGGGACCAGCGATAAAAGGCGTCGTAGAGCAGCAGGCCCGCTTCGAGCTGTTCGAGATCGTTGCGGAACATCCGCGATAGGCCCAGCGAGGCGGCGAGGAAGCCGGCCGCCTGCGGCACGAGATCAAGCCGCGCCGTGTCCGCCGCTCGCACGATGGTTGCCAGGCGGTCCAGTGGCTCCGAGGTCAGGCCGAACTCCTCGACCATGGTGTCGAAGGTGCAGCGTTCGCCACGGTGGCTCCAGAACACGTCGTCGATGTCGAAGGCGGTCGCGTTGAAGCGTTCGGCGACGGCGGCCACTTCGGTCGCCGCGACGAACAGGAACACGGCGGTCGGATCGATGAAGCGGCGGATGAGCCAGGGACAGGCGATGCGGTCGACCTTCGGTCGCGCGCGTGTCGCCCAGACGGTGCGGCCTTGCTCATCGCGCGGCGGCAGCTTTTCGGTCTTGACCAGCAGTCCGCCGGCCGACCTCCAGGCCTCGAAGCCGCCTTCGAGGGTTTCGGCACTGATTCCCCCATGGCGGAGCCAGGCGGTCACGCCCTGGCTGAGCTTCTGGCCCTTCTGGCAGACGACGACGACGTCGCGGCCGGCGAACTAGGCCGTCCAGTTCGTGACGGTCTGGAAGTTCCGGCGGACAGCCGCCGGGAGGAGACGCGGATCGGCGTCGTAGTCCTCGGGCGTGCGAACGTCGATGATCGCCGGTGCGGAGGGGATGCCGACCAGGCGGGCGAGTTGAGACGTGGTGATTTCGGTGTTAGACGGCATGAGCGTCCACTCCCTTGTGGGGAACGATGGACGCGATGTTTGGGCTGCCGCCTCACGGGGCAATCGCGAATAGCCCCTTAACCTCAACCTACCCGCAAGGTCCTCTATTCGCAAGCCTGTGGCTGGCCTCAAGACCCTTTCGCGGTCTCCCGACGGGCCAGCAGCTTGTCGATCCGCCTCCCGTCCATGTCGATGACTTCGAACCGCCAGCCCTCATAGTGGAAATGCTCCCCGACCTCGGGAAGGTGTCCGAGCCGAGCGAGCGCGAACCCGGCGATGGTGTGGAAATCGCCGTCCGCCGAACGCAGTTTGAAGCCGAGCCGGGCAAAGGCATCGTGCGCCGCCATCATGCCGTCGATCAGCAGCGAGCCATCCTCGCGCTCGACCACATCCGGGTCTTCACCTTCCGCGTCCGGCAGATCGCCGGCGATGGCCTCCAACAGGTCGGTCTGGGTGACGATGCCGTCGAGACTACCGTATTCGTCGATGACGATCGCCAGGCGCACCGGCGCCTTCTTGAAGCGCTCGAGCACGCGGAAGATCGGAGATGCTTCGTGGACGATCAGCGGTTCACGGATCACCGCCATTGGATCGAGGGTTTTTCCGTCGAGGACCTGATCGAGGAGATCCTTCTTCAGGATCATGCCGAGCGGCTCGTCAATGCTGCCACGGCCGACAAGAAGCTGCTCGTGGCGGCATTCGCGGATGGTGCGCAGGATCTCCTCCGCGCCGTCATCCGCATCGATCCAGTCGATGTCGCGGCGTGGCGTCATGATGTCGGCAATGCGCCGGTCGCCAATGTTGAAGACCCGCTCGACGACCTCCTGCTGGGCCTGATGAAGCAGGCCCGCTTCCTGGCTGGCGGCGACCAGCAGCTTGAGCTCCTCGGGTGAATGCAGTGATCCCTCACCGGCACCCGGCTGCAGTCCGCAGAGCCGCAGCACGAGGTTGCCCAAGCCGTTGAGCAAGATGATCGCCGGTCGGAGCAGGAACAGGAACATGCCGAGCGGCCGCACGACCCAGAGCGCCGTGGTCTCGCTGCGCTGGAGCGCAAGGCTCTTCGGCGCCAGTTCGCCGAGCACGATGTGCAGCGTGGTGATGATGGCGAAGGCAATGACGACGGCGATGGTGTGCGAGCCGGCGGTGGCGAGCGATCCGGGCAGGCCGCTCAACAGGGGCTCGATCAGATGCGCCAGCGCCGGTTCTCCGACCCAGCCGAGCGCCAGCGACGAAAGGGTGATGCCGAGCTGCGTCGCGGCAAGATTGGCGTCGAGATTGTCGACGGCGCGCTTGAGAGCGGAAGCGTTCATCTTCCCCGCCGCCACGAGTTCCGTGACACGGCTTCGGCGGACGGCAACGAGGGAAAATTCTGCCGCGACGAAAAATCCATTTGCGGCAACGAGAACAAGCACGGCGAGTATCCCGATCAGGTCGGCGATACTACTGCCATCGGTACCAGGCATGGTCTCCTCTCGGGCGGCGCCTGCCGCCTCGGACTGTGGATAGGCGATATACTTCTAGCATCGCCGGGTGACGATGGGGCAGACCGTCCGGCGGATGAAGCGGCTTGCTTCCGGCTTCATCGCCAGATCAGCTCGTGCATGGCTATGGCGGTGAGCAGCAGCCCCGCGCTCCCCTCGATGCCTCTTGTAATCCTGTCCAGCAGCAGCGGCCGGCCTTCGATCAGGTGAACGACCCTCTGGCGGAACAGGACGGTCGCGAGCGCCACCAGCGACAGGACCAGCGCAACGCCGATCATCATCGTGACGGCGAAGGCGACGCCGGCCTCCGGCACGCCCCGCGAAATCGCGAAGGTCATGACGAACAGCGTCAGCGGGCAAGGGATGAGGCCGGCCATGAAGCCGAAGGCCATGCCTTCGCCGTGGTCATGCTGGTGCGGCCTATGCCGGAAGGCGCGATACAGCATCCACAGGCCGATCAGGCCGAGAAGCCCACGGCTGACGTCTTCGAGCATCGGCGCGCGCCCGACGCTGCCCAGGCTGATCGAGACCAGCGGCAGCGCCAGCAGCGCGATGATCACCGACATGGTGACATGGGTGAAGGAGAGCGCGAGCGAGACGGTCAGACCACGGATCAGGCCGAGCGGCGATCCGGCAAGATAGGTGGCCAGCACCGCCTTGCTGTGGCCCGGCGTCATGGCGTGGGCGGCGCCGAAAAGGATGCCCATGGGCAGATAGACCAGAAACGCGCTCCAGCCGCCGCCATTGGCGAACGCGGTGATCTGGTTCGCAAAAGCCAGATAGATCTCGCGCTGGAAACTGATCAGCTCCTGGAGCATCTGCGTCATGCGAATCCCAATGTTGCGGCCGCGAGAACAAGGTAGCGGCCAATCTTGGCGATCGTGACAAGCAGCAGGAACATCGGGAACGGCTCACGCAGGACGCCGGCGACGACGGTGAGCGGATCGCCGATGATCGGCGCCCAGCTCAGCAGCAGCGACCATTTTCCATAGCGCCGATACCAGTGCTGCGCGCGCTCCAGCTTCGCGCCGCTTGCCGGGAACCAGGGCCGGTCCCGGAACCGCTCGATGCCGCGCCCGAGCAGCCAGTTGATCACCGATCCCAGCACATTGCCGACGCTCGCTACCGTGATCAGCAGCCACGGCGAATAATCCGCAAGCAGCAACCCGACCAGAACCGCTTCCGACTGCATCGGCAGGATGGTCGCGGCGGCAAGCGCTGCCATGAACAGGCCGGCATAGACGGCGAGATCGGCCATCACTCTGGTCCTGTCGAGTTGCTGCACTTGACCGGGATGAGGGTGCCGTAGCGACGAGCATGCTCAACGGCGAAAGGCCACAACGCATTGTCAAACGTCACGGATGCGAATGCGCAGCAATTTTGCTGAATTCAGGAATACCAGGATATCAGGACCCAAGTGCAACATGGCGGCCTCGATGGGGCCAATCCAGCCCATCAGCGCCGCGGTAATGCCCAAGACATGCACAACACCGACGCCAACGAAGAGGTTCTCTTGAATTGTCCGGTAAGCGCGTCGAGCAATCGCGCGGGCGCTGACAATTTTTGCGAGATCATCCTTCATCAATGCAATGTCGGCGGCCTCCAGCGCCGCCTGCGTGCCGCCGCCGCCCATCGCAATGCCGACATCGGCGCGTGCCAGCGCCGGCGCGTCGTTGATGCCGTCGCCGACCATCGCCACGCGATGGCCCTGCTTTTGCAGTTCGGCGATGGCGGCGACCTTGTCCTGCGGCATCAAATCGGCACGCACTTCATCCACGCCGAGTTCCTTAGCGATGGTCCGCGCCGTGGCCTCATTGTCGCCTGTCAACATCACCATGCGCTTGACCCCGGTCGCGCGGAGTCGTGCCAGCGCTTCGCGCGCACCGGGCCGCAATGTGTCCGCAATGAAGATCACGCCCGCGAACCTGCCATCGATCGCGACGTGAACCGGCGTCTGTCCGCCATTCTCGATCGCGTCGGAAAGCGGCACGCCGCTCTCGCGCAACAAGGATGCATTCCCGACCAGCACGGTACGGCCGGAGACCGTCGCCTTCACACCGCGCGCCTGCAACTGCTCATACTGCTCCGGTTCCGGGATGTCGATTTTCATCCGGGCGGCATAGTTGACGACTGCCTTCGCCAAGGGGTGAGCCGAGCGCCGATCAGCGGCGGCGGCAAGGCTGATCAGATCAGCTTCCGAAATCGTGCCGTCCTGCATCTCGACGCCGACGACCTCGGGCTTGTTCGCGGTCAAGGTGCCCGTCTTGTCGAACACCAGGACGTCGACCTTGGCCAACGACTCCAGATAGATGCCTCCTTTGACCAGAATTCCGCTGCGTGCGGCCCGCGCAATGGCTGCGATGATCACCAGCGGGGTCGCCAATCCGAGTTCGGCAGGCGATGTAAAAATCAGCAGAGTGACGATCATCCGGATGTCGCGAGTATAAAGATAAACCGCAACGAGGAAGATCAGCACGACCGGAATCAGCCATGACGCGACCTTGTCCGCCAGTTTCTGGACGGGTGCCTGTTCCGCTTCGGCATTCTCGACCAGACTGATGATGCGGGCAAAGGTGGTGTCGGCACCGACCTTCTCGGTCTCGATGTCCAAAGCGCCGGATTCGACGATGGTCCCCGCAAAGACATCGGCACCGTCGCTTTTGTCCTTCGGAATGCTCTCGCCCGTGATCGACGCTTCGTTGACCGAAGCCGCTCCGCCGACGACGGTGCCGTCGACCGGGATCTTCTCGCCGGCCCGCACCAAGACAACGTCGCCTGCGCGCAGTTTCTCGATCGGGACAATGCGTTCGCCGCGCGCGTCTCTCACAAGCGCAACCTGCGGCACGGAGCCGATCAGGTCTTTGATAGAGGCTCGCGCGCGAGCCATATTCAGATCGGCGATGAACTCGGCGATCAGAATGATCACCATGAGGACCGCGCCGGCGACGGTCTCGCCTCCGATCAGCGCGACCACCGTGGCGATGGTGACGAATATCTCGGTGCCGATCTTGCGCTCATTTACGAGGTCAACGACGCCGGTCTTGACAAGCGGATACAAGCCGATGGCAACGGCCACCCACAAGGCTTGTATCGGAATGAGCTGCCGCCAATACAGCAACGCCATCAGGCCGGTAAAGACGATGCGCGCGACCTCGAACCAACGCTCGCGCGTCATCAGCGATCGCCAGCCCTGTGGAACCGCCATGGGCGCCGGTGCAACGCTTTCGGCGCCTGATATCTCGGACATCATGATCGGCTCGCTATCTCGGATTGCGGTCTTGGCTTGAAACGTGAGCGCATCAGGCCCCGGCGGCGGATAGTCCCGCCCAACCGTGGTATCCGACGTAGAGGCCGACCGCGATGATGAGGAGGCTGGAGAAATAGGGGGCCCGCCGGGCGAAGGTCGAGAACCACGACCAGCGCTTGGTCGCGTGGCGGACGCTCAGTGCCGCAGCCGCGCCGACGGTGACAAGGGTGATGGCCAGACCGATCGAGAAGCACAGCACCAGCGCGAAGCCGAGCGTGAACTCCTTGAGCTGAAGGCAGAGCAGCAGGACGGTGATCGCCGCCGGGCATGGGATCAGACCGCCGGTCAGCCCGAACATGATGATCTGCCAGGTGGTGACGTCGCGGTCGGCAAACTGGCGGCGGATGTCGTTGGCGTGCGCCAGCTCGTGCGCGTCTTGATAGCCGTCGGTCGCCACCTCGAGCCCGCGCAGTTCCTCGTGCATGTGGTCGTGGCCCTGTCCCTCGACGAAGGACAGGTCGTAGTCGTGGGTGTGGCCGCCATGGCCGAGGCTGACCCGCGCCATGAACTCATGCGGCTCGGGAATCTCGTCGACGGATTCGAGATAGCCGCCACGGTCGACGAAGGTGAAGGCCCGCCGTGCGCCGTCCGGCCGCTCGGTGACGACGGTCACGTCACCGGCCGTCCAGGCGTGACCGCGCTCGGTGCGGATGCGCCAGCGCGGCGGCACGCCATCCTCGAACACCTCGACCGCGACGACGCCATGGCCAGTGTCGATGCGGCGGATATCCTCCCCATGGGCATGACCGCCATGGCCATGGCCATGATCGTGCCCATGATGACCCTCATGGGCGTGGCTATCATCATGATCTCCATGTGGGTGAGGATGATCGTGCCCATGGCCGTGATCGCCGGCTGCGGCCTTGGCCCGCTGCTGATCCTGCCACGTGCGCCAGAGCATCCACAGCGCGATCGCGATGATGATCGCTGCCGAGGCGAGCTGGAAATACGGCTCGAACGTCTCGGCATCGACACCCCGCCAGAGATACATGCCGCCGAGCGCGATGCCCCACACGACGAGGGTGTGCGACGCCGTCGCCGCCAGGCCGAGCAGCACGGCCTGCGTCACGGTTCCACGGACGGCGACGATGAAGGCCGCCATCATCGTCTTGGAATGGCCGGGCTCCAGCCCGTGCAGCGCACCGAGCAGGATCGCGCTCGGGATGAACAGCCAGGCGTGGCCGGAACTCTGTTGGATCAGCTCGGCGAAGGACGGCATCGGGGACTCACAGGTACTTGGTGATTTCCTTGAACTCGTCGATCGAGCGGCGCTGCTCGCGCGCCAGCGGGCCGACGACGTCTTCAAGGCAATGGTCGAGATGGTCCTGGATCAGCGTCCGCTTGGCCTGACAGACTGCCTTCTCGACCGCATGAAGCTGCTGGGCGATATCGAGGCAGGGTCTGCCGGCCTCGATCATTTCGATGATGCCCTTGAGGTGCCCATCGGCGCGCTTCAGCCGCTTGACGATCTCGGGGTGGGTTTCGTGGACGTGAAGGGTTTCGTTCATGGGCTTGATACTATCCCCCTGGAGAGGATATGAAAAGGCGTCGACCGGCAGATGATTCCGGCCCGACAACGATTCGTTAAGATTTGAGTGAATAGTCGTTGAGCTATGCCGAACTGGGCCTACAGCGCAGCCTTTCGCTTCGTCATCGCCGTCGCGATGACGATCGGCATGCTGTTGTCCCCAATGGGCAGCTCCGCCTCGCACAATCCGGTCGCGCTTGCGTCCGCCGAAGCAGCCCGTCATGCTGAATTGGCAGCGCAGATCGAAGCACACGACCACAGCCATGACGACGGCGAAGCCGACGAGCAGAGCCCTGGCCATTCCCACGGCCACAATCCAGCCGATCATACCCATGAGACAGCGAGCATGCTTCCCGGCATCGCACAGCCGGCTCCCTCGATAGGTCGGAGTTGGCTGGCTTACCCGCCGTCGTTTGCCGATCTGGAAACCCGTTTCCGGCTTGAACGCCCTCCGAGACCGATCCTCCTCGCATGATCGCGGCCGCGCACGCGGCCACCCTCAAACGACGACGATAGGAATTCTCATGCAAGGACCCTTCTACGAGGGCCCGCCACGCACGCCTTGCGCGCGCTGGCGGCTCGCCCTTCCCATGCTCATCGCTCTCCTGACCCTGCCGCTGCTCGGCGGGGCGGCCTTCGCCCATGCCGTGGCCGAAGGCGACAAGGGCTACATCCAGGAGATCACCGGCATCAACCTGCTGCCCTTCATCTATCTCGGCGCCAAGCACATGGTGACGGGATACGACCACATCCTGTTCCTGTTCGGCGTGATCTTCTTCCTCTACCGGATGAAGCACATCGGCATCTATGTGAGCCTGTTCGCGCTCGGCCACTCCACGACCATGCTGCTCGGCGTCTATTTCAACGTCGGGATTAACAGCTACATCATCGATGCGATCATCGGCCTGTCGGTGGTCTACAAGGCGCTCGACAATATGGGCGCCTTCCAGCGCTGGCTCGGCTTCCAGCCGAACACCAAGATCGCCACCCTGATCTTCGGCTTCTTCCACGGCTTCGGCCTGTCGACCAAGATCATCGAATACAACATCTCGCCCGACGGTCTCGTGCCGAACCTTCTCGCCTTCAATGTCGGCGTGGAAATCGGCCAGCTCCTGGCGCTCGCCGCCATCCTGATCGTCATGGGCTACTGGCGCCGAACCGACAGCTTCTGGCGCCATGCCTACACTGCCAACACCGTCATGATGACCGCCGGGTTCGTGCTGATCGGCTATCAGCTCACCGGCTGGGTCGTCTCCTGAACATCCGAAAAAGGATTCCTCCCATGTACAACACCGATATTCCGACCCGCGCCGAGCTGCCGACCTCGAAGCAGCTTCTCCGCTCCACCATCATCGCCATCGTCGCGGCGGCGGCGATCCTGGTCACCATCGTCCTGCCGGCCGAGTACGCCATCGACCCGACCGGCATCGGGCGCGCGCTTGGCCTGGCCGAGATGGGCGAGATCAAGACCCAGCTCGCCGATGAGGCGGAACGGGATCGTGCAGCCGGCCAGCAGGGAGAAATCCCGGCCGCGCTGCCGACGCCTGATCAACGTTCCAGCCTGGCCGCCAGGATCTTCGCCGAGCTGGTGATCGGTTCGGCTGCGGCGCAGACCCCGGCAGGCCGCACTGATGTGATGACGATCACGCTGAAGCCGGGCGAAGGCACCGAGGTCAAGCTGGTGATGAATCAGGGTGCCCGCGTGAACTTCTCTTGGACCGTCACCGGAGGTGTCGTGAACTTCGACCTTCATGGCGACGGCGGCGGGCAGCAGACCAGCTACGAGAAGGGGCGCTCGGTGCCGGGCGCCGAAGGAGTGCTGGAGGCTGCCTTCGACGGCAACCACGGCTGGTTCTGGCGAAACCGCGACCGCGCCGACGTTACGTTGACGCTGCGTACCAATGGCGACTACGCGGAGATCAAGCGGGCGCTTTGACCAAGCCCCTCATGGCCGACTTTCGACGATGAAGCGAGGCGGCCTGCTCACCGAGCAGGCCGCCTGACGGAACAATCTCGCTGGCCGAGGCATTCGTTCACGAGGCTGTCGGCCTCACCGAGGAGGATTCGTCCAGCTCCGTCAGACAGGCCTTCTACGAGGGCTCCCGCGCGACGGCTATGTTATCGTCCGGGGCGAGCGGCGCGAGCCGCCAACATTGCGCGCCGCTTTCCCTAAAGATCTTCATGGCCGAGTCGGATTCCGATGATCGAAAGGGACCGTGGAGACCGCTCGATCGTTAGTGGTTGCCGGTGCAGCGTTGAGGTGCTGCTCGAGCTGCGCGATCGCTCCGGAGCCGAGGGCGACGCGGGCAAATCCCGTCGCCAGGAAGGTTCGGCGGTCCATCGGAAAACCTCCCGAGCAGAATGGCGTCGACATGACGATAGGGAATGGACCAGCCTCGCGCGGCCGGCGCAAGACGCTCCCGCCGATCCGCCATTCACGGCCGCGCGAGCGGGAAGTCACGCCATCGCGGCCGCCACCATCCGCCGCGCCTCAAGGTCGCGGCGTGAAAGCGCCCGGCTTCGGCAACCGCCGCAAGGCGATGCTCAAGGACATCGCGGTCCTGACCGATGTTCACGTCGAGCACAAACTCGTCGAGCAAGCCCGACTCATCATCTCCAGCGCGGGTAGGTGAATCGTGTCACCATGAAAATCGCGCAGGAAATCCTCGTGCTTCTCGACGACCGTCACATCGACGCCGGCTTGGGCGAGCAGCAAGCCGAGCATGGGCCAGGCCGGCCCTGCCTCGACGATGACGCAGCCGGTGTCGAGGTCTCCCGCTGCGCCGACCGTCGTCATGAATCGGTGGTTGTGGCGGCCTTGCGTCGCCTCTTGGGTCTTGCGGCCGGTTCCACCACCGGCTCAGCAACGGCTTTCGTCCTGCGTGGTGCGCGCTTCGACGCGGCGGTGTCCGGCGCAGCCACAACCGCGGTCGGTGCGCTTGCCTTGATGCGCGAGGCGCGTTTCGGCTTCTCCTCGACCACAGGTGCGGCCTCGACGATTGGCTCAGGCACGGGAGCGGCAGCCTTGCGCAACTGGCCAAGGCCGGACGCCTTCGCCAGCGCTGAGCGGGATTGCGCATAGCTCGGCGCGACCATCGGGTAGTCGGCCGGAAGGTTCCATTTCTGCCGATACTCTGCGGGCGTCAGACCATATTGCGTGCGGAGATGCCGCTTCAGCGATTTGAATTTCTTGCCGTCTTCGAGACAGATGATGAAATCCGGCGTGACCGATTTGCGCACCGACACCGCCGGTCCCGGTTTCTTCTCCGGCCCAATCGGCGCCGCAGCGCCCAGCGACCGGAGGGCAGCGTGGATGTCATCGATCAATTTCGGCAGCTCGGCCGTCGGTACGGAATTGTTGGAAACGTAGGCTGCGACGAGCGCGGCGGAAACCGCCACCAGGTCGGGGGTGTCGGACTGCTCCGGATGCATCCTTGAGTGCCCTTTGTGTTCAATGAGCGCCGCGCTGGACTTGGAATTGCGCGACAGTCACTATTTCAACCATTCGTGGTCCACATCAACTCCGATCGGCGGCGGCGGGCGCCTTCGGTGCTGGACGTCGGATTACACGGCGCATGTAAATAGAACTCCTTAGGGCAACTGACGATGGGGAAGGCGCCGGATTTCGGGCAACGGCAGGCGAAGCTCATCTGCCAGATGCCCTATGACGAGTTGCTCCGATTTATCGCGGAAGGACTGCCCATTCTCCTGGAGAGTGCCAGAGGATTTTGGTCAGCCTCTTGCCATCTGTCAGCGCAGCCACGCGAGGCTGAGGTGTTGGCAGGCTTCGCGCAGGAGGAAGCGGCAAAGATTCTGATTTTGATGGATGCCGTGCGCTGCCCAAGGCACCTCATCGCCGCGAGATTGAGCCAGATCGTCAGTCGGTTCTACGGCCATCTCGAGCGATTGATTTATGCCGAGGTTTGCGACGGATGGAGCCAGGACATTGCGGACCTTCGAAAGCGCGTCGAGCCTCTTCGCAAATCTCATTACATAGAAGGTGATGTCGGAGAGTATATCGTTCCGAACGCAAATCTCTATCGGCGCGAAAGTAAACTCTATGCGGACATCGAAGCCTATGAGGACCGCGTTCCAATCTGGAATGCACCGAAGACCTATCCTGGTTTCTTCGAGCCCCGGAAGCCATCCGTTCTTGCTGTCGCCGAAGCGATGGCCGCATTGGGGATGTTTTCATTGCCTGGCCTGAACGCAACAGCGCAGGTGTGGGGAGCGCTGGATTTTGTCGAGCATGAATCGCTGCGAGATGCAGAACGGCTCACGGATCAACTTGTCGAGCGGCTCGTTACGGAGGCGTTGCCCGCCGACTTTGCAACACAAGATCATGTCTTTGTACTCGGTCGACACTGGCCGTTACCAATGTATAACGTCGAGCTCAAAATGGTTGATGTGTCGCTGGAGGATTTGAAGCAGGAGCAGGACCGGATTTTGTGGGCAGAAGCCGGTTACTAGTCACGAACAGCTCGTTGATTATCGGTTTTCACGCAGGCTTTCGTTCCACCCGTTGCCTTGCGGTCTAATACCGCGTCAGGATTTCCCGGAGACGACCTTCACCCCGATGCGATCCGCGAGGGAGATCAGGTCCGCATAGACGCCGGGTGTGCCGATAACCTCGAGCGACGGGGCGATCATGCGCAGCGCGTCGGCCGGAAGCCGGTTGCCGAACAGGATGATCGCGAGCGCACGATCATCCTGCCTTGAAACCCAACATAGTCCGTGAATGTCGGGGCGTGCGGCGTAGAATGCCTCAGCCCAAGGGCGGGTTTGCGGGTAGCGATCTTTCTCAGTGTCGATGAGCTCGATGCGCCGGACGCCCAATCTGCGAAGTGCCGTGGCGCTGAGATCGGCAAGGACGAGATCCTGGTGTGGCTCCAGCCGCGAATAGGTCTGACCCGTGAGTTTGCCCTTGTCGTAGGTCTTGAGACCCGATGAGAAAGGGACATCGTGAAAAACGGTCTCCATGGCGGCGCAATCGAAAGTCGTGCCGCCATAGAGCGTCGGGATTGCAACGTCGGCGCCGTCGACGATCGGGCTGAAGCGCGCATTGCCCTTGAGGCCCGGGTTGAACTGATCGCCGAGATAGGCGTCCAGGTGCATCCGATGAATGATCTGGCCCTTGGGCCAGATCACCGTTGAGGTCTTTGCTCCCAAGTCCGCCGGAGGAGGGGGCGTTGCATCGTCGGGGGCCTTCGCCTTTGCGTGCTTCGGCTCGGCCGGCGGCTTAGCCATGCGTCACGCCTTGCCGCTCATCTTCGGCCGCCGCGATCACGCGCTCAGACTGCTCCACCAGGAGATCCTGCGGACGCTTGCCGCTGAGGAAGCTGTTGTCCGAGGCGAACCAGTATGCGAGCCCCCAATCGTCCTTGCTGCCGTTAAAGACCTTGAGCACGGCGGCGAGAGCCTTGAGCGGGCGATAGCCCGTCTTCGGATCCAGCGCGTAGCCAGGAAAGTAATCGATCCCCCGATGCCGAACTGCGAAGATAATGCCATCCTTCTTCCACTTGTTCGGCTGGGCGCTGGGATTGTTGGTACTGAAGCCGGCCATCTCGGCGATCTGGGCCGCCGTCAGCCATTCACCGCTCTCCAGCACGGCCTTGCGCGCCTCAGCCGTCATCCGCGCCTCGAGCAACATATGCTGGGGGGGAGGGACGTGAGGCACCAACAGTTCAAGGATCGACTGCATGGCCTCAGTCTCGCGGCGTGCGAGAATGGCGCCGACAAGCGGTGCGATGCTCTCGAACGTCTCGGCGAGCGCGCGCACGGCCGGCTCACTGCCGTGTTCGAGGGTCAAAGCGATGACCTGCTTCGGCTTACCGCCGAGATGGTCGAGACGATGCCGGACCTGCTCCGGCGTGCCGGTCATCGTGGCGAAGCCGGCGAGTGCGCCAGTCGCATCGGTGGCAGCCATGGCCGCGTTCCCTTCGTTGGTTATCATGGTTATCCATATAAATAGATAACCAGAATAATCAAGATGGATTCGCCGCAGCCTCCGCGCAGCTGCCGTCTCAGGCAGGTGACCTTCACTACCATGCTTGGCTGGACATGATTCCATATATCGATTAATCTCGAATTATGGAATCAGAAAGAGCCATTCTCGCCTTCGCGGCGCTTGCCCAGTCGACGCGCCTCGACGTGTTCCGGCTGCTGATCGCACGCGAACCGGAAGGGCTGCCGGCCGGCGACATCGCCCGGCACATGAGCGTACCGCAGAACACCATGTCGACCCATCTGGCGATCCTGACACGCGCCGGGCTCATCGAAGCCGAGCGGCAAAGCCGGTCGATCATCTACCGAGCCAAGCTTGATGCGGTGCGCGAGCTTGCCTTCTACCTCGTCAAGGATTGCTGCGGCGGGCGCCCGGAGATCTGCGCCCCGTTGATCGCCGACCTGTCGCCCTGCTGCACACCCAAAAATGAAGCCACCCAGGAGGCTGTTCATGAGTGACCGTATCTACAATGTCCTCTTCCTTTGCACGGGCAATTCGGCGCGGTCGATCCTCGCCGAGAGCATTCTCAACAAGGATGGCGGCGGCCGCTTCCGTGCCTTCTCCGCCGGCAGCCAACCGAAAGGGACTGTCAATCCGTTCGCGCTGAAGGTGCTGGAGAGCTTCGACTATCCGACCGAGGGCTTCCGCTCGAAGAGCTGGGAGGAGTTCGCGATGCCGGATGCCCCTGTCATGGATTTCGTGTTCACCGTCTGCGACAATGCCGCGGGCGAGACATGCCCGATATGGCCGGGCCAGCCGATGACGGCCCATTGGGGGATCGAGGATCCCGCCGTGGTCGAAGGCCTGGATATCCAGAAGCAGGCCGCCTTTGTCGCTGCCTTCCGTTATCTCAGGAACCGGATTTCGGTCTTCGCGGCTTTGCCGGTCGCAAGCCTCGACAAGGCCTCGCTCAAGGCGAAGCTCACCGAAATCGGCCAATTCGAAGGGGCAACCTCGCCCCGCCACAGCGCGGCGTGAGGTCGATCATGGATGTCATCATCTATCACAACCCCGACTGTGGTACCTCGCGCAACGCGCTGGCGCTGATCCGCAACGCCGGTGTCGAACCGCATGTCATCGAATATCTGAAGACACCACCGTCGCGGGCGATGCTCCTCCAGTTGATCGCGCGGATGGGGATTTCCACGCGCGAGCTGCTGCGGGAAAAAGGCACGCCCTATGCTGAACTGGGCCTGGGCGATCCGAGCCTGACCGACGATCAGCTTCTCGACGCCATGCTGGCGCATCCGATCCTGATCAACCGGCCGATCGTCGTTTCGCCGAAAGGCGTGAGACTCTGCCGGCCGTCAGAAGAGGTTCTCGATCTGCTGCCTTCGCAACTGGGCGCGTTTACCAAGGAAGAAGGCGAGCGCGTCATCGACGAGCGCGGCCGCCGCGTTGCGTCGGCGTGAGGAAGAATTCGGCGTGAGGAAGAACCATGTCCATTTTTGAACGCTGGCTCACCCTCTGGGTCGCCTTGTGCATTGTCGCCGGCATCGCGCTCGGGCACGTCATGCCCGGCGCCTTCCAGGCGGTCGGCGCTGCCGAGATCGCCAAGGTCAATCTGCCGGTCGCCGTGCTGATCTGGCTGATGGTCATTCCCATGCTGCTGAGGATCGACTTCGCCGCCCTCGGTGAGGTCGGCCGCCACTGGCGCGGCATCGGCGTCACCCTGTTCATCAATTGGGCGGTCAAGCCGTTCTCCATGGCGCTGCTCGGCTGGCTGTTCATCGGCTGGCTGTTCCGGCCGCATCTGCCCGCCGACCAGATCGACAGCTATATTGCCGGCCTCATCATCCTCGCCGCCGCGCCTTGCACCGCGATGGTGTTCGTCTGGTCGAACCTGACCAAAGGCGAGCCGCATTTCACGCTCTCCCAGGTGGCGCTCAACGACGCCATCATGGTGGTGGCCTTCGCGCCGATCGTCGGCCTGCTGCTCGGACTCTCCGCCATCACCGTGCCCTGGGGCACGCTGGTGCTATCGGTGGTGCTGTACATCGTCATTCCGGTGATCATCGCGCAGCTTCTCCGGCGCCGGCTGCTGGCGACCGGCGGACCGGCGGCGCTCGACCGGCTGCTGGGCCGGCTCGGTCCGCTCTCGCTGGTCGCGCTGCTGGCGACGCTGGTGCTGCTGTTCGGCTTCCAGGGCGAGCAGATCATCGCGCAGCCGCTGGTGATCGGGCTTCTTGCCGTGCCGATCCTGATCCAGGTCTATTTCAATGCCGGCCTCGCCTATATCCTCAACCGCATGGCGGGCGAGCAGCATTGCGTCGCCGGCCCCTCGGCGCTGATCGGCGCATCGAACTTCTTCGAGCTGGCGGTCGCCGCTGCGATCAGCCTGTTCGGCTTCCATTCCGGGGCTGCGCTCGCGACCGTCGTCGGGGTGCTGATCGAAGTCCCGGTGATGCTTACCGTTGTCTGGATCGTGAACAGGTCCAAGGGCTGGTACGAGCGCGGCGACAAGCTCGTGGCGATTGCCGAGGCCCACCGTTGATGCCGGACGATCTGCCCAACGTCGCCGCCGACTGCCTCGACGTGCCAACCATCGACCGGCTGCACGCGACGCCCTCAACGCATCCACCGCGAATCCTGTTGCTCTACGGATCGCTGCGCGAACGCTCCTACAGCCGGTTCCTGACGCTGGAGGCCGAACGCCTACTCAAGCACTTCGGCGCGGAAACCCGCATCTTCGATCCGTGTGGCCTGCCGCTACCGGACGGCGCGGAGATCGACCATCCGAAGGTGCGAGAACTGCGCGATCTATCGGCATGGTCCGAGGGTCAGGTCTGGACCAGCCCGGAGCGGCACGGCGCCATGAGCGCGGTGATGAAGGCGCAGATCGACTGGATACCGCTATCGGTTGGCGCGATACGGCCGACGCAGGGCCGGACGTTGGCCCTCATGCAGGTGTCCGGCGGTTCGCAGAGCTTCAACGCGGTCAACCAGCTTCGTGTGCTCGGCCACTGGATGCGCATGGTGACAATCCCCAACCAGTCTTCCGTCGCCAAGGCTTACGAGGAATTCGACGAGGCGGGCCGCATGAAGCCATCCTCCTATTACGACCGGGTGGTCGACGTGATGGAGGAATTGGTTAAGTTCACGCTGCTGACACGCGATCTCTCCCCCTATCTCACCAACCGCTACAGTGAGCGCAAAGAAGCGGCGGAGAAGCTAGCTACCGCATGAACTTCGGCAATCGCCGTTTCCAACGTTGCCCATGCGGCAAACAATCTTGCCCCTCCAGCAGTCTTCGGCGCCGGCGGACTGCCGGGAGTGAAGCGGCGCGCGGCTCGGAAGTCCCAGCCCTCGCTCCATCATCCCCTGCCGGCGCCATCTGCGGGCCTGCACCGATATCGGCAGGCGCGGAAACCGCAACTTGCTTCCGCGCCTTTGTCTTGCGAGGTGACGCTCTCGCTTCGATTGCCGGTGATGACGGGTCATGCAGCCGAAGGGGATCGTCCTGGGCCTGCTCGGTTACAGGCGTGCGGTCGCCTTCAACCGTAAGGACCGGCAAGACACGCGGCTCCGTCGGCACCGAATTGAAAGTGGGACTCGACTGGCTTGTGATCTCGAACAGTGCGGAGGCTGCTGCCTGCGGAGATTTCGGGATCGAATCAGCTGCGGGTGTCGGAAGGCTCGCAGCCATATCCCTTGCCGAGATCGTCGACGGTCCGAAGGCTTTTCGCGCGCTGCGCTTGTATTCGACAACAAAAGGCTTCGTCGGGCGTTTCATGGAACCGATTCAAGTTGGGAGATCTTTCTCCATTAGCACAGGTCAATGAGGGCATGAATCCTTAACTTCTCAACTGAGTTCCCGTGAGATCTCGAGTTCGGCGGGCTGCGCGATCGGCTCGGCACGGAGATGCTGGCCTGGCGGGAGCGCCGACCCCGCTGTAGGGTGACGTCGAGCTTCGGGTGTATCGGGCCGATGCTGGCCAGGGCGGGATGGCCTTGGCATCAGGCCTGGGTGTTTGCATAGAGCTTGGACCGTGGCTGGGGATCGACGTGAGGGTTCCTGCCGTTGGTGCTGGTCCGTGGTTCCGGCGGGCGCTGGCGCGGCGCGGCCGGCGGGATCGGGCGGAGCGCAGCAATTGTCCATCGCGGTGCCGGGGGAGCGAGGGCGTCCTGAGCGGCCATGACGGATACCGGACGAGGCGGCGCTGCGGCGCGCGTCCTGTCGAGGGCGGGCGTGGCCTGGAGGGTGTCCCCTGTGGTCGGTGGCTTCGAAGCCCATCCCCTCCTCTTTGCCGCCTGTGTCCGGGTCTCGGCCGCCTAGTGCCGTCAACCCCGCTGGCCACCCCACGATGCGGGCATCGCGG
>NZ_JBAFWT010000061.1:0-18400 GCF_043195195.1 Roseixanthobacter psychrophilus
GTGGTTATGCGGATATCTGCATAACCACGAATATGATCCCTACGCGCGATGAGGCGCATTCACCCGTCCATATCGTGTAGGGCGCGGAAGGCTTTGTAGAGGTTGCGCGGATCAAGTTGGCCCTTGAACACCGCCGGCGGCTTGCGATCAAGGTCAAGCAATTCATAAGCGGCCGTCATCGCCGAACGGATCGAGTATTCGACCGTGAAGACGACATCGTCAGGCTGTTCGCAGAACTGGCCGGTGACGCCGAAGTTGGCATAGCCCTTCGGGTGCACCTGGGGCCGATCGCCCCTCTCGCGCGCCAGGAACTGGCTGGTGATGAACGGCATCGTGCAGGGCAAGCAGATGGCGCCGGCCAGGATGGTTGCCGCCCGGTCGGACGCACCGAGATGTCCAAGCAGTTCAGTCATTATCTCGCGGCCACTGCAGGCCGACATTGGCTTGTTCACATAGTCGCCCGGCTTGTCGATCGAGAGAGCATAGCCCCAGAGCACCTGCACATTCTCGGGCTGGCCAATGAAATGCGGCTGGTGAGGCAAAACGATCGACATCAACCAGCCGGAGTCGATGAAGGTGATCAGCCCGCCCTCGCCAGGCACATTGCCGGTGAAGTCGCGAACCAGATCGAACAACTCGGTGTTCTTCAGCGTCGTCGTGAACGAGATCCATTTCGACTCGTCGATATGGTCGGAAAATTTGCCCGGTTGCCCCAGTTCGGGACGGCCAGCGGCAATCTTCTCCCATAGCGTCCACGCGCCGCCCGTGCGTTTGTCGTTCAGCACGGGCGCGGTCTCCATGGTTCCGATCGAGGAGGCCTCGGTCATCGAACCCAGAGTGGCGATGACCAGATCTTGCAGTCCGACAGCGTGCTGCCCGGCTTCGCCGCCACGCTCATAACTCAGAGCTTCGGCAAAGGTCTCGCCATTGCGTTCCGCGAAGGCAATATCCGTCACCCGCGTGCCGAGGCGGAACTGAACTCCGCGCTCCTTTAGCCATTTGCGCAACGGCAACACGAGGGAGTCATACTGGTTGTAATAGGTCCTCATGATGCCGCGCAGCTCGTTGAAGCCCGCCACCATATGGGTAAAGCGCACGAAATAGCGCTTGAGCTCGATCGCGCTGTGCCAGGGCTGGAAGGCGAAGGTGGTGCACCACATGAACCAGAAATTGGTATTGAAGAATGCCTCGTCGAAATGATCGCTGATCCTGCTGTTGCCGAGGAGCGCCTCCGGCTCAATCGCGAGCTTCTCGATGGTCAGGATGTGCTTCTCGGTGAGGCCAAACTCCGGCGCGTCGATCTTATGGCCGCCGCGCACCAGCCGGGACTTGGAGCCCGTCTTGATGATCTCGTTCCACTGCATGATCTCCTGGGTGACCGTCTGCTTGCCGTCGAGCGTCGGCACCGAGGAATAAAGGTCGTAGGTGCAGAGGTATTTGCTCTCAATCATTCGCCCGCCCCGGACGATGTAGCCGTGCTCGGGGTCGCCCGTGCCGTCGAGGGCGCCACCCAGCCGATCGAGTTCCTCGTAAATAGTGATGTTCTTGCCTAGCAGATCGCCGTCGCGGATCAGAATCGCGGCAGCCGCCAGCGAAGCGATGCCACCGCCGACGAGATGTGCCTTGGTCTGCGTGCGATCGGGTTTGGACATGTTTTCACCTTATCGATTGCCGGAACGGCCTAATTAAGGAAACCCCGCGGTTGGTTTCCCTCCCTGAATCGCCAGGAGGCGTCCGCGAGGTTACGCTGATCCGCGGCTATCTATGCAGCATGGATTGCGTTCACGATGAATGTGGCATGGGTCATCACCACGGTCGTTTTCGAGCCAATGTCCGGCATGTACATCGCGCCGCCGGTTTGAACGGGATGCGTCGGAGGCCAGCGCACCATGGAGAACTCGATGTGATGAAGGCCATGGTTCTCCATGCGGTCGGGGAACGGTTGCGGCTCGAGGAACGGCCGCTGCCCGTTCCCGGACCCGGCGAAATCCGGGTGCGCGTCGAAGCCTGCGCCGTCTGCCGGACAGATCTTCATGTCGTCGATGGCGATCTCCCGGCGGGGAAGCTTCCGGTCATTCCCGGCCATGAGATCGTCGGCCGCGTCGAAGCACTCGGTGTGGGTGCGACGGGGCACGCAGTCGGGACGAGAGTCGGCATTCCCTGGCTTGGGCATACCTGCGGCATCTGTCCCTATTGCACTTCGCATCACGAGAACCTGTGCGATAATCCGCTGTTCACGGGCTACACGCGCGATGGTGGATTCGCGACCCATGTCGTAGCGGATGGAGCCTTCGCCTTTCCTCTCGCTGGCTTCGATGACCCGGTCGCTTCGGCGCCGCTGATGTGTGCCGGTCTGATCGGCTGGCGCTCTCTCAAGCTGGCAGGTGACGGCCACAAGATCGGGCTCTATGGCTTCGGCGCCGCCGCCCATATCCTGGCGCAAGTCTGCCGCTGGCAAGGTCGGGAGATCTACGCCTTCACACGCACCGGCGACGAGGCCGCGCAGCACCTTGCTCGCTCCCTTGGCGCGAAATGGGTCGGTAGCTCCGATGCGGCGCCTCCCGAATCTCTCGACGCGGCGATCATCTTCGCGCCTGTCGGCGATCTCGTGCCGGCGGCGCTGCGCGCGGTGCGCAAGGGCGGTCACGTCGTCTGCGGCGGCATCCATATGAGCGACATCCCGCAGTTTCCCTACAGCATCCTGTGGGAGGAGCGGCAGATCCTCTCCGTTGCCAATCTCACCCGCGAGGACGCCGTCGAATTCCTGGAACTCGCCCCGAGGGCGGGCGTGAAGGCAACGACGACGGTCTATCCGCTCGAACAGGCAAATGAGGCGCTTGCGGATCTGCGAGCCGGGCGTTTCCAGGGCGCAGCGGTCCTCGTCCCGTGAGCGTGACGAACAAAGACCTCCGCGGCACTTCAGGTCGCGGGCGCACTGGTATCGCAATCCTGACGCAGGCTTCTGATCAAGGTGTTCCGATGGGCTTGTCGAATAGTCTGGGCTTCGGTCGGGACTTAATACGGTGTTCGATCAGGAGATCTAAATGGATGACCGCGTAGGCGCGCCTCCCGCGGGCAAGCTGACGAAGACGGATGGCGAGCACGGTTCATTTCCGCCCGCCGACTTCTTCCGGGACATCGATCGGACGAGCGCGGCCGCCACCGCGCGGATGACCGGCGGGCTGTCACCGGCCGCGTTGTGGCTGGCTTTCGCCGATTGGGCGATCCATCTGGGCGCAGCGCCGGGCAAGCAGATGGAGCTTGCACTCAAGGCTGCGCGGAAATCGTCCCGGCTTTCGAGCGATGCGGTGCGATCGGCTCTCGATCCAGCGGCTCCGCCCTGCATCGAGCCCCTGGCCGGCGACGAGCGGTTCCGCGACGAGGGCTGGAACGCCCTGCCCTACCGGCTCTGGTACCAGAGCTTTCTGCTGACCCAGCAATGGTGGCATGTCGCGACCCATGATGTTCAGGGCGTCTCGCCCCATCATGAGGATGTCGTCTCCTTCGCCGCGCGCCAGTGGCTGGACATGGTCTCGCCGTCCAATTCGCCCTTCACCAATCCCACCGTCGCCCGGGAGACGCTGCGAACAGGCGGGAGGAACCTGACCGAGGGCTTTCGCAACTGGAGCGACGATGCGCGGCGGACCAAGGAGGGGCTGCCGCCCTTGGGAAGCGGGGCGTTCAAGCCCGGCGAGACGGTGGCCGTGACGCCGGGCAAGGTTGTCTTCCGCAATCACCTGATCGAACTGATCCAGTATGCCCCGGCCACGGAGACCATGGATCCCGAGCCCGTGCTGATCGTGCCGGCCTGGATCATGAAATACTACATCCTCGACCTGTCGCCGCAGAACTCCCTGATCAGCTATCTCGTCACCCAGGGCCGCACCGTCTTCTGCATCTCCTGGCGCAACGTCACGGCGGACGACCGCGACCTGTCGCTGGAGGATTACCGCCGGCTCGGCGTCATGGCGGCACTCGACGCCGTCGCCTCCATCGTACCGGACCAGAAGATCCACGCGGGCGGCTATTGCCTCGGGGGCACGCTGCTGGCGCTCACGGCAGCCGCCATGATGGAGGTCGCGGATGATCGCCTCAAGACCATGACCCTGTTCGCGGCCCAGACCGATTTCAGCGAGCCCGGCGAGCTGCAGCTCTTTATCGACGACAGCCAGGTCTCCTTCCTCGAAGCGATGATGTGGGGGCGCGGCACGCTGGATTCGGGCCAGATGGCCGGCGCCTTCCAGCTTCTCAAATCGAACGATCTCATCTGGTCGCGGATGATCCACGACTATCTGATGGGCCAGCGCACCCCGATGATCGACCTCATGGCCTGGAACGCCGACGCGACGCGGATGCCCTACCGCATGCATTCGGAGTATCTGCGCAAATTCTTCCTGGGCAACGATCTCGCCTCGGGGCGCTATGTGGTCGATAGCCGTCCGATCGCGCTCCAGAATATCCTCGCGCCGATCTTCGCGGTCGGGACCGAGCGCGACCATGTCGCCCCATGGCAATCGGTCTACAAGATCCACCATCTCTCGGACGTCCCCGTGACCTTCGTGCTGACCAGCGGCGGCCACAATGCCGGCATCGTCAGCGAGCCCGGCCACCCGCACCGGCACTTCCGCATCACGACCAAGGCGCCCGCCGATGCCTTGCTGAGCGCGCAGGAATGGATGGCCGCGGCGCCGACACAGGATGGGTCGTGGTGGCCGGACTGGGCAGTACGGCTCACCGCTCATTCCACCGGAAACCAGGCCTCGCCCCCTGCCATGGGAGCGCCGGAGCAGGGCTATGCGCCGCTTGCCGATGCGCCCGGCACCTATGTGATGCAGTCATGAGCGCCGTCTCGGCCAGCGCTCCGCTGGTGAACCGGACCTTCGAGGAACTCGCTGTTGGCGATACTGCTTCGCTCGTGCGTCTCGTCAGGCCCGACGACATAAAACTGTTCGCGGCGGTCTCGGGCGACGTCAATCCGGCCCATCTCGACGCGCAATATGCGGCGGGCGACATTTTTGGCCATGTCGTCATCCACGGCATGTGGACGGGAGCGCTGATCTCGACCCTGCTCGGCACCGAGCTTCCAGGGCCCGGGACGATCTATCTCTGCCAGGATCTGCGCTTCCGCAAACCGGTCGCGCCGGGCGACACTATCACCGCCACCGTCACGGTGCAGGAAAAACGGCCGGAGAAGCGCATCGTCCTGTTCGACACGCGCTGCACCAACCAGCATGGCGACGAGGTGCTGACCGGCACCGCGACCGTGATCGCGCCGGACGAGAAGCTCTCGCTGCCCCGCATGGCGGTGCCGGAGATCGCCTTGCGCCGGTCAGACAGGTTCGAGCCCTTCCTGCGGGCGGCACGCGGTCTGCCGCCGATGCTGACGGCCATCGTCCATCCCTGCAATGCGGAGGCGATCCAGGCCGCGATCGAGGCGCGCGACGACGGCCTCATCACGCCGGTGCTGGTCGGCCCGGAACATCGCATCCGGGAGGCCGCCGAACGAGCCGGGCTTTCGATTGCCGGGCTTCGGCTGGAGTCGACCGAGCACAGCCATGCCGCCGCCGCCCGCGCCGTCGAGCTCGCAGCAAGGGACGAGGTCGAGGCCCTGATGAAGGGCAGCCTGCATACCGACGAATTGCTGGGCGCGGTGGTCGCGGCGCAGTCCGGACTGCGCACGGAGCGCCGGATCAGCCATGTCTATGCGCTCGACGTGCCGGTCTATCCCAAGCCGCTGATCATCACCGACGCTGCGATCAACATCGCCCCGACCCTCGCGCAGAAGCGCGACATCTGCCAGAACGCGATCGACCTGCTGCATGATCTCGGCATCGCGGAGCCGATGGTGGCGATCCTCGCCGCCGTCGAGACCGTCAATCCCGCCATGCAGGCGACGCTGGATGCCGCCGCTTTGACCGTCATGGCGGCGCGCGGCCAGATCAGCGGCGCGCGGGTCGACGGGCCGCTCGCCTTCGACAACGCCATCAGCTTCGATGCGGCGCGGATCAAGGAGATCGTCTCGCCCGTCGCAGGGCAGGCCGACATCCTCGTCGTGCCCAATCTCGAGGCCGGCAACATGCTCGCCAAGCAGTTGATCTATCTCGCCGGCGCCGATGCGGCCGGACTCGTGCTCGGCGCCCGCGTACCGATCATCCTGACGAGCCGCTCGGATTCGCTGAAGGTCAGGCTTGCCTCCGTGTCGCTGGCCAAGCTGGTGGTGGCGCGCCGCAAGACGAAAGCTCTCGCGCCATGAGCGACCGTATTCTCCTCACCTTCAATCCCGGATCGTCGACGATCAAATTCGGCCTGTTTGCGATCGAAGCGGACGCACCGCGCCGCCTCGGCAAGGGCGTGATCGACCTGCGCCACAAGCCCCTGACGCTTCACATCGTCCAAGGGCCGACGACGGCCGATATCCCGCTCGCGGCGCCGGTCACAGACGATCTGCACGAGGTGATCGACGAGACGCTCGGCTGGCTGGCGCGCCATTTCTCGGTGAGCGCGCTCGCCGCCGTCGGACATCGCGTGGTTCATGGCGGAGACCGCTTCGCGGGGCCGGAGGCCATCGATGACAGGACGCTCGGGGCCATCGAGGCTCTGGTGCCTCTGGCGCCGCTGCACCAGCCGCAGAGCGTCCGGCTGATAAGGGCGATCCAGCATCTGCGTCCGAACCTGCCGCAGATCGCCTCCTTCGATACGGCCTTCCACCGCAGCCAGAGAGATCTCGTGCGGCGCTTCGCCTTGCCCCGAGCCCTCTTCGACGAGGGCGTCAAGCGCTACGGCTTCCACGGCCTGTCCTACAAATACATCGCCACGCGGCTGGCGCAGGTCGCGCCCGATATCGCCGGCGGCCGCGTCGTCGCGGCGCATCTGGGCAGCGGCGCGAGCCTGTGCGGGCTGGAGGCCGGCATCAGCCGCGACACCAGCATGGGCTTTTCGACGCTGGACGGCATTCCGATGGCGACCCGCTGCGGCGCTCTCGATCCCGGCGTCCTGATCCACCTGCTGAAGGAGCGCGGGCTCTCGATCGAGGCGGTGGAAGACATGCTCTATCATCGCTCCGGCCTGCTCGGCGTCTCCGGCATCAGCGCCGACAGCCGCGACCTGATCGGGAGCGATGCGCCGGAAGCACGCGAGGCGCTCGACCTCTTCGCCTTCCGCATCGCCCGCGAGACGGCGGCGCTCGCCACGACGCTGGGCGGGCTCGACGGCATCGTCTTCACCGCCGGCATCGGCGAGCACCAGCCGCAGGTCCGCGACGCGGTCTGCCGGCATCTCGCCTGGCTCGGCGTCGCGATCGACCCCGCCGCGAATTCACAGAATGCGATGCGGATCGAAGCCAGCACCAACAAGGTCGCGGTCCTCGTCGTTCCGACCGATGAGGAGCAGGTGATCGCCGAAGAGGCCTGCTCCATTCTCCAGGCAGGAAAGGCCATCCGATGACGCCCATCGTCGATCTCACCGGCAAGCGCGGCCTCGTCGTCGGCATCGCCAACGAGCACAGCATCGCCTATGGCTGCGCGCGCGCCTTCCGCGACGCAGGCGCGGAGCTCGCCGTCACCTATGTCAACGCCAAGGCCGAGCCTTACGTCCGGCCGCTGGCGGAATCCCTCGATGCGCCGATCATCGTGCCCTGCGACGTGCGCGAGAAAGGACAACTGGAGGCCGTGTTCGAGCAGATCGCGAGCCAATGGGGGCGGCTCGACTTCCTGTTCCATTCGATCGCCTTCGCACCGCGCGAGGACCTGCAGACGGGCCTCGTCAATTGCTCGGCGGGGGGTTTTGCCCTGGCGATGGATGTTTCCTGTCATTCCTTCATCCGCATGGCGAAACTGGCCCTGCCGTTGATGAGCGAAGGCGGAAGCCTGCAGACCGTGAGCTTCTACGGCGCCGACCGCGTCGTCGAGAACTACAATCTGATGGGGCCGGTGAAGGCTGCGCTGGAATCGACGGTACGGGCGCTCGCCACCGATCTCGCCCCGCGCGGCGTCCATGTGCATGCTTTGTCGGCGGGCCCGGTCAAGACCCGCGCCGCCTCGGGCATCGAGCGCTTCGACGAGTTGCTGGATCGCGTCCGCGACCGAACGCCGGCCAACCAGCTCGTGACGATCGAGCAGATCGGACGCGTCGCCAGCTTTCTCGCCAGCGAGACTGCCGCGCCCCTGACCGGCTCGGTCACCTATGCCGATCACGGTTTTCACATCGTCGCATGAACGACAGGGGCGCCATGACAGCCGTCGACCAGCACGCCCCCGAAAGCAGACCCGGCAACCTCGCCACGTTCTGGACGCGGACACTGCCGGACCTTTGCGCCGCGCTCCAATGCGGCAGCGACGGCCTGAGTTCGGCCGAGGCCGAAACGAGGCTTGCCCGCTACGGCGCCAACAGCGACGCCCAGACGAAGAGCGACAGCGTCGCGCGGGCCATTCTCCGGCGGCTGCTCGAACCCCTGTCGTTGATCCTGCTGGCGGCCGGCATCGTCTCGGTGGCGACCGGGGACGGGATCGGCGGCTCGATCATCGTCGCGATCCTGGCGATCTCGATCGGACTCGACACCGTGCAGGAGGGACACGCCGTGAAAGCGGCGGAGGTGCTGCGGCGCTCGGTGGCGCTGAAGGCCGAAGTCAAGCGCGACGGCATCTTCCGTCAGGTCGAGGTCGCGAAGGTCGTCCCCGGCGACATTCTGCGGGTGCGGGCCGGCGACATCATTCCCGCCGACGCGATGATCCTCGACGCGACGGCCTGTACCGCAGGCGAAGCGGCCTTGACCGGCGAGCCCTACGCCGTCGAGAAACGTCCGGGCGTGGTAACCGCGCCAAGCCCCGGCGAAGCCTCCAACGCGCTGTTTCGCGGCGCCGTGGTGCAGACCGGAGAAGCGATCGCGCTCGTCGTCGGCACCGGCCGGGCGACCGTGTTCGGCGCCGCCGCCTCGGCCCTTTCCGAGGCGCAGGCGCCATCGCCGTTTCAGCGCGATCTGCACCAGTTCGGCCTTGTCATCGCAAGGCTGACGCTGGGTCTGGTCGTGATCGTCCTCGCCACCCGGGTCCTGCTCGGCCGCGAGGTCCTCGATTCCGTGCTGTTCGCCGTAGCGCTGGCCGTCGGCCTGACGCCCGAACTCCTGCCGATGATCACCACCGTCACCCTGTCGCGCGGCGCGATGCGCATGGCGCGCAAAAAGGTCATCGTCAAGCGCCTGGCGTCGATCCACGACCTCGGGGCCATGACGGTGCTGTGCACCGACAAGACCGGCACCCTGACCTCGGCCGAGATCACGCTTGCCCGAAGTCTCGACGCGACCGGCACGGACGATCCCCGCGCCGCCCGGCTTGGCGCCATCGCCGCCAGCCTTGGCGGCAACCGGGGCTCGCTCGATGCCGCGTTGATCGAGGGCTCGGCCGGAGCTGCCGAAGGCTGGACGCTCGCCGGCAGGCACGCCTTCGATTTTACCCGACGGCTCGGCTCGGTCCTCACGAAGGGACCGGATGGCCCCTTGCTGATTGTCAAGGGCGCGCCGGAAGCCGTTCTGGCGTTGTGTACTGCGCAGCGCACCGGTGAGGCCATCACGGCGATGGGCAAGAGCGAACGGGCGCGGGCGATCGATCTCGTTCGTGCCCTAGCTGGAGACGGGCTGCGCACCATCGCTGTGGCCTCTCGCCCCTGGTCGGGAACGGCCCATGAGGTCGAGGCGGCCGATGAGACGGACCTGACCTTCGAAGGGTTCTGTGCCTTTGCCGATCCGCCCAAGGCGACGGCCGCAGCGGCGATCGCCCGGCTGGCTGGTGCCGGCGTTAGGCTGAAGATCCTGTCGGGCGACGATCCCGTCGTCGTCAGGCGTCTTGCCGGCCTCGTCGGCCTCAACGCGGACAAGGTGCTGTCGGGTGCCGAAATCGCGGCCCTGAGCGACGACGCGCTGGCAGTGCAGGTGCGGACCGTCGATGCCTATGGGCGGCTGGCGCCGGACCAGAAGTCGCGCATTGTCAAGGCGCTGCAGGCAAAGGGCGCTGTCGTCGGCTTCCTCGGAGACGGCATCAACGATGCCCCGGGACTGAAGGCCGCCGATATCGGGCTCTCGGTTGAGGGCGCGTCCGGCGTGGCGCAGGCGGCGGCCGACATGATCCTGTTGGCCTCGGATCTGGGGGTCGTCGCCGATGGCGTCGAGGAAGGCCGGCGGACCTTCGCCAACATCCTCAAATATGTGCGCATGGGGGCGAGCTCCAATTTCGGCAACATGCTGTCGATGGCGGTCGCGTCCATGGCGCTGCCGTTCTTGCCCATGCTGCCGACGCAGATCCTCCTGAACAACCTGCTCTACGATCTGTCGGAGCTCGGCATCCCCTTCGACGGCGTGCGAAAGGAAGCGATCGAGCGGCCGCAGGTCTGGGATATGAGCGGCTTGCTGCGCTTCGCCGGGGTTATGGGTCCGCTCTCCTCGCTGTTCGATTTCCTGACCTTCGGCGTGCTGCTGTACGTGTTTCACGCGTCTCCGGCCGAGTTCCGCACCGCGTGGTTTTTGGAATCCATGGCGACGCAGATCCTCGTCATCTTCATCATCCGCACAAACGGGCGACCATGGCAGGATTTGCCACGCCCCGCGCTGGCGGCGTCATCTCTCATCGCGCTCGTCGTCGCAATGGCGCTGCCGTTCACACCGATGGGCCCCTGGTTCGGCTTTGAGGTGCCAGCGATCAGCATCCTTCTCGGAATTGGTGTCATCGTGGTCGCCTATCTGGTCTCGGCCGAATTGCTCAAGCCTCTGGCCATAAAAATACGGCAACGCTGACTCCGAAGATGCACTTGGCGCGTGTCCTTGATTCCAATCAAGGCAGCGGGCGCGCGAGCACAATAATCGACTCGCCCTTCGGCCTCGGTGGCTCCGTGTTCACCTCGGATCTCAAGCACGGTGCGGAGGTAGCGGCCAAGATCTCCACCGGCATGGTGTTCGTGAACCATCCCACCATGGTCAAGGCCGACCTGCCCTTCGGCGGCGTCCGTCGCTCGGGCTATGGCCGCGAACTGCTCGGCCTCGGCATCAAGGAGTTCGTCAACCACAAGCTGACCAACGTCGTCGATATCGACGCGCCGTTCTAAGCGGATCAGCCCGCTCGTCGGCGTCCCCCTGATCCTCGGCATCGCGCCAGGCTGCCTTGCGCTCACGCGCGGCTGTTGGGCCGAGACGGCATCGGCCGCGGGAGGTGACGCTTATCGTCGGCCTTGTTTTCTTGCCGCTCTCTTTCATCTGGCCCAACTGGAGACGCTTATCCGCACAACCACGAGCAGGATCCCTCCGCGCGATGAGGTGCATCCCGCGCAGGGCCCCACCTCGGTCCCCGCGATCAGGGAATCTCGCTGTCCGGTGGCAGCTTCGCCAATCCCTTGATCGCCTCTTTCAGGCGATGGCTACGATACGCGCTGTCGGCAAACCAGAGCTCGATCTCGGCAGGGTCGAGCGTATCGGCATAAGCCGATGTCGGCACTGGACATCCGGACTCCCGGATGGCGCGTATGTTGTGCTGGTAGCGCCGGATCCGCTCCTCCATCGGCAGCTCGGGTCCATGCTTCAGCAATTTGTCATTCGGCCAGGTCGGCATGGCAGAGCTCCAAACATCCGCTCCAGTCAGCGCAACTCGTCGGCCATCTCCGGATGGCGATCCAGCAGCTTGATCAGCTGGCTGGTCGGGCCGCTCGGCTCGACCAGCCCGCGCTCGTATTTGTCGAAGGCGTTCTCGCCGACCTTCAGCAACGTGCCGGCGTCACGTTGGGAAAGATTGAGCTTGGTGCGGATACGCCGGATGGTCGCCGGCGACGGCACGCCGTCGACCTGTTCCTTCAGCGTCCGCAGCGCCACGTCCACCACCTCCATGTCCTTGCCGATATGGATGCCGTCGCCCTCTCCGGCCGGATAATAGCCGGGCAGCTCCACCGTGAGGCTCACACCCTTGTAAGCCACCACGAACGGCCGCACGCTGCGCGTCAGGATCTCGCCGGTTTCCGGCGCCGTCATGGTGTCGGGAAGCACCGTCTCTTTCATCACCATGGTCATTTCTCCTTGAACGACATGACCGTGAACTCGGTGATGACGTCCGCCTGGAACTTCACATAGAGCATCAATCCTCGCGCCGGCACGTGATAGACGTCCTGCCACACGCGATGATCGGCGAACGTCGTCATCGACTTGAAGAACATGCGCCGCTCGATCCCGAGGATCGTCTCGACGATGCCACCGCGATCGAACCCGAGCGCCGTTGCATCCCGCAACGCCGCCGTCGTCATCGCCAGCTGGTCGACCGACTCCAGTGCCAGCTTGATGGCCTCGAGATCATAGGTCGGCCGCCGTTTCTCCATCGCTGCAATATGCCCCCATAAAGGTGGCAGTTCAAGGGCGCGTCCGACAAGGGTCGGAGCCCGCTCTATGCCGCCGGCCGCGCCGGCTCCACGCAGCCCCGTTCCGGGTCTGCGCCTGCGGTAACGATCGGTCGCGCGGCAGTGGCCAAGCCGCGGCTCGCCGGAAAAGGATGGGCGCGGGAGGCAGGCCCTCCAGGAGAGCGAGAGGGCGGCCGGTCCGGCCGTGACGGGTCGAGGGACCAGCGAGAGTGGCTCGCGGCCGGCCCGTCGCGGAGACCCGCCATGGACCATGCAGCCACCCGCCGGCGCCCCGCCCCGAACCGGGCGTCACTCTATCAGGACATCACCGATCGGATCATCGCCGAATTGGAGGCCGGCCGCGTGCCCTGGGTCCAGCCCTGGTCGGCCGCTGCCGCTCCGCTGGCGATGCCGCGAAACGCCACCACGGGGCGAAAATACTCCGGCATCAACATCCTCATTCTCTGGGACGCCGTCATCGAGCACGGCTTCAGCACCCAGAACTGGCTCACCTTCCGCCAGGCACTCGGGCTCGGCGGCAGCGTGCGCAAGGGCGAGCACGGCACCACCGTCGTCTATGCCAGCCGCTTCACGCCGGGCGAAGACAATGCGCGCGACAGCCGGGACCGTGACGGGCGCGGCGGCATCCCCTTCCTGAAGCGCTTCACCGTCTTCAACGTCGACCAGTGCGACGGTCTCCCGGACACGCTGACGGCGCCGGTGCCCGCTGTTCCCGACGCCGTGGTGCCGCCGGCGATCGACGCCCTCATCAAGGCCAGCGCCGCCGATTTTCGTCTCGGCGGCGACCAGGCCTACTACGACACCCGGCACGACTATGTGGTTTATCTGAACAGTCAACCTGTCTCACCGACGGTTCACTGATCACTCCCTCGATTCAACCAGCGACGACGTGGTTCACGGACGGCAGATCGACTGCCCGATCCGCTGCGCCTTTGCGCGCCCGTCGAGGAGATTCAAGATGTCCCAGCACAAGCTGGCGCATGATCGCGCCGATGTCTACACACGTATCACCGCGGAGATTATCGCAGCCATCGAAGCCGGCACCGGCGAATGGCGCGCGCCCTGGCACCATGATGGCACCAGCACCGCGCGTCCGACCAATGTGGTTTCGAGCAAGCGCTATCGCGGCGTCAACACGCTCGCCCTATGGGCCGCTGCCATGGCCCATGGATACCCCGAAGGTCTCTGGGGAACCTATCGGCAGTGGCAAGAGATCGGAGCCCAGGTTCGCAAGGGTGAACAGGCGACGACCGTCGTCCTCTGGAAGCAGATTAATGCCGGCCACACCGTCGGCTCTGACGAAGACGAGGATGGACGGCGCCGCATGTTTGCCCGCGCTTTTTCCGTTTTCAACGTGGCACAGGTCGATGGCTATGAGTCCGCGCCTGTTGCCGTATTGCCGGAGACCGAGCGTCTCGCACACGCCGAAGCGTTCATCGCGAACCTCGGCATCAAGACGGTTTTCGGCGGAACGAGAGCATATTACCAGCCTTCGACTGATACGGTATTTATGCCGTCATTCGATAAATTCCGCGATGCGGCGTCGTTCTATGGCGTATGGACTCATGAGAACGGCCACGCTTCAGGGGCGAAGCATCGGCTTGACAGAGACTTGTCGGGCCGCTTTGGTTCCGCCGCCTACGCTGCCGACGAATGCTGCGTCGAGATTCTCAGCGGACTGATCCTGGCGGATCTTGGCATCGCCCACCATCCGCGACCAGATCACGCCGCATACATCTCAAGTTGGCTGGAGGTGCTTAAAGCGGATCCCAAGGCGATATTCACCGCCGCAAGCAAGGCGCAGCAGGCGGCTGATTGGATGCACGCCCAGCAACCTTCCGCAGATTCAGGGTCTGATGATCCGAAGGTGAACTCTGTCGCGCTCGATGCGGCGCTGCTCACTGACGCGTAGCAGTGCGCGCACCTGTTCGTGCTGCGCGAGCAGATCTTCGACATGACGGCGGTTCTCCTCACGGTTCGCCGGTTTCGAGCCGCCGTCATTTCCACGCTCGTGTCTGATCTCGGCCACGGCTTCGCGGAATGTCTCCAGTACCGTCGTTGCCCTATTGGCGGTTGCCCTGCTAACGCCGGCCTCGGCCGCGAGATTGACGACGGTGAGGCGACCGTCTGTACTATTTGGCCGCCCGTCGATCAGCCGCGCCATTGCCGCACGAAGCGCCAATTCCGTGGCGGTGCTGATCGAGATCATAGCCCTTCCTTCTTCAATGGTGCGATCAGCTTGCGCTTTCGGTCGTTGTCGCGTTGCAGGGCCTCGCGCTGAAGCGGTGACAGCCGCTTGTTTTTCAGGAGGTCTTCAGCTTCTGCGATTGATGCCTCCCACGCCGGCAGATGGCGCAATGTGATGCAAGAGTTCGGACACCGGTCCGGCGCACAGTTCGACAGCATCGGCGCCACTTTTTCCTTCTCTGCCGATTGAGCAAGGCAAAGTGCCGTTGCGGGCTCGAAGAAGCAGTCGTTGAGATATCCGACGTGGAGCGTCCGTGCGAGATGCCCCAGCATCGCCCTGATGCGCTCGCTACCGGCGACGACACCGGGGAACCGCCCAACCTCGCCGGCGACGCGGTCCATTTCCGCCGCAACCCGACGAGCCGCGGGACCAGTCGGGCGCTCGCCGCGCTGACAGGCCTCATAGTGCTCAATAATATCGTCGAGCTGCCCGAGTGCACGTTCCTGTTCGACCTCCTGCCGGAAGCCCGACGCCGAAGACCCGGCGTAGCCGTCGAACATGGCGACTGAGGCATGCTTGTACTGGATTTTGCCCGCGATCACCCCGAATGGCCGATTGGCAATGTACCACGCGACTGTCCGTCGGAGTTGTCGCGTGTTGAAGGTCCAGGGTCGCTCGCCGGCAAGCGGAATGGCAGGCTCCTCATGAGTACCATACTGTTCATTGACGTGGCTTCGAAGCAAATTGATCCGCCGAACTATATGGGAGAGGCCTCTTTCGCGGGCGGTTCCTCGGTCAAGGGTGAACCATATTCCATCCTCGCCTCGCCGTTCGCGGTATCTCTCGGCAAGCCGTTCGGCGACATCGACGGCTTTGGCGACCGGCTCGATGGTGATCCATTCTTCGGCTTCGCCGCGTGTGCCTCGACCCTTGTAAGCCATGCTCCGGATCGCCAGCCTCTCCACGATCCCGTCGGCGCTACGTCTTCGATTCAGGCACCCTGGCTGCATCGCCTGCACTTCGCCGTCGCGCATTCCCGTCAGGTAAGCGCACACGATGTAGGCTGCTGTTTGCAGATGCCGCTCTTCACGCGTAAGGGCAAAAGCATCGAACCGTTTCCGCCAAGGACGACCGGTATCGAGGTCGGTAGAGATTGGAGTGTCCATCCCACCCGCTTCGCAGCCCAATTCCTCGACCGCATCGAGGAGCAGCTTCAGCGCATCTTTATTCTGGCCCATGTTATTGGGGTCCAGCCCGCTTTGTAGGGCGATGAGGCGCATATTGAGGACTTCACCATCCAGTACGCTCGCGTGCGCCAGCGTCGACATGAGTCCTCCTTGCACTTCAGGATCGCTCCAAACGGGAACCCCCCGAGTCTGCTGGCGGCGCTTTTCAATCCAACGCCGCATTTTCGGCACGACGCTGCCCCTGACGGCATAGTCAGGCCGATTGGCATCGCCTCTTTCCAGCTTGTCGAGCTCCGCGCGGGCAGCGAAGATATCGGGCGCAAATATTTCAACGTACTTGAGCGACCAGCGCAGCATCGCTCCGATCACCGGTTCCGGAATCCGTGGGGTCAAGTTTTCATATCGGCCACCGACGCATCCTGCGACCGAGAATGTCGTCCGTCCGTTCCATGGCATAAAGTTGAGCCCGCCGCAGGTCAGGAACGGGGCAAGGCGCCGCAACTCCACGACCGGCTTCAGCAGGACGCCCACGCGGCCGAGTGTGATCTTGCGACGCTTGTGGAAGTCGAGCCACGCGTCGATCAGCTCCTGGTCGATGAGGCGGACCTCGAATGCCCCTAATTTCTCCCGGACGAAGGACACGAACCGCATCAGCTCCATCAGAGCATTATGCGCCGATACCGGGCGCAGTCTGGCGCCGCCGTCAGGAAGTCTCTCGTCCAGCCACGCATAGATATATTCCTTCGCCATCAACTTCTCGACCGGGCAAACGATCGCTGTGAAGTCGACGGTTCGGAACGCATTTCGAGCCGTGACATGGAAGATGGCGGGCTCCATGTCCCAGACGTCGTCGCCAAACCGCGATAGGGATCCCCGATGTGTAGCCTTTGCCAAAGCCATCGACTTAAGGACCACATCGTCCAGTGAACGGACGATCGAAGTCGGCGACAGAGAACGTCGGTGCTCGACAGTGCTCATAACGCTGATGCCTCCGGCGGTAGATACAGCAGTGAGTGCTCTGCGGAGGAAGCTTCAATCCGGGCTGCCTCGACGACAGCCTCGGGGAAGGATGGTAGGATCTGTTTGGATATCCGGTGCCACGCACGCCCAAACTTCTTACGCCAATCATAGGCATCGAGGCCGGTTCGCTGCTCTGCCATGAAGGATTGGAACGCGATCAGCGCCGGAAGTTTCCGCGCCGTGATCACCGCATTTGCGCATTCCAGGCATCCCCAGAAAGGCGTCGGACAAGCATCCCCTGCCGTACCGAAGGGACTCGTATAGAACCCGCCACAGCTCGCCAGCCAGACGTCCTGTTCGCCGTTGAGAAGAGCATCGATCGTGTCCGACGCCACCGGCAACTTATTGCTGTCTGAGCAAATCCGGAGTGCTTCTTCGGCCTCTGGCAACACAATCTTCGGCCGGAGCGCAGCGTCGAGAGCATCATGGAAGGCCTCCGACAGCGCCTGCTCGTGGACGTGGCGCAGAGCCGGAATGTCAGCATAATGGCGCGCCGCCACCCCGATTGAATGACCGATCGCGAAGATTTCAAGTTGACCGCCGGTGCGCTTGTACCACTCGGCCTTTTGCGTCTTGCGAAGCAGAGACAGGCGCAATTTCAGCGGTTTGCCATCATTATCGACAAGACCATGGTGAGCGACGAATCCATCAACGCCGGAGGCGCTCTCTTCACGAGGCGCCCGCAATCCAGATGTTGTCCAGATCGCCCACAGTCGATCGGTGCCAAGTTGCGCGCGAGCCCGTTCAGTCGACGCGATCGCCAGCCGGATCAGCCCGCCGGGCGTGCTGCTCCCACCATCTCGAACCCGCAAGCGTTTCCATTCCGAGCCGCGGGCCCGGCGCTTGTAATATTCGATTTCGACGTAGCCCTTGGTCGGATTGCGCAGACAGTCCGCCTTCAAGCCATGCAGGCATTCCATCTCCATGCCGGTTTCCAACGACAGCAGGACAATGAAGCCAACCAGGTCGAGGCGCGTCAGATAGAAGCCGGCATGAACCGTTTCGATCCGGGGACGCGGCTGGATCTTCCAGAAAGCGGCCAGCACGTCAAACCGCTGATAAACTGGATGTCTGCGCTCAACGCAGCCCGACGTGCAGATTTCATCGATCACCGCAGCGTAGTTTTTTCGCAACCGATTGCCGACGCCGAGGCCTGGTATCTCCTCTGGCAGCTTACCTATTGGCGCAATCCTGCGCGAGGCGTCAGCCACTTGCGTCCGTGCCGCCTTCCGCAGCGATGCCGCCACGCCGCTGCTATAGGCATCCCGCGGTCGGCTGCCACCGGCCTCGCCATGTCCGAGATAGGTCAATCTTGCAACAACCTCGGCCGGCAGAATCTCCGGCTTCAACTCGATCGCGAGACGCAGAAGCGAGATCAGCATTGCCATCAAATGACGTTGATGAAGGCGACCGCCGGCGTTTTGCTCAAGCCAGTCTTCATAGGCATTGATCAGTGGAACGGTGATGTCCGCGACACCAATCGCTGGCACATTCCTCTCGTCCAGGAATGCCCAGAACCGCTGAAGGGCAAGAACCTTACGCCGAATGGACCGCGCTATCGGAGTCGGCCCCATCCGCCGTATCTGTTCTCGGAAGAGCGACGCTATTTCCGTGGCGAGGTTAG
>NZ_JBAFWT010000062.1:0-18117 GCF_043195195.1 Roseixanthobacter psychrophilus
TCTTGAGCAGGATCAACGTGGGCGCTGACGGGGTCGCGGGCGCATTGGTTCCCGCTGAACCCCGATCAGGCGGGTCCTTGTTCGTCCCGCACGATCGGGCAGCTCTCATCCTTCGCCCAGTGGGCGAAGCTCAGATAGTAAACCCGGACGTCGTCATAGCCCGCCCGCAAGGCGGCGAGGGCCGCAAGGGCCGCGCGCCCGCCGCCGTAATGGGTGACGACGCGGTCACCGGGGCCGAACCCGGCAGCGGACAGCAGCGCGTGCAGGTCGGCAACCGGCTTCAGGCGGCCCGAACCGAGGAGGTCGGCATGCGGCAGAAGCCGGGCACCGGGCAGATGCCCGCCCCTTGAATTCTGGCGCGGACCTCGCCGCTGAATTTCGCCGAGGTCCGCGCGTCGAGGATGTGGACCTTGCTCAGGTCGCCCTTCAATTCGGTGCGGTTGACGAGTCCGACCGGTCCAGTGCCGGGATGAGCCTGGAACGCCGCCGTTGGGACCGCCGGGCGAATGCCGGCGAGGCGACCCGGATACCCGGAGAGGGTTGGCCAGCCGCCGTTCAGGACCAGGGCCTTCACCCCGAAATATTGCAGGATGAACCAGACGCGGCCCGCGTCCGTCATCCGGCCGTCGTCGTTCACCACCACGGGAACCGCCGGATCGAGACCGAGCCCGCAGATGGCATCTTCCCAATAGGTGGACGTATCGAGGGATGTCTCGGCGACACGGGCCGCCGCCTCCCACGCCGCGATGGGCACGCGGATGGCGCCCGGCGCATGGCCCTTTTCGAACGCGTCCGGGGAACGGACGTCGAGGAGATGAAAGGCGCCGAGAAAGGCCAAAGCCGACGGCTCGATGACCGGATCCTGTAACATGGACATCTCCCGGATGGGTATCAGGTCAAGGTGTGCCGCAGGCCTCCGGCCGCGGCGAGCAGAAGCACCACGACGCGTGGCGGGACGCGCCACACGGTGAGCAGCAGGAAGCCCGCCAGCGCCACCACGAAATCGGGGGCAGCGAACACCGCTCCGGTGAAGACGAGGCTGTAGAGCGCGGCCCCGAGGATGCCCACGACGGCCGCGTTCGCGCCGCGCATGGCAGCTTGGGCCGGGCTCTTGCGCCGCAGCGTATCCCAGAACGGCAGCATGCCCGTCACCAGCAGGATGCCCGGCAGGAACACCGCCACGAGGGCGATGGCGGCGCCGGCGATGCCGTTCGGTTCCGGCCGCATCACGGCGCCAAGCCATGCCGCGAAGGTGAAGAGCGGACCCGGCACCGCCTGGACGAGGCCGTATCCGGCGAGGAAGTCATCGGGCGTGACCCAGCCCGGCGCCACCATCTCGGCTTGCAGGAGCGGCAGAACCACGTTGCCGCCGCTGAACACCAAGGCTCCCGCGCGGTAGAAGGCGTCGAAGAGCGCCAGACCCTGGGATCCGGTCGCCGGCGCCAGGATCGGCGCACCACCAGCAGCACCCCAGTCCGGCGGGACAGGGGCACCGGCGGGGCGTGGGACGGGACCTGCGCGCCACGTCCCACGCCGTTCGGGTCTGGGAGCGCGTCTATCAGATCCTCGTCATGGCCGACCGCGAGCGAAGCGGCAGGGCGGCGTCGCCCTCGCGGCGATCCTCGACAGCCAGTCGGTGCGCACCGCCGATCAAAAGGGGGCGCCAAGGGCTACGATGCCGGCAAGAAGATCACAGGGCGCGAGCGGCACAACCTGACCAACACCGACGGACGCCTGCTCGCGGTACGCGTTCATGCCGCCGACATCCAGGACCGTGACGGCGGCAAGCTGCCGCTCAAGGCCTCGCGCCGACGCTACTCGTTCATCGCCCGCGTCTTCGCCGATGGCGGTTATGCCGGGCGTCTGGTGGAATGGGCGGCGGACAAGACCCACATCACTCTCGAGGTCCTGCCGCGTCGATGGGTGGTGGAGCGGACCTTCGCCTGGATCTTGAAGAACCGCCGCCTCGTCCGCGACTATGAGCAGATCACCGCCGTCGCCGAAACCTCATCACCATTGCCGCGTCAGCCACGCTGCTCCGAAGATGGCAATGAGCCAATGCCCTTCTCAAACGCGCTCTTAGGCAAGGGCGTCTTTCGCCGCACGCATGCCGACAATCAGAAAGATTGCCGAGCCCGCGGCGATCGCAAGACCGAGCAGTTGGCCGGCGTCGACGCCGAACAGGCAGATCAGCGCGGCACCTACACCAACCAATCCGATGGCGATTCCGAGGAACGAGATCGCGCGCGATGAAAACGTCCCACTCGGGATCAGCGCTGGCCCGAACAGGAGCAATGCCCCTGCTCCGAAGGCGAAGGTTCCAGAAATGAACAGAGCATCGGAGAAACTCTTGGCCGCGACAAACCCGGCCTCCGAAGTGCCGCTCGAAGCGGCCATCACCAGGGTTCGCCCAACGAGCGCGTCTACACCGACGAAGATAATGTTGCTGAGCGCGATCCCGAGCCATCCCGCCGCCTTGATCGGCTGCCCGCGCAATACGAGACCAAAGGCGACCATCATCGCGGCCGCAGCGAAGATGACGTCCCCCGTCAAGCCCATCACGCCAATCCACCACAGTTGCATGCCGTCGCTCGCTCTCAGGGCTTCGAGCGCCTCCGGTAGCCGAGCCGTCACCACGGGCATCGCCGCCGCCGTGGGCGACGCCGCATAGAGCCCGCTGACGACGGCAATCATAACTGCTCCGAGCGCCACCCCGGCACCGCCAATCCGGATCGCGGCGCTTGCGGCGTCTTTCATCTCGACCTGCCCGCCTTCGGTCATGGCGCTTGTCCGAATTCTCAAATAGTTGCAAACTGAGACTATAACTGCAATAATTCCGACCTGCAACCATGCCAGGAAAGACCGATCTCGCGACGTTCAACTGCTCGCTCGCCCGCGCGCTCAATGACGTGGGCGACTGGTGGACACTCCTCATCATTCGCGATGCGTTCCTGGGGGCGCAGAGGTTTTCCGAGTTTCAGCGCAGCCTCGGCATGGCGCGAAATACTCTGTCGGATCGGCTTGGGCGCCTCTGTGCGGCTGGGGTCTTGCTGCGAGGCGGCGCGTTGGCGCGCCCGATCTATAGCCTCACGGAGAAGGGCCGCGCGCTTGCTCCGGCATTGGTCGCCCTTCAGCAATGGGGCGACCAATTCGCCTCCGAGAACCGCCCTCCTGTGGTGGTGACGGACCAACGTGGTCGCCGGTTGCCCAGGGTCAAGCTGGTCGACAGCGATGGCGCGGAGGTCGGCCCGGAGGATCTGCGTTTCAGGCCAGGTCCCGGCGCCGACGAGCGCACGCGCGCTCGATTTCAAGCAGTGAAATCCGTGCGGAAAGTGCTAAAGTGATTGTTAGCTGCCGAAGGCGCTGCGCCGAGCCTGATCTAGGTGTGCGCCACTTGCATCGGACGAGACTCGCGCCCGACCTCGCGAAAGCGGTCATTGCACCCGGCCGGCTCGGAAGGCATTCTGCATGCCATCGAGCATCGTTGCATGATGTTGAAGGATGCGTCTCTCATGGTCACGAAACGCGCTCAGGAGATTTGTGCTGTGCTGGTTCGGTTGGCTGCGCCTGACCTTAGTCCGAAGCAGCTGTTTGATGCGGTGCGACAGGAATTCCCTGACGCCACACGGAAAGAGATCGTCAGGGCAGCGTTCTTGGCAGTCATCACCACGGCGGACGCCGATTGCAATAAAGCCCGAAAGCTTCAGAGTTTTGCGTTGGCGGAGCGGCCAGTGGCCGGCACCGAGATATGAAGGATCAGCGATGATCAAGCGGCTCCGACGCCGATGGCAAGTCGGGCGGCGGCCGGGCGCCGATCGGTAGCGATCGTGCCGAGCGAGGTGCCGGTCGCGCCGAACTCCCCGCTCAAGGCAGCCGACGTGCTGTTCCGTATTGATCTTGCTCCGAGCGGCGTGTTGCGTTCGTCAGGAGGTGTGGATTGCAGAGGCCTTCGCAGGCAGCGGTATTTAAATCTATCCTTCAAATAAATGAAGCCGTCTCAATATGCTATTATATATTGATGATAATTTATGCGAGCGGCGCCATGATATATGACGCCGCTCAATTGGTTCACTTTCCAGCGCGCAGCTTCTCGGCCGCGGCTTTGTAGGCCGCGTAGTGGTCGCCTTCATCCGCCGCGATCTGCCGGAACAGTTCCGCGACCTTTTTGTCCCCCACCGCATTCGCCTGCTTGGCGAAATTCACGTACATCTCGGTGTTCTCGTAGTGCTCACCCGCCATGGCGTCGAGCAGGTTGGCCTCGTCGGTCTTGGCGAGGCCAAGGGCATCGGCCTCGCGGGCAAAATGCTCATTGGCTTCCACGTTCGCGCTCTCGTCGAACAGCTTTGCGATCTCAGGATGGCCGCTCTTGCGCGCGTGCTCAGCATACGCCTGGTACTTCAGGTTCGCGAAGGCTTCACCATGCATGGCCGCGTCCAGATTTTTCTGAGTCTGCGGGTTCAGCGTCTCAGCCGCAAAGGCAGGGGCGCCGGCGAGTGAGGCGCCGACGAGCGCACCGGCGACGAGAAGGTTGCGAATGATGGTCATGGATCGGTCTCCCAGGAAATCAAAGTGTCGCCCAGCGGAGCGGCGGCTTCTTCGATAGGCGCGCGACCTGACCAAGTCCTGACGACGACAAGTAGCCGACGGATCAGCCATTGGTATCATTGTATTCAGTTCGCCTCGCCCTTTCGTCAGGCTTTTGTCAGCAGCGCCCCTTAACAGAAGGCAGCGAGGGAGGCGCGGCCTTGGCCCGTCACCCAGAGTGAGGAGAAGCCAATGTTTCGCGATGTGCTGCTGACCACCGCCGCCGGCCTGTGCCTCCTCTCCTCCGCCGCCCTGGCCAGTCCCACCTGCACCAAGGAGCCACAGGAGAAGTGGCTGAGTGAGGAGACCATGAAGCAGAAGATTGCCGAGATGGGCTTCAAGAATATCAAGGTGTTCAAGAAGACGACGTCAGGATGCTACGAGATCTATGGCTACAACAAGGATGGTAAGAAAGCGGAGGTCTATTTCAACCCGGTGACCGGCGAGATCGTCGAGAATAACGTGGACTGAGTCATGTCCTCGCCATATCAAGCGCCCGCCACCTCTCGCACCGCAGCTGGACCCGGGGGTGCGGGCCCGGACACTGTAGCGGTGTGGGATCCACTGGTGCGACTCTTCCACTGGACGGTGATGCTGGGCATCATTTTGAACAGCTTTGCGCTGGAGGGCGGCAAGAGTGCCCATCGCTATGTCGGGTATGTCGTCGCCGCGGCACTGGTCGTGCGGATCGTGTGGGGTATCATAGGCAGCCGTCACGCCCGTTTCTCCGATTTTGTCACCTCGCCATGGGCCGTCCTGTCCCACCTGCGCGCCGTCGTCGCCCGCCGCGACCGGCGGTATGTGGGGCATAACCCGGCGGGCGGAGCCATGGCGCTGGCGCTCATGTGCCTCATCGCGCTCACCAGCCTCACCGGGTGGATGCAATCCCTCGACACCTTCTGGGGCGTGGAATGGGTGCAGGAGGCGCACGAGATTGCAGTCTATCTTATTCTCGCCCTGGCGGCAGTGCACGTGCTCGCGGCTATCACCGAGAGCGTGGCGCACCGGGAAAACCTGCCTCTCGCCATGATTACGGGGCGCAAACGCCGCGCGTCTGGAACGGACATCGACCATGCGGGTCCTGCTTGCCGAGGATAATCCCCGCCTCGCGAGCCTGATCGCGGAAGGTCTGGAAGCGGAGGGTTTCGTGCTCGAGCGCTTCGGCAGCTTGAGTGCCGCGCGCGAGAGCGTGGCCGTCGACCGATACGACCTCTTCCTCATCGATCTCGGCATGCCGGACGGGGACGGGATCGATTTCGTCCGCGCCGTGCGGCGCGCGGGGAACACGACGCCGATCCTTGTGATCACCGCCCGCAACGGCCTTGGCGACCGGGTGGGAGGTCTGGATTCGGGCGCAGACGACTATCTGGTGAAACCCTTCGACATGCCCGAGCTGGCGGCCCGCTGCCGTGCCCTGCTGCGCCGCCCCGGCGCTTGCCTCGGCACGACCTTGAACGTCGAGAACCTCGACTTCGATACCATCGCGCGGGAGGTGCGGATTTCCGGCCAGGTGATCCACGTGCCGCCGCGCGAGTGCGCCCTGCTGGAACGCCTGATGCGCCGCGCCGGCCATGTGGTCAGCAAGGCCAGCCTCGAGGACACCATGTATGCCCTTTCCAGCGAGGTCTCGCCCAATGCTTTGGAGGCGGTGGTTTCCCGCCTGCGGCGACGCCTGGTCGCCGAGAAAGCGCGGGTGGTCCTGCATACGGCCCACGGCATTGGCTACATGCTCGCACCGGCTGCGCAGGCAGGACAGGTGGAACGGGGTGCCCCGCGATGAAGCACGGCCCGGCTTCCGGCACGCCCCGCACGCTTTTCTTCCGCCTTTCGGTCCGCCTGGCGTTGGTGGGGCTCGTGTTCCTGGTTGTCGAGCTGGCGGCCGTGGTGTGGATGTATGTCCGCAATTCCAACGAGCTTGACCAACTGCTGGTGACCGCCGAGGCAGACCGCATCGCCGGCGACATCCCTCAAATGCAGGCCAATGGTGCCGTACCCGAAGCGCTGCGCCAGCCAACCGCGGCGGGAACGCGGCGCGCATTCCTGATCCATGAGCGCGGCGGCGGCGTTATCGCCCGCTTTAATGACGGCGACCTGAAGATCGCTGACGAGCCGCCCGCCTCATTCCTGGTGATCCGCACCCAGCGGGAAAGCTGGGGGGATCGCTTCCTGCTGAGCGGCACCCGCCGGGTCGCGGTGGGGCAGCATCCGTTCTGGATCACGGTGGCCATCTCCGGCCACGGCTTCCAGCCGTTCGTGCCGGTGATCTTCAATGAGATCCGCTTTCATGTGATCTTTCCACTTCTGCTGCTTTCGTTGATGTTCCTGTTGTTCAACTTCTCCGTGGTGCGATCGACCTTGCGTCCCCTGCAAAGGACCATCACCGCGATCAACGCCATCGATCCCGCCCAGGTGGGGACCCGCATCGAGGCGGAGGCCTCCTCCCGGGAGGTTGCGGCGCTGGTGAGCGCGGTGAATGCCATGCTGGAGCGCATTGAGCGCTCAGTGCGCGCACTGAAGGATTTTGCCGGCGACGCCGCCCATGAGCTGCGTACGCCGCTCGCCGTGATGATGCTCTCCATCGGCAAGCTGCCGGACAGTCCGGAGAAAGCGAAGCTGGAGGTGGACGCCCAGCGCATGAAGCGGCTGGTGAACCAGATGCTCGACATGTCCTACGCCACCGCTCTGGAGCTTGACCCGGACCGGCGCGCCGATCTCGCTGCCATCGCCCGAGAGGTGGTGACGGAGCTCACCCCGCTGGCGGTCGCGCGTGGGCACTCCATCTCGTTCATGGACCAGGGCACTGCGGCGGTGCACGGGCATGGCGAAGCCATCGGACGAGCGCTGCGCAATCTGGTGGAAAACGCCCTGACCCACACTCCTGCGGGCGCCCCCGTGGAGGTCACCGTCGGCCCCGGCCCGCAGCTCGATGTGCGCGATCACGGGCCGGGCATACCGGAAGATCGCAGGACCGAGGTTCTGCAGCGCTTTCGCCGCCTCGACCGGAGCCAGCCCGACGGCGCCGGGCTGGGGCTCGCCATCGTCTCCACCATCATGACACTGCAGGGAGGTGTCATGCGGATCGAGGATGCTCACGGGGGCGGCGCGCGCATCCGCCTTGTTTTCCGGGAAGGCGGACCAGCGATCCCGACCTGAGTCATGAGGCGTACGTCGCCCTTCAGATCCCGCTCCGAGGCGACCATTGGTCCATTGCGCTCAATAGGCCAATTAGTTTAGAGCAATTCTAAAATTTGGCACGACTGATCAAGTCTGGAATGGAACATGGGTGCGCGGGAAATTACGGCGAACTTCGAACGGGCACTGGAGGTCGCTGTGCCGTCGAAAGGATGCAGTGACCCCGTACACACTCAGCAGCCGTTTGACAGCTTGGCGATAGTGCGGATCGTTGTCGCCTTGCTCGGTGCCGCCGCCGTTTGGTTCAAGGTGTACGAACCGTTTGCCTCCGTCAGCGTCGTCGGTCTCGTCGCCTTGGCTTTTGCCTCCTGGCCGATCTTGAGCGAAGCTGTGCGGAATCTGATGGCCCGCCGGATGACCATGGAACTCTCCATGAGCATCGCCATCCTCGCTGCCGCTGCCGTCGCCGAGATCTTCACGGCTCTGGTGGTCACGGTGTTCGTTCTGGTGGCGGAGGAACTGGAGCATCTCACAGTGGCGCGCGGACGCAGCGCCATCGGCGATCTGGTGGACTTCGTGCCCAAGACCGCTCGGGTGCGGCGGGATGGCGGAGTCCTTATTTTGCCGCTGGAGCAGGTAGTTGCTGACGACCTGGTGCTGGTGATTCCGGGGGAGAAGATCCCGGTGGACGGCGAGGTCGTCGGTGGCCATTCCTACGTGGACCAGTCGCGCATCACCGGTGAATCCATGCCGGCGGAAAAGGCCGAAGGCGCGCCAGCGTTCGCCGGCTCCATCAACCAGATGGGGGTCCTGGAGATCCGCGTCGAGCGGGTGGGGCGCGACACCAGTTATGGCCGCATCATTGATGCGGTCGAGGCGGCCGAGCAGACCCGGGCACCGGTGCAGAAGCTGGCCGATCGATTGGCCGGGTACCTGGTCTATGTCGCCTTCGCCGCCGCGATGCTGACATATCTGCTGACGCAGAACATTCGCGACACCATCTCGGTCATCATCGTCGCCGGCGCCTGTGGCATCGCGGCGGGAACCCCGCTGGCCATCCTCGGTGGCATCGGCCGGGCGGCGAAGCTCGGCTCCATCATCAAGGGCGGCATCCATCTGGAGACCCTGGGCCGGATCGATACGGTGGTGCTGGACAAGACCGGCACCCTCACCATGGGCGAGCCCAGGGTCACCGCGCTCGAATGCGCGGAAGGCGGGGATGCGGCCGACCTTCTGCGGCTCGCTGCGGCAGCGGAACTGCGCTCGGAGCATCCGCTCGGTCGGGCCGTGGTGGTGGAGGCAGAGCGGCGGGGGCTCGCGGTGCCCGAGGCCAACGCCTTCCTTTATACGGTGGCCCGTGGCATCTCTGCCGATGTGGAAGGCCGTGCGGTGCTGGTGGGCAACCGCAAACTCTTGTCTGACGCAGGCATCACTGTTCCCGCCCGGACTGAGAATCATGTCGGTTCCGACATCGTGGTGGCGGCGGACGGGCGCTATGTGGGCCAGATCATCGTCGCCGATCCGCTGCGCCCGGAGGCGAGCGCGGCCATGGCCGCGCTGCACGCCATGGGGGTGCGCACGGTGCTGCTCACCGGCGATACCAAGGCGGTTGCCCAGCATGTAGGCCGCAACCTTGGAATTGGCGAAGTGGTCGCCGACATGCTGCCAGAGGACAAGCTGACGCGAGTTCAGGCTTTAGTGGCCGATGGTCGCAGTGTTGCCATGGTGGGCGACGGGGTCAATGATGCCCCCGCGTTGACCGCAGCGAGCCTGGGCATTGCCATGGGTTCAGGCACCGACATTGCCCAGGAAAGCGCTGACATCGTACTGATTGGCAACGATCTGTTCAAACTGGTCGAAACGCTGCGGATCGCCCGCAAGACCCGCGCCATCATCTGGCAGAACTTCTCCGGCACCCTGATGGTGGACGCCGTGGGCATCGGCCTCGCCGCCTTCGGCTATCTCAACCCGCTGCTGGCTGCGGTCATCCATGTGGGTTCGGAACTGGCCTTCCTAATGAACTCTGCACGGCTCCTGGCCCCGGAGGGTGCAAAGGCACCTGCCAATTCAATTTACGCGCCAGTACATGACTCCCCCAGAAGGCACGACAATGCATCCTCTTCATCGCGAAAATCACCTGATTGAGCGTATCGGCTGGCTGCGGGCTGCTGTCCTTGGAGCGAACGACGGGGCCGGCGACTATCAGGGCGATCTGTTCGGCAATGACTGCGAGGGGATGTGCGGTGTCTGACCCCCGGAACATGGACGTGCGTTTCATCGCGATCACCCGCGCCGAACTGAACGACTGCCTTGTCCGCTGAGGACATCGCATGGGCGAGGTCCGCCGGCCGAACTCCGGTTGGTCGCACGGCCTCGTCCGTGACGGCACGCTTGTCGGGGTGACGGCGACCGACCGCCTCATTCGCGAAACCGTCGCCGGCTTCTCGCGGAACGATGCGGTCGAGCTCTCCCGCCTCGTCCTGCGCCCCTGAGCGCCATGACCGCACCCGGCCGACCGGCGCGACGGCGACGGTCGATCGGCAGGCGCTGATCCACTTCCTCATGGACTACGCGCGCATGCCCGAGGCGCTCCGCAACCGGGGCGAGGTGGAGATCAAGGAACCCGACAGCTGACGCGCCACGTCAATCACCGGCACAAGGCGCGCATGCCCATGCATGCGGATCCACGGACAGGTGCGAAGGCACCCTGTCGCGCCCTCCTATCTGGGTTTCCTCCGGGAGGCCTGCTTCGCATCGGCGAGAAGATCATCCCACCCATCTGGAGGATTGCCGTCGTTCAAGCGGCGCAGGAAGACCGCGTAGGGATCGCTCCGTGAGCCTGCCTTGCGAAGCGTGTTCTCGTCGTTCACCCAAGCGTAGATGATGATGCGGCTGGCGCTGTCGAACCGGAAGAACAGGCGAAACCTCTGCAGGAATTTCGCCTGGCGCCAGTGGCGATGTGACGGGCCGAGCGTGTTCCCGAGCTGATAGGTCGCTGCATTGGGATCGCGGGGAATCTCATCGAGGATGAGATTGAGAATCCGCGCCAGCAGCTTCGCCTTGGGATGACTGGAGGCATCGTCCGGCCGCTCGGCCGCCAGACGCACCAACTCCGCCTCAAGGCCGTCCAGGGCTTCCGAAAACGCCCGCGCCCGGAAAAGCTTCCAGCCGCGCCGCTCGGCAAAGGCGTCGCCGGTCGATGTCACAGGGTCACGTCGTCCGGGATCACATCGTCGTCGGACACCTCGACGTTGCCGGTGAGGGCCTGCAGACGGGCGATGGCGGCCTCGGTGAAGGGGCGCAGGCCCTCCGGATGCTCGCCCATGTCGCGCTCGAGAAAGGAGAGATAGGCGGCAACGACCGGATCGCGTTCCACACCGTCGCGCGTCTCTTCCTCCCCATTGGGGTCGAGCGTCACCAGGAGGCTGCCGGGCCCGATGACCTGGGCGCGGATCTTCGCCCGCTGACGAAACTCCGGATGCGCCTTGAAGAGCGCCTTGTCGAGCCGCAGCGCTTCCGAGCGGCCCGTCGTCGTGATCGATCCCTTATACTCCGGCTGCGACATGGTCGGTCTCCTCGATTGATACGTGAAATAATACGTGTAGCACTCGCGTGCAAGCGCCGAGTCCGGAAGGCGGCCGCCGGCTGCGCGGCGCGTCGGCGAGAGGCAGAGGAGGGCGGGGGACTCCGCGACGGGTGAGGAGGTTCGGAGAGAGGCTCCGGGCCGCCCCGCCATGGAGAACCCACATGGCGAAGGCCCCACAGAAGATCGCGTTGAGCGAGGCCGAGAACATCCCTTATGACAAGCTCGTTCTGAGCCAGAGCAATGTGCGGCAGGTGAAGAACGGGGTGTCGATCGAGCAGTTCGCCGAGGACATCGCGCGCCGGGGACTGCTGCAGAGCCTCAATGTCCGGCCCGAGCGCACGGCGGACGGCGAGGAGACCGGCCGCTTCGAGGTCCCTGCCGGCGGTCGGCGCCTGCTCGCGCTCGGCCTTCTCGTCGCGCAGAAGCGCATGATGAAGACCGCGCCGACGCCCTGCATCGTCAAGCGCACCAGCGACACCTCCGCCGAGGAGGATTCCCTGGTCGAGAACCTCCGGCGCAAGGACCTGCACCCGCTCGACAGCGTCGCCCTGGTCGATATGACGTTCGCGCCGACCGTCCATGGCGTCGCGGACCTCTTGTCCGAAACCGCTTGGAGCGAGATCCTATGTCTCAGTAGAAACCAGCCGCCGGTCGTGCCAGGTCGCGCCATCCGCCCCGATCTGCTTTTCCAGATCGAAGGTCGAGAGGATGCGGATATTGGCCTGATGGTTGCGGCCTGCGTCATTGGCCGCCGCCTTGCTCTCAAAGTCTTCGGGGATTCGCGCGGGACTTCACCGCGTCATATAGCTCGGTGAGGTTCAGATGGCGCTCGTCATCGGGGCGCGAGAACCATTCTGACGATACGCGGCCGATCCGCTCGCCGCGCGTGACGTCCACGCGGAAGCCGTTGGAAACAGGCTCCCTTGCGCCGCGCGAGGGTGGCGCCCTTAGCAAACCGGCCCCGTGTGAGCGTCAGCGGGAGCCGGGCACCAAGATCCGATCAGGTTCGCGTTTATTCTGCTAAGCTGATGCCTTGGGAAGAACTTTTGCAGAGGATTCAATGACAGAAGCCGCGGAAAGACCCGAAGATTTGCCTCGGCTCCTGGTCGAGCGATTAATCACCCGAGACGCGGACGGGATCGCCGCGCTCTATGAGGAAAATGCGGTCATGGTTTTGCCTGATGGGAACGTCGCTGTGGGCAGACCCGCCATTGGTGATGCGTTTCGAGGCTTCCTCGCATCACAGCCGGTAATAAAGCCTGGGTCACAAGCTCAAGTCCTAAAGAGCGGAGAGCTTGCAATCACTTCGGCCCAACTTCCAGACGGCACCATCACAGTTGAAGTTGCCCGCCAACAAGCCGATGGATCATGGCTCTGGGTGATTGATCATCCGGCACTCTATCCGGGGCCGAAAGCCACCTCCCTGTCGGAGAAATCCTAGATTCTGCGACTGCTCTCCTTTGGTGCCGGCGCAGTGGATACGACCTGAAATAATAGGAGAGCTGCGCCAATGACAAAGTCCGTCGAATTATTGCTTTACTCCCTGCAACCGGGAACCGGCGACGAGTTCCATACGATTATGCAGACAGTGAGCGTTCCGCTGCACCAGAGCGTTGGTATGGACGTGGTGGCTTACGGCAAGTCAATTCACGATTCAGCTGCTTACTACCTGATCCGGGCCTATGATGACCTGGATCACCTCGAAACCTCACAAAACGCTTTTTATAAGAGCGATGCTTGGAGAAGTGGGCCGCGAGCTGACATTATCGCGCGGATCGCCACCTGCCTGAAATCGGTGATCTCTATGAGCCTGACTCACAATGAGCGATCTCGATGGTGCGCTCGAAGTCCTTGGCGTCATCCGGATCTCGTGTGCAGCACTTGAAGCCGATTGGATCAACCCATCGTGCTGGGTGCGCTCCGGATTGCAACGTCGATGGACTTCAGCGCGGGTATGAGGTCCTTCGTGATGGTGACTGGCGATCTAGCCGCAGGCTCAGCATAGTTCGGGCCATGCGCCGCTACCTTGTCGCAGCCGCTGCCTGGAATAGCTGCTCCCGTAGCCAGGCATGACCCGCATCCTCATGGTTCCGCAGATGCCACAGGGCCGTCACCCGCGCCGGCGGGATTTCGAGCGGCGGCGCAAAGAGCCTCAGGGACGCTGTGTAGCGGGCAAGGAACCGCCCGGGCAGAGTGCAAAGAAGATCGCTGGTGGCAATGATGGTGGGTGCGACCGCGTAGCTCTGGACGGACACGCCCACGCGACGCTCGCGGCTCAGTTGGCGCAATGCGTCATCGACGATACCGTGAAAGGCAAGTCCCTCGGCCGAAACCAGCAGATGCTCGTGCTCGCAATACTCGTCGAGCGTCAACGCGCCCTCGCCGCGCGGGTGGTCTTGCCGCTGCGCGGTCACGAAGTTGTTTTCAAACAGCGTCCGACTGAGCCAGGCATCCCGCGCGTCGCTGTCGATGCCGACATAGATGTCGACCTTCCCGCTCTCGAGCAAGTCAGGCATTCGTGCCTTGTCGGGCAACGCAAACACCAGCCGAACACCGGGCGCCTGCGCGCGTAGGCGCGGCACCAGGTCCGGAGCCAGCATCACCGCCGGGTTCTCGTGCAAAGCGATCGTGAACACGCGGGTGCTCGTGGCGGGATCAAAGCGTCCGCTCGACGCGACCATGGCGGTTAGATTGGCGAGCACCGTGCCGAGTAGCGGCTGGAGCGCTAGCGCTCGCGGAGTCGCGAGCACGCCGCGACCGTTCGGGGCCGGAATGAAGAGTCGGTCCTCGAAAATCGCCCGGAGCCGCGTCAACCGCGCCGACAAAGCGGGCTGTTGGATGTGGAGCCGCTTTGCCGCACGGGTGACGTTCGATTCGATCAGCAACGCCTCAAAAGCGAGCAGCAGATCGACATCGATCCGGTTGAGCAGTTCGGGGGAGTGACTATCCATTCGGCGTGGGATCCTACCTTTCGAGAAAGTGGTCCACTACATCGTCTCGGCCGTCGCATAGGCGCGGGCTGTCGCCGGACGGCTCCGCACTTGGCCGAACCACCGCTGCAGGGCAGCGAACTCACCCAGCGATTGCCCCGCCGCCTCGTGGAGCGTGATCCAAGGGTAGCAGGCGGTGTCCGCCACAGGATAGCCACACCCCGCGACGAACGGCTGATCACGGAGACGCCGCTCAAGGATGCCGAATAAACACGTGGTCTCGTTAAGGTAGCGGTCGATGGCGTAGGGCGTAGGTTCGGGGGCGAAGCGATCGAAGTGCAGGTTCTGTCCCATCACGGACCCGAGGCCAGCCATCTGCCAGGACAGCCATTGCACTACCTCCAGCCGTTCACGAGCGGCATCGGGGAGCATTGTTCCCGACTTCTCCGCGAGGTAAAGCAGGATCGGGCCGGACTCGAAGATCGACACGGGTTGGCCGCCATCGATCGGCTGGTTGTCGACGATGGCAGGGATGGGATTGTTGGGCGCGATGGCCAGGAAGTCGCTGCGGAACTGTTCGCCTTTTCCGATATTTACCGGATGGAGGGTGTAGGACAGGCCAGCCTCCTCCAGCATCATCGTGACCTTGTGGCCGTTCGGCATCTTCCAGGCATGGACGTCGATCACCATCCGCCTCCCGTGTGTGCGCTGAACAGAGCAATCGTGCGTTCGAAGGCAAGTTCGGAACTTGGCCCGTGATAGTCGTCACGTCGGTCCGAGTTAAACCCGTGCCCGGCGGGATAGAGCTGGACATCGACATCGGGCCTGGCACGCGTGAACGTCTCGACCGCACCGAGCGGAATCTCGGCATCGTTTCGCCCGAAATGGATGAGGGTCGGGCAACGAGGGACGTTGCTCGCCTGTGACGGGATCATTGAGCCATAGTAGCAAGCTGCCGCCACTAGCCGATCCGAGCGGACCGCCGTCGCCCAGGCGGCCGAGCCGCCATAGCAATAGCCGGTGATGACCACCGGTCCCGACGAAGCAAGCCAGTCGACGCATCGTTCGACGTCCGAGAGCGTTTGTTCAAACGAGTGGGCGTGCACCAACCGCATTGCTTGAGCGATGTCCTCGGCCGAGTAGCTGAGGTCAAGGCCCGGGGCCTCCCTGTCAAAGATGGCCGGCGCGAGCACCTCAAAGCCGTGGCGAGCGAAGCGGTCGCACTGCTCGCGAATGTGCGTGGTCAATCCAAATATTTCTTGGATCAGCACGAGACCGCCGCGCCACGCCCCCTGTGCCGGGACGTGGTAGGCTGCCAGTTGAGCGCCATCGGCACCGACGAAAGCGACGAGGTTGCCTAAAGACGGATACGTGGCGATCATGCTCGTCCCCACTTTCGGTCAATTGGCGGTGCGGTTTGTGTAGGTCACCGGCACCCAGGCGAAACCCGCGCCGTCGGCCTGGACGTGGCCGACCCCGGGAAAGGGCATGTGCGGCACCGCGATCAGCGTGCGCTCACGCGCGAACCGGCCAAACGCATCGGCCCGCACAGTAGCAGCGCGGTTCGCGTCCTGATCGTAGGTGATGGTGGTCGCAACTGATGGGAATTGGACGGCCGCCGAGTGGACGATGTCGCCGACAAAGACGATGGATTCGCCCTTGCTCTCCAGCGTGTAGAAGGCGCTGCCGGGCGTGTGGCCCGCGTGAAACGTCGCGATAATGCCAGGCAGGACCGCGCCATCCTTGGTGATCGGGATAACCTTGCCTGCGTCGAGGTATGGCTTCATCACCAGCGCGGCCACGTCGAAATGCTGATGATCGTAGTGGGTGCGCTCGGCGTTGGTCGGATCGGCGAAATAATCGAGGTCGGCCTTTCCTACGTGGACCACCGCGTTGGTGAAGACGCGCTGTCCGCCGCGCACTAGGCCGCCGGCGTGGTCGGAGTGGATGTGGGTGAGCAGGATGTCGGTGACTTGCTCGGGCCCGACCCCCGCGCGGCGCAGGCTGTCAACGAGCTTGCCGCCGGCACTAGGTCCGAACAACTCCCCCGAGCCCGTATCAATTAGGACAAGGCGGCCGGGCAGCTCGACGAGGTAGGCATTGATCGAGGCCTCGACCGGGTTCGTCTGGAAGTTGCGCGCAAGCAGCGCATCGATTCGGGCCGGCGTCGTTCGCTGAAGGAGATTGTGCAGGTCTTGCGGCACCGAGCCGTCAGACAGAGCGATAACGCGTACGTCACCGATTGCGAACCTATAGATGTCTCCTCCCTGCTCGGTGACGCGCGTGATTTCGGGAGCGGCCCGTTCGCTCGCAGCAAAGGTCGGTCCAGAGGCGAGGGCAATCGACAGGGCTAGGGTGCTGAGAAGAGTCATTTTGCGCATGTGGGTTGTCCTACGGTTGAGGACACGGAAACTAAGTTGTCGCTACCCATGCGTGAAGACAAAGCAGATTGATAGAAGCCATCGACACGATCAATGGCGCGACCGCTGGAGCTTCTACACCCAGTGTTGGCCTCAAGTAATGAAAAGACCTGCTGATACGCATAAGCGGACATAAAGGGAACACGGCGGCTTCGGTTTCTTCGTTAAAGCAAAGGGTTGCCGCTTTTTGATGGACTGCATGAGGGAGCGGGTGGGATCACGGAAAACACTTGTTTTCCGACGGGCTGTGGAATGTTCGCGCCGATATTCGTATAAAGGACCGTCGCGAGGCCATCGAAGTCCAAGAGCGTCTCGACGACAACCCGGTCGGCATTTGGCTGCTTGGGAGACACATAACATCTCGCCGATCCGACAGCATGGATCTCCCTTCGATAGAGCCGATCGGTTGCCTCCCTCACATCGAGGGCGATGACAAGGATCTGGGCTTTGACCGACGAGCCGCCTGCGCTCGGGACAAGCGTCGGCGCGCCCTCTCGCGATCGACTTTGCCGCGCAAACTCAACCGGGAATGGCGTATGGCAGGGAATACGCGCGACTATGACGGGCTCGATTTCGGCACCGGGATCGCCGATCAACGAACCGTATGCGAGTATTCCGACCGCCCCGCCCATGCCTTTGAAATCCCTCGGGGACAATCCTGCTGAAGAAAGCTGCTCTTGCTCTCCGGCAATATGCCGCCTATATCTAAGGCACGTTGCCGTTGACTGCAAGGAGGCTCTCATGTCGATTGCCATCGTCGAGGAGGTTGCCCGCAAGCTGGGAGGCCAGAGCGTGCTCGGCACGGTCGTGCGCTCGCAGGCCGACCTGGCCCTCGCCGTCCGCAACAGGCTTCCGCTGTCGGCTCTTCGTGGGCTCAGTCAGGCGGGCATGAGCGAGCAGGAGATCGAGAGGTTCGTGATCCCGCAGCGCACCCGCCGCCATCGTGCCGACAAGCAGCAGCCGTTGACGATCGATGAATCGGATCGGGCCGTGCGCCTTCTGCGCGTGCAGTCCCTGGCCGAGCAGACCTTTGGTGATCAGGTGAAGGCCAACCGCTGGCTGCGCCGCCCGCTCACCGAGCTCGGCGGCGAGACGCCGCTCGTCGTGGCGCAGACCGAGGCTGGCGCGCGCGTGATCGAGACCATCCTCGGCAAGATCGCCTGGGGCGCGGCCGCCTGATGCGGCTCTGGCGCCTGTCGGGCCCACAGCATGCGCAGGCGCTGGACGGCGGCTATGGCCTGCATTTCGACGGCCGCTGGAACACCGTGGGCCATGCCGTCACCTATTGCGCGACGTCGCCCGCGCTCTGCGTCCTCGAAAAGCTCGTCCATGTCGAGGATCCCGCGCTCCTGCCGGAACTGGTCATGATCACCTATGAGATCCCCGACACTGTCGAAATTGAAGACGTACCGTTGGAAGGTCTCCCGACCGATTGGCGGCGGCACGAGGCCTGGAGTCAGGAGAA
>NZ_JBAFWT010000063.1:0-17976 GCF_043195195.1 Roseixanthobacter psychrophilus
GTCAATCCGACCCGAGTTCCGATCGAAGTGAAGGAAAGCTATCGCTGGCTTGAAAACCTACGCCAGTCAAACGCCTTACTGGCAGCGCCTGAGCGTTGCGTCCACGTAGGAGATCGCGAGAGCGACATCTACGAGCTGTATTGTCTGGCGCAGGAACTGGGGACCACATTTCTGGTTCGTGTTCAAACCGACCGGCTTGCGGGCGGCGAGGATGGACCCCGACACGACGGCAAAGCCCATCGGGTGTACCAAAAACTGGAAAACGTTCCCTGGGCTGGCCGGCATGAAATCGAGTTGACGGATGAAGCTGGCCAGCCCGAAAGGGTATCCCTGTCGGTCAAGTTTTCCTCGATAGACACCCTGCCACCGATCGGCAAGCAGAAGGCCTATCCACCGACCCGGCTCGTCTACATCCAGGCGGCGGAAGACGGTGAGCCGGAGGGACGGCCGAAGGTCGACTGGCGGCTGGTGACCAACTTACCGGTGTCGTCGCTCGCGGACGCTGTGGAAAAACTGTCGTGGTACGCCCTGCGTTGGAAAATCGAAGTCTTTCACAAGATCATGAAATCCGGCTGCAAGGCCGAGGATTCGAAGTTGCGCACCGCCGAACGGTTGGTCAAACTACTGGCGATCATCGCCGTTGTCAGTTGGCGCGTCTTCTGGATCACTATGTCGAGCCGAGCCAATCCGGACAGCTCCGCGGAGGTTGCTTTCACACCGACCGAAATCGCCATCCTCGACGTCGTCGTGCCCGTTTCAGAGGGGCAACGGAGGACACCCGATCTCGCTTTCTACGCCAACCGCCTTGCCCGGCTCGGCGGGTATCTCGACAGAGCCCGGGACCCTCCGCCGGGAAATATCGTCATGTGGCGTGGCATCAACCGCCTCAACGACATCGCTCTCGGCATGCGCATCGCCGCAAACTTTGTGGGTAATTGAAAGACTCGCCGGAGGGGTACGTTCGGCCTCGCCTCCGTCGTCCACGTCATCGGCCTCGGAGCCATCGAGCTCGGCGTCGAACGACGTTTGAAGCGCGCGGGTGGGGTTCGCGGCCGGTTGACAAGATTTGTGGCGATCGTGGGCGCTACGGTGCTGTCGGCGACCGCGTTGCACGCCGTGGGAGCGGCCATTTGGGCAACCGCCTATCTGGGCCTGGGCGCTCTTCCGGACGAGCGATCAGCGATGCTGTATTCAATCGGCGCGATGACGACCTTCGGCCACGCAAGTCTCCGCCTTTCCGACCGCTGGCAGATGCTGGGAGCACTCGAGTCGCTCAACGGCATGCTGTTGTTCGGACTGACCACAGCATTCCTCTACGCCACCATTCGCAGCGCTCGGGCCGTCATAGGGGAAATAGAGGTAAAGTGAGTCGCCGGTCCGACAGCGCCGTTGGGCTAGACTATCCCCGATAGGCTTGGGGGAAGATCATATCTTGGTCGACCAGGACATTGAACTGGTATCCTGGGCGGATTTCGAGGGTGGGCTGCACCTCGAGGTTTTTGTTGATGGTCTGCTCGGCGACGCGGCCGAAGGTCTCCGCGAAGTTGATCCGCGCTGCGTCCTCCGGGGTCATGGAGTTTCCGACGTTGTTCTGGTTCGGCGGGATCGCGAGGTCGATACCCGTGCCGATCAAGGCGATGAGGATCGCCGAGCCGAAGGTCTGCAGATATTTATTGTCGACTTGGTCCTTGAAGCCGCCATAGCCCGCCCCATCGACGCCGGCCATGCCTCCGATCTGCAGGGTCGACCCGTTTGGAAAGATGAGATCGGTCCAGACGACAAGAACACGCGACTGTCCGAACGACACTTTGCTGTCGTATCGGCCGAATAGTTTGGCGCCTTGCGGGATCAGCAGTCGGTGTCCGGTCGCTGAATCATAGACGTTCTGGCTGACCTGCGCGGTAATCCGGCCGGGCAGATCGGAATTGATGCCGGTGATCAGTGTTGCCGGAATGACCGAGCCACGCTTGAGTTCATAAAGAGACTGCTGCGGCACGACCTGATTTGGCAGATAACCAAGCTCCTTCAGGTCCGCGTTGAGGAAGGCTCCTTTCTGCGTCTGTCCGTTCGGATCGACCCGCTGCCCGGCAAGGCCAGCGGCGAGTGCCGCGCCGTAGAGATCCCCCACCGAAGCGGATCGAGCGCCGCCATTTGTGCGGGAAGTCGATGAGCCTCCAGTTCCTGCTTTCCCTTCGAGCTTGCTTCGATCGATGGCGAGCGGAGCGTCATAGGCGGCTTCATTCGCCTGGATGCGTGCCATTTGCTGACGATGATACTCGCGTAGATACTGCTCCTCCTGCTCGCGCTCAAGGCGGGCGCGCCAGACCGCTTCGGGTTCCAGCGCCGACGCCTTCTGTGGCTCGGCCTGCTTCGGCTGCGGCGAGAACGGGTTCGAGGAGGCCACCTGCTTCGTATCGGCCGTAGGCTGAGGCTGGAAAGAGGGCGTCGAAGCGGGGTCTCCAATGATACCGTCGCTCACACCGCGCTTGAGCTGGTCGGCGAAGGTCGAGGCTGGGGCGCCAGAGGATTGGCTGAGGCCCGTTGAACTGGGGCCGTATAGCCCACGGGAGGCCAGGCCATAGAAAATCACGCTAAGGAAGGCCACGACCAGCACGATTACGATGATGATCGGCAGCCGATTGATACGTCGGATGCTTTTGCTTTCCTCGGTCGGTGTGCCGCCGAGCTTGAGCGATTGCACGATGGTCCCCTCCCCTATCCGCGCCGCATGACTGATAGCGGGCTTGCAGGCGTCGCGCCGGCTGCCGTGACGATGTAGGCCCGGCCGATCTCGACGTTGCTGGTGGACAAGCGGGCCAACACCTGACCATCGAAGGGCGCGATGAGATAGGCGAGCGGAACGAGGTCCTGCTTTCCGTCCGTCTTCTGGTCGGTGATGACAGCGTAGCCCCAGCCCTTGAGTGAAGCCTCCAGCGCCTGGCCGAAGGGAGAGGCATCCTGCTTCAGCGCCACCGTGGCCGTTCCCGGGCCGATCTGCTCGGCCAGGCGGCTCACCATATCGCCGGCGATGGCGCTGGCGGCGGGACCGGAAATCTCTGCCGGCGCGCTACTGGAGGCGAGCCCGCCACCTCCGAGGGTCTGGCAGCCAGCAAGAACGAAAGAAAACAGCAGGGCGGCGATGTAGGGCCGAAGTGGCAGAATGGGCATCGTACTCACCCTCCCCGCCGGATTGTGATTTTGTCCTGATTCCAGCCGACACCGGAGACCAGCACCGCGCGGTCGATGGCATAGTCGACCACCATCATGTCACCACTCATCCGATAGTTGACGATTCGATTCTGGCCTCCGGATGTGACGAACAGGACCGGGGCGTCCTGGGCCGAGACGGAGCTGGGGAATTGGATGTAGGTCTTGATTCCGTCCGAATAGACGCGCGTCGGCCGCCATCGGGCATTGCCTGACAGCGAATAGGCGAAATTCAGCTGGTCGGCCGGCACTCCGGCGCCCGGGAGGGTGCTCGCCTCGAGGCGAGCATTGATGTCGGCGAGACTTGCCGAGACGTCTTCGGGGTACTCGAAGCCGACGCGTGCCATGTACTGCGTCGAATGGGACTTGAGCTGGATGTGGTAGGTGCGACGCGAGGTGGTGACCACCATGGAGGTGACGAGGCCGGGCTCGGATGGCTTGACGATGAGATGGATAGACTGGCCGCCGGCGGCGCCGGAAGTGGCGGGCTCCACCTTCCAGCGCACGGTGTCGCCGACCAGCACGTCGCGGACGACCTCGCCCGCCTGGAGCTCGATGTCGCAGACCTGAAGCGGCGAACAGACCACCGAGGGCTGGACCTCACCGTAGAGAAAGATGACCTTGCCGTCGGGGCCGCGGGTCACCAGTCCCCGACCTCCACGCCATTGGCCGGAAAGACCAATACCTTTGGCTTCATTGCTCGTTATGCCCTGGGCGCAGGCGTCCCACGAAAATGATGCGCAGGAGGCGAGAATCGTCATGGAAAAGAGTGCGGCCCGAGACCGCCGCGTCGAGACGTTCATGTGCGGGTCGATGCCTTTCAGAGCTGCGCCGTCCAGTCGAAGTCGCGCAGGTAAAGACCGATGGGATTGAGGCGAATGGTGGCTTCGTCCTGGGGCGGAGTAAGTGTAACGGAAGCGATGCCGCGGAAGCGGCGAACCGCTGTCTCCTTGCCTTTGCGATCGCGCTCGAACTCGGTCCAGTCGATCTGCCAGGACTGAGGTGAGAGGGCGACGATATTGTTGACCTCGATTGCGATGGTCGCGTTCTTTGCCTTTTCGAAAGGCGAGCTCGAGCGGAACCAACCATTGATCTTCTCGGTCGCGGGATCCGAGGTCCGCAGCATGGCGTAGGTGCGGTCGATATACCCCTTCTGCACCACGGCATCGGGCGTGACGGATCGGAAGTTCGAGATGAACGAGCCCAGCGTCGCGCGCACCACGCGCGGGTCCGCATACTCAATCTGCTGCGGAGTACCGGCGCTTACGGCCGTGCCGAGCTTGTCGACCTCGACGATATAAGGAACAAGCTTTACCTGTGTGCTCTGGAACAAGGCGTAGGAACTGCTGACAAGTGCCATGACGAGGCCAGTGATGCCGACCAGCCGCCAGGCTGCGGCCGTGCGGACGTAGGATCCGTAACGCTCGTTCCACTCCTGTTTCGCCGCGAGATAGGGGTTGTCCGGTGTACTACGCGCGGCCATGCGGCCTCCGTGTGTTCGAGCAGCGCTGCAAGTGCATCACTACTTTCCTCTGTTCCCGGGGGACGACTTCCGGGCCTCGTCGAGCTTGGCGTTGGCGAGGCCGAGGGTGGAGGTGCCGAAGGCGCCGCGGGCGTCCATCGCCTGGTCGCGGGCTGCCGCGGCAACTGCGCCGCCGGCAGCGCCCATGCCGCTCGCCATGCCCTTGAGGGCGGCTCCGGCCATGGAAGAACCTTGCGCACGTGCGTCCGAGTAACCTGCCGCGCCGGCCTTGGCAGCGCCCCAAGCGAGCGAGCCGCCCCCGACCGAAGTGGCGAGGGCGAAGTTCGCGGCTTGAGCGCCGTGGCGAATGGTCTCCATACCGCCGGTGACGGAGACGCCCTGCACCACGCCCTGAAGTATCGCAGGCACATACATTGCGATGACGAACACCACGACGGCTATGCCTGCGATGGCGAGTGCCGTCTGGTACTGGTCACCGACCGACGCATCATTGGCGAGGCCGATCAGCACCTCGGAGCCGATGCGGGCGATCATGACCAAGGCCATCAGCTTCATGCCGACGCTGAAAGCGTAGACCAGATAACGGACGGCAAAGTCCTTGGTGAAGGAGGATCCGCCTAGACCGAGCATGATCATGCCGGCGAGCAGGCCGACATACATCTCGACCAGGACGGAGACGAAGATCGCAGCCACGAGCGAGAAGGCGATGACGCTGACGATCATGGCAAGTGAGGCGGAGAGCGCGAGGGCGTTGTCCTCGAACAGCCCGAAGCTGATCTTCTCCGACATCTTCGACGCAACGGTGAGGCCGGCATTGAAGACATTCGCCGGTGAGGCCGATCCGCTGCCGGCGCCGATTTGGAACAGGCTGTCCACGACGGCTTTCGCGATCGCCGGTCCCTGATCGAGCACGAAAGCAAAGAGGCCGATGAACATGATCCGCCGCACCAGCTCGGCGAACCAGCTGTCCAGCGAGGCGGCCTGAAGCGCGAGCCAGACAGCGGCGATGCCGATCTCGATCCCGGCGAGGATCCAGAACAATGAGCGGGCGGCGTTCATGACGGTCGTCTCCCAGCCCTTTGCCGCCGTCACGATCTGGTTCTCGAGCGTATCCAGCACTCTTCCGTCCTGTGCCAGCGCCGGATCGCTCAGGAGAACGCAACCAATCAGGACGAGACCAGCGATGCCTAGGCTGGGTAGGAGCTCACGCCTTACCATCGCGGTCGCAACTCCTGGCCGTTCTCCATGTCGTAGCGCTTCCCGCTGCCGAAGAAGTCTTGCGCGCGTTTCTGCGGTGTGGCCGCCGCCTTGGGGGAAGCTGGCCCGGCGTCCGGTGAAGGAAGCAAAAACCAGAGTCCGATGCCCGCGAGACCGAGGGTCAGGCTCAACGCGACAATGATCAGGGATCTGAACATCACCATTTCGGCTGCATCTCCTGCCCGCCCGAAGTGGAGGGTGCGCTCGAGCGGAAGAAGTCCTCGCGTCGGGCCTGGGCCAGGTCCTTCTGAGCCAGCTCGGACTGATACCAGGTACCCATCATCGTCACTTGCTGGGAGACGAGGCCACGCAGCTTCTGGAGCTGTGCCACCTCCTGGGCGGCGATCTGATGGCCGACCTGCAGAGCCTTCATTTGGCCATCGGCACCCTCCGACATTGAGCGAAGCGAGGACATGGTGGATTCTTCGCTTCCGAACTGCTCCGCGGTGAGGCTCGCCGCTTTGAGAGTGCCGGCGATGGTATCGCGGTTGGTATTCGACCATCCCTCATAGGTCGACGAGAAGGAGGCCCCGTTCGGCAGATTGCTTTTGAAATCCGAGAAGGACTGGAATCGTTGCTTCAGAACGTCGTCGGCATTGCCCATGGAGAAGGCGATGCCTTGTCCCTGTGCGACGATGTTCTGGAGGCGACCGAGATCGTTTTCGATCTGTCCCCAGACATGGTTCGGCAACTGCGCCGTATTCTGCAGCATATTTGAGTAGATCTTCAGTTGGTTCTGAATTTGCTCGGCAAGCTGAGTGATCTGGGTGACCTGGTTGTTGATTTGTTCGGCCGAGTTGCCGACGAGGCTGACGAGCTCGGCATTGTTGGCGATCTGGGTCCATTCGGTGGCGCCACCGGTGATGCCACCGCCGCCGGCGCACGCGCTGTCCATGGGGGCGAGGCTCGCCCAGGCGGCGAGGAATGCCGCGGCCGCCAGGGCGCGAGGATCAGACGTTCGGGAGGAGAGAGGCGGCATGGGCGATCCCCCTTTGCTCGAGCCAGTGGCGGGGCCAGTCGGTCCCGTGTTCGGAATGGAGGACGCTGATGCGCTTGAGATCGTCCTTGCCGGAGGCGCCGACGAAGGCCAGAGCGACCGGGCCGAGCGCCATGTCGAACAGGCGGCGGCCGACAGGCGAGGCGACGTAGTACTCACGCTTGGGAAGAGCGGTTGCGACGATCTCAATCTGCCGGCTGTTGAATCCGATGCGCTCGTAGAATTCTCGCGTGCCCGGCTCTCGGGCCGATCCGTTCGGCAGACATACCTTGGTCGGGCAACTCTCCTTCAGGACGTCGATGATGCCCGAGCGTTCGGCATCCGAGATCGACTGGGTCGCGAGCACCACGGCGCAGTTGGCCTTGCGCAGAACCTTCAGCCATTCGCGGATCTTACTGCGGAACACCGGATGGCCGAGCATCAACCAGGCTTCGTCGAGGATGATCAGGCTTGGTGCGCCGGTGAGACGCTTCTCGATGCGCCGGAACAAATAGGTGAGGACAGGCACGAGATTGCGCTCGCCCATGTTCATGAGCTCTTCAATCTCAAAACACTGGAAGCTGCCGAGGGCGAGCCCGTCTTCCTCGGCGTCGAGAAGCTGGCCCATCGGGCCGTCGACCGTGTAGTGGCGCAGCGCGTCCTTGAGCTCGCGCATCTGCACACCAGAGACGAAATCGGATAGCGAGCGGCCCTTGGCCTCGGCCAACAGGCCGATCTGCCGGGAGATGGCGTTGCGATGATCGGGAGTGACGCTCACGCCCTGCAGCGTCACCAGCGTCTCGATCCATTCCGACGCGAAGGCGCGGTCGGCATCGGTGCCGAGCTCGCCAAGCGGGCAGAAGGCGAGCGCCCTCCCCTCCCCTGTCGCCTCGCCGCCTATCTCATAGTGGTCGCCGCCGACGGCGAAGGTCAGCGGCAGCATCGAGCGGCCCTTGTCGAAAGCGAAGACCTGCGCATCCTCATAGCGTCGGAACTGCGCGGCGATGAGCGCCAGCAGCGTCGACTTGCCGGAGCCGGTTGGTCCGAACACCAGCGTATGGCCGACGTCGTCGACATGGAGGTTGAGGCGGAACGGGGTCGAGCCGCTCGCCACCTGCATGAGCGGCGGCGATCCGGCGGCATAGAAAGGGCAAGGAGCGGTTGGGCTTCCCGACCAAACCGAGTTGAGCGGGATCAGATTGGCGAGGTTGCGCGTGTTGATCAGCGGCTCGCGGATGTTTGCATACCAATTGCCTGGCAGGCTGCCGAGATAGGCGTCCGTGGCGTTGAGCGTCTCGATGCGGGCGCCGAAGCCTTCCGCCTGGATCAAGCGGCGGATCGCCTCGCAATGCTCGCGCAGACGGTCGGCCCTGTCGTCGAAAAGCACGATCACCGGGGTGTAGTAGCCATAGGCGACGAGCTGCGAGGAGGCCTCGGCGATGGCGTCCTCGGTCTCCGCCACCATCATCATGGCGTCCTGGTCGACCGACCGACTTTGAGTCTGGAACAGTTGGTCAAAGAATGGCCGCACCTTCTGCTGCCATTTCTTCCGGGTACGCTCGAGGCGCGCCCTTGCCTCTTCAACGTCGAGGAAAATGAATCGGCTTGACCAGCGATAGGTGAGCGGCATGTGGTCGAGGGCATTGAGGATGCCCGGCCAGCTTTCGGCCGGCAGGCCGTCGATCGCGACGATGCCGAGGAAGCGGTTCTCGACCATCGGCGTGACGCCGTGGCGGAGCTCGGCTGTTGCCAGCCAGTCGAGATACATCGGAATGTCCGGCAGGCGGACCGGATGGTTCTCGCCGGTGATGCAGAAGCGGATGAACTGGAAGAGCTCGTCGTAGCGGGCGACGTGTGTTCCTCCGCGCTCCTCGACTTCCTGCGTGACCATCCGACGCAGCGAGACGACATTTGCGAGATACTGCTCGATCTCGCGGATCGACGTCTGGAAGCTGTCGAGCGCCGTATCCGCATAGGAGGCGGATCGGCTCCCAGCATCGGAATAGACGTAGCGGGTCAGCCCCGATCGCCGACGCTCCGGCGGCCGAAAGGTCAGGATTATGGCATGCTGGCACTCATAGTGGCCCTGCTCCCGCTCGAAATGCGCCCGCCGTTCGGCGTCGATCGCCCGGGTCACTGAATCGGGGAAGTGACAGACATCATCTGCCGGATAGTCCGTCGTCGGGACCCGGACAGCTTCAACCTGGATCATCCAGTTCGACCCGAGCCGCGCCAGAATCGCGTTGATCTGACGTGAGATGTCGTTGCGTTCGACATCGGTCGAACTCTCGCTGTCCGGCCCGGCAAAGTACCAGCCGGCCATCAGACTGCCGTCCTTCAGCAGGATGACGCCGTTCGCCACAAGGCCCGCATAGGGCACGAGATCGGCAAAGGACGGCCCTGAGTGACGGAAGGAGCGCAGCGCGGCCATGCTCAGAAGCGCCGCCAGGGCGTGGAAGTCGCCCGGTAAACGGGGCAATAGCCGATGTGGCGCACATAGACCCGCCGCATCAGTGGATCGGCCTTTGCCATCATCCGCAGGGCTGCGACCGCGACCAGCCAGATGACGAGGCCGAACAGCGCCGCGTACCAGGTCAGCACCACGAAGATGAGGATGGCGCTCGCAAGCCCGGTGAGGAGCACGAGTTCGCGATCGGCGCCCATCAGCAGGTTCGGGCGCGACAGCGCGCGATGGATGCGCGAACGGGCGAGGCTGGAGTCGAGCTCAGCCATGCGCCCCCTCCCCTCCCCGAAGGGTGACACCGTACGCTGGCGCGTCATCGCCAATCGAGGCACCCGTCGAGCCGAACAGGGCGACGATCTGGGTGGCACCGAGCAGAATTCCGGCGACGAGGACCACATACATGAGCCGTCGCGCAAAATCGTTCAGCTCGCCGCCGAAGATCAGCATCCCACCGGCGACCGCGACGGCCGCAAGTGCGATGAAGCCGGCGACAGGACCAGTGATGGACTGCTGAATCTGCTGTAGCGGCCCTTCCCACGGCAGGCCGCCGCCGCCAGCCGCCATGGCGGGCTCGGCCAGGAGGCCGAGCGTAAGCGCCAGGAGCGCGCCGGTCAGGAGATGATAGCCGCTACGCGACATGGCGGTCGTCCTCGATCTGATGGTGGTTTTCGGTCTCGTACTGGCCGCCGGCGAAGCGTTCGACATGGACGACGTCGCGCACGCGCCGCCCCTTGGGCATGCGTTCGATCGAGACGATGAGGTCGACGGCCTCACCGATCACCTCGCGCATGGGCTGTTGGCTTGCCTCAGCGGTAAGCTGCTCGAGTCGGCGCAGCGCCGACATCGCGGTGTTGGAGTGAATCGTGGTGACGCCGCCCGGATGGCCGGTGTTCCAGGCCTTCAGCAAGGTGAGCGCAGCGCCGTCACGGACCTCGCCCACGACGATCCGGTCGGGGCGAAGACGCATGGTGCTTTTGAGCAACCGCCCCATGTCGACCGTGTCGCTCGTGTGGAGCGTCACGGCATTCTCGGCCGCGCACTGGATCTCCGCCGTGTCCTCGAGGATGACCAGACGGTCTTCCGGGGCCGTGCGCACGATCTCCGCGATGACCGCGTTGGCGAGCGTGGTCTTGCCCGAACCCGTGCCTCCCGAGATCACGATGTTCAGCCGCGCGGAGATCGCGCTGCGGATCACTTGCGCCTGGACCTCCGTCATCACCTTCGACGACACGTAGTCATCGAGTGGGATCAGGCGTGAGGCTCTCCGTCGAATGGTGAAGCTCGGGGCTGCGACGACCGGGGGCAGCACGCCCTCGAATCGATGACCGCCGATCGGCAGCTCGCCAGAGATGATCGGGCGCTCGTCGTCCGCTTCGGATTGAAGCGCATGGGCAACGCTGCCAATGATGATTTCGGCGGTCGCGGCCGTCATCTCGCCGGCCGGCGCAATGCCGTGGCCGAGGCGCTCGATGAACAGCCGTCCATCCGGATTGAGCATGATCTCGACGACGGTCGGGTCGTCGAGGGCAACGCAAAGCTGGTCGCCGAGGGCCTCCTGCAATTTGCGCAGGAGCCGCGGATGGGAGCGGAGTTGGGCCACGGCGCGGTCCTCACGCCGCCCGATGCTGCGCCGGCGCGATTGCCGACCGATAGCTGTCCGGACGCAGACGTTCGAAGCTCGGAAGGTCCGCTGGAAGTGCTCCCGCGATCGCCGTCGTGTTTCCGATACGGCGAGGCTCTCCGAGCCTCCGCATGGGCCAGCCGACGCGCCTCAGGATACGTTCGAAACGCAGATCGGTTGCTGTGACGATCTCGCTATAGCCGTTCGCCAGCGACCATTCGATGATACCGGCGAACAGGCTGAGAGTGGCCTCGTGGATTGCACCCCCTCCCCGGCCCTCCTCGAGCGCGGTGTTGACGCAAAATCGCGAGCTTTCGACCATGCCAGAATGGGGATCGAGCCGCCCGGCAGCCAGCAGCTGTGGAAAGGTCCGCTCCAGCATGTTGGGACCGGTTGCCGGCAACAGCCGGGCGCCGCCGGCGACCGTTCCTTGGTCCGTCAGGGCGAGGATGTAGGTGGGATCGAAGGCGTCGTAGTGATCCTTCTCGCGGCCATCGTAGACGTCGACACACCAGCCGAGGCGGCCAGCGAAGACGCGGGCTCGGAGATGATGCTGTTCGTCGACGAGACGTCGATCAATCGCGCTTGAAGCCTGGCGAACGGCGCGCAGCCACATCGAATGCAACCTCCAACGTCATGGTGGGAGGTCGGAGGTCATCACAAAGAGCGGGATCGCTGGAGTGTAGAATAAACGGGGACGTATTCGGGCGAGTCGCACCTCAGCCGGTGACCAAAAGGCAGATGATCGGTTGTCCCAGTTGGCCCAATCGCCCTGAGAATAAACGGGGGAAACAAACAAGGAACACGGAAAATAGCGGAAATTATAAGTGATTGAAACCACACCAAAAACTTGGGCGAGATATCGGCGTCAACTGACCGGCCGATCGCTGCTGTTAAGTAGTTGTTAACCAAATAAAGTTTGACCGGCGTCGGGAATCGGGCAATCGTCCGTCGACGCTTTTTATTCGATTATCAGGAGTTTTCCGTCGTGAGCGCGAAGGTCGGAGCGATGGCAAAGAAACTGGAGAGCGAGCCCTCAATCGCGAAGATCACGCGGCACTCGCAGCTGCTGGCCGCGCAGCTGCAGGCACTACGTGCCCAGCTCTACCCGCCCGAGGCCAAAAAGTCGCTAAAGACATTCACCTCGCGTGAGGCGGCGACGATGGTTGGGATCGCGGAATCCACACTCAGGCAGATGTCCCTGGATGGCGAGAGTGCTGTTCCCGAACTGCACGGGAAGGACAACCGTCGCCGCGCCTATACGCTCGCTCAAATCAACGAGATCCGCGAGCACCTCGCGAATAAGCGACCCAAGGAAGCTCTGACGTTCCTGCCCCGGCGCCGCGCCGGCGAAAAGTTGCAGATCATAGCAATTGCCAATTTCAAGGGTGGATCGGCGAAAACGACGACCACGATCCATCTGGCGCATTTCCTTGCGCTAGAGGGATTGCGCGTTCTCGCGATCGATCTCGATCCGCAGGCGTCTCTGTCGACGATGTTCGGCTTTCAGCCCGAGCTTGACGTCGACGATAACCAGACCGTCTACGGCGCAATCCGGTACGACGACGATTTACGGGTGCCCTTGAAGGACGTCATTCGCAAGACCTACTTCGACGGCATTGATCTCGTACCGGGCAATCTTGAGCTGATGGAGTATGAGCACGAGACCCCGCAAGCGATTGCTCGTGGCGATGGCCGCGGCGAAGCGATGTTCTTCCGCAGGCTGCGATCGGTAATCGGCAGCGTTGAGGATGACTATGACGTCGTCCTTATCGATGCGCCGCCCCAGCTAGGATATCTCACGCTCGGTGCCCTGTACGCGGCCACGGCGCTACTTGTGACGGTTCATCCTGCCATGCTCGACGTGTCGAGCATGAATCAGTTTCTCAAGATGACCAGCGACATCCTGCAGGTCATTCAGGAGAACGGCGGGACTCTCGAACACGATTTCATCCGCTACGTGTTGACACGGCACAATCCCCATGACGTGCCCCAGGTAAACATCGTCGCACTCTTGCGATCCCTGTTCGGCGAGGACGTCCTTGCGCCAGTCGTGGTGGAGACAACGGCTATCGCGAATGCCGGGTTGGAGAAAAAAAGCCTCTACGAGATGGCAAGAGGGGCGGTGGGGCGGGACACGCTCAGCCGTGCGATCGAGTCAGTGGATGCCGTCAATCGGGAGATTCTGAACCACGTCAAACAAGTATGGGGGCGGACGTGACGAACGCGAAAGATCGCTCCAATCGCATGAAGCACCTGTTCGGCAATGTCGATCGTTCCGAACTCGAAAAGCACCTGCCCTCCCCCGCCGTGGACAAGTCGCGTGCCAGCTCGGCCGGCATGTCCGGCGCGGTGAAGTCGATGCAGCAATCGTTCTCGACAGTCGAAGCCGAGAACGAGCGCCTGCGCGCACAGCTACAGTCGGCCGAGGCGGTGGTGGAGCTCGATCCCGCTCTGATCGTCCCCTCGTTCGTCCGCGACCGAATGGACCTTGAGGGCGACCCGCAATTCCTGCTTTTCGTCGAAAGCATACGAAGTGAAGGCCAGAAGCTACCCATACTTGTTCGCCCCCTCCCTGAGAAGGTCGGCGCCTATCAAGTGGCTTTTGGACATCGCCGGTTGCGCGCCTGCCAGATCCTGGGAATCCCCGTGCGAGCGGTCGTCATGGCGCTCACCGACGAGCAGCTCGTCGTCGCGCAGGGCATCGAGAACACCGAGCGTGCGAACCTGTCATTCATCGAACAGGCGCTCTTTGCGGCCGAGCTGAAGAAGCGAGGGTTCACACGGGAGACGATCGCGAAAGCGCTGGGTCGCGGCGAAGCGAAGGGCCTCGCATACATTTCAATTTTGACCTCGGTCGCCGCCGCCCTTCCGGAAGGGCTCGTTCGCAAGATCGGGCCAGCACCGTCTGTCGGTCGGCCGAAATGGGAAAAGCTTGGATCGTTCTTCAAGGATCAGAAGCTTCCCGCCGACGCGAACTCCGCCGTCAATGGATTGGTCGCTTCAGAAATATGGCAGTCTCTGAGCAGCGACCACCGGTTTGCTGGCGTGCTTCAAATTCTCGATCGGCGCACCGACGCGACGGAGCAAGCACGACAGCTTGATCTCGGCGGCGGGCTCTCGGTGACAACCAAGCGGACGCCGAAGGTCACTCAGATTTCAATTCCACATGCTCCGGCACCTGGCCTCTCAGCGTGGCTGATCGAACGGCTGCCTCAGCTCGTGGAGGAATTCAAACGCTCGGAACAAGGAGCGAAGTCATGACCTGACACGCGAAATAGGAAAAGGGCTCACCGACTGCAATCGGCAAGCCCTTCAATCCCTAGCCAACAGAACGGTCTCGTTCCGTCAGCATCAGCGGTAACAAACTGATTCTATGACGGGGCACTTGCACAATCAAGCCCTGGTTTCCAGTCGGGGCATGATCGTGTGCGCCGATTTGCTGGCTTTTCATCCACTCAAGTGATGGAGCCGCGGCTGATGGGTCGCGGAACGGCTGGCTATGGCCCAGGCTACAGAAATCGCGTCGTTTCGGCGCGTCACCCCGGGGATACTCGCAAGCGCTCGGCTCGCCATGGCGAACGATGTGCCGGAGGTATCGAAGGCGGAGGTCGCGGTTATCCTTAAGAAGGCGGCGCCCGTCCTGGGGATCGACGGATCGACCTATCACATCATGGATATCCTCATAGGGCTCTCGCGAGCGGATGATTGGAAAGGCGCGAACCGTCCGATCGTTGCGATCTCAAATGCGAAGCTTGCCGAGTACACCGCGAGATCAGTGCGCCAGGTTTCTCGCTGTATCCGTCGTTTGGTCGAAGCGGGGATCGTCGCCTATCGTGACAGCCCGACGGGCCGGCGCTTTATCTATCGAGACAAGGATGGTGAGATCGAGAAGGGCTATGGTCTGGACTTTACGCCGGCCCGGGTGAGGATCCACGAGCTGAAGCGCCTGGTGGATGACTTCCAGGCACGATTGAACAGCGAACAGGAGGCTCGGCGGGCGACGACGCGGCTGGCGCGGGCCATTGTCGACGCTTCTGAGGCTTATCCGGAAAGGGCCCAGGCCTGGTTGGCGGAGCTGGAGCAGATCAAACGGCAAGGGCAGGGGAATGAGATCGAAGGGCAGTCGCTCGACGTACTTTATCGGCGAGTTCTCACGGAGGTGACTGAGGAGTATGTTCCTCACAAAATGTCAGGCGAGGGTGACATCCATGTCATTCCTAATATTAATACAACCCCTCAAAACTCATTTGAAAGTAACCATGAACCGCCTCGCTCTAACGAGCGAGACTCCTCCACCTCAGAGAACGACCGCATTGCGGTCGTTCCTCCAACCGAAAAAAAGCGTGAGGTAAATCGACCGTCGAGGCAACGCCTACCGAGAGCAAAGGTCTCGCGGAGCGCCGGCGAAATCCAGTCCGAGGTTCTTTCATCGGTCTCAGTGGCCCTAATTCGTTCGGCATGTCCGGAATCTTGCGAGGTTACAGGCCGATCGTTTAAGACCTGGCCAGAACTCACCGACTCCGCCGAAATCATGCGCGTCATGATCGGACTGTCGGAAGCTGCCTGGCTCGACGGGGCGGGCAAGGTGGGCCGCTACGCGGCGGCGGCCATCTTGGTTACGGTTCTCGAGAAGTCGATGAGGAGCCCAGAGCAGATCTCCAGTCCGGGAGGGTACTTCCGCGCAATGATTGACCGTGCCGTCGAGGGGAGCTTGCATCTCGAAAAGAGCCTCTTTGGACTTGCCGATGGTGCTCTCAAGCGGGCACGCGACAGCGACTCATGAACGGCGCGGTGGGGTTACAGCTGTAACTGTTCGAGCCGCCTGGCAATGCCTCGCAGCTCCCAAGAGGGCTGACCGGCTTCAAACGGAAGAAATGTGCGAAACGTCAATAGGTTGGCGAAGTTGGGTAACAGCTGTAACGGTGTCGTCGGCCGACCGGCAGGGAAAGGACCTCCCGCATGGCTGAGTATGACCGAGATCAGATCAAGGAAAAGGTCCCCTGCTCCGCTCTCCTGGAGAGCCGCGGCTGGAAGGTCGACCTTCGCGAAAGCACGTCCCGCGCTATCAAGTATCGACGCGCGGACGGCGAAATCATCATCGTCAACCATCACGGCCGAGGCTGGTTCGATCCCACTTCACAGGCGAAGGGCGACGTCTACTCTCTTGCCCAGCATCTCGGGGCCGACGGATTCCCGAGTGCGGTGCAGGTCGTCGCTGAGCTTGTGGGCTTCGTTCCGCGCGATCCGGTATGGCAACGCAAATCGCGACGGGGTACCAGTGTCGCTCCGTCCAAGCGTTGGGCCGAGCGGTCTCCTCCAACCCCCGGATCCGAGGCGTGGGTCTATCTGACCGAAGCTCGCGGCATCCCCGCTTCGGTTGTTGAGCGAGCGGCCGCGGCGGGCAGATTGCGAGAAGGACCGAGGGGTTCGATGTGGGCCGCGCACCTGGATCCTGTAAGCGGCGTGGTCGGCTGGGAGGAACGGGGTCCGAACTGGCGGGGCTTCGCTGCTGGCGGCTCAAAGACGCTTTTCCAACTGGGCGAAGAAAGTGCCCGGCGACTTTGCGTCACGGAGGCCGCGATCGACGCAATGAGCCTCGCCGCGATCGAAGGCTGTCGCGTCGACAGCATCTACGCCAGCACCGGGGGAGGGTGGGCGCCGGCCAGCGACCAGTACATCAGAGCCCTCGCTGCGCGGCCGGGTTCGTTGATTGTGGCTGCCTGCGACGCAAACGACCAGGGCGACGCGTACGCTGCGCGACTCCGCGAGATTGCGGGCACTGCGGGAGCCGGATTCTTGCGACTTTGGCCGGAAGCGGAAGATTGGAATGCGCAGATCGCCTCTCGATAGCGGAGGCCCGTCACTAGACGCCGGCAGATTGAACCAATGGCTCTCGAGCGTCTCAGCCATCTGGCTTCGCCGGCGGCCGGTCGCTGAGAAGCGACAGCAGCGCCGGGTTGATGTAGAGGTTTTCCCGCCCGGCCTTCATCTCCTGCAGCAGTCCGTGCTCGGCAAGGGTCTTCAGATAGACCGACGCCGCCTGTCGCTTGGCGATGCCGGCCGACACCAGGTCGCCGATCCGGCAGTAGGGGTTCACGAAGATCACCTCGGCCAGCTCGCGCGAATAGATCCTCGGCAGATCGCGTCGAATTTGGTCTGCGGTCTGGTCCAGCAAGTCGCGAATTGCGCGAATGCGCGCTGTCGACCAGTTGGCCGTCTCGCGGACCGCCTCGAGCATGTAGAGGATCCAGTCCTGCCATGCGGACTCGGTCGTGACGGCGAGGAGTCGGTCGTAATAGGCGCGCTTGTTGCCGATAATGTCGCGGCTGAGATAGAGCACTGGGATGTCGAGCAGGCCCTTGTCGACGAGGTAGAGCAGGTTCAGCACCCGGCCGGTCCGGCCGTTGCCGTCGGTAAAGGGATGGATCGCCTCAAACTGGTAGTGCATCACGGCCAGCCGGATCAGCGGATCGATATCCTCGGCCTCGTGGATATAGCGTTCCCAGTTTGCGAGTTTCTCCCGCAGCAGAGCCTGACCTTCCGGGGGCGTATAGACGACCGTGCCCGTCGCCTCGTTCATCAAGGCCGTACCGGGTGTCGCTCGGATATCCAGTTCGACGCCCTTGATGGTCCGGCAGACGGCAACGGCCGTGGACGTCGACACGGGCCGCTGCTTGAGCGTCTGGAAGCCTTCGCTGAGAGCCGTGCGATAACGCAGTGCCTCCTTCGTCGCCGGATCGGCCTGGTTGCCGGCTTCATTGGCGAAGCGGAACAGCCTGTCGGTCGTGGTGACGATATTCTCGATCTCGGAGCTCGCCTGCGCTTCGAGCAGCGGAATCGAATTGATCAGGACAGCTTGATTGGGAATGAGCTGGCCGGAAACTCGAAGTTCCGCCAGCGCCGCCCGCGCTGCGATACAGGCTTTCAGCACCGCCTTTGTCTCCACATCCTCGCGTGGGGGCAAG
>NZ_JBAFWT010000064.1:0-16921 GCF_043195195.1 Roseixanthobacter psychrophilus
GAGGCGGCCCATCCGCGACGCCGATGCGGCAGGCCGCGAAGCGTGCGCTCAACGGTCCCTTGGAGCCGCGCCGCCAGGAGACCTTGCGCCATCGCGCGCCGGTCAGCACCGTCTCGGCGGACACGGAGAGCTGGTCGGGGACCTGGTTCTTGCGGGGCCGGCCGCGTCCCGACACGGGGAAAACGAGTGCGACGTCGGCCGGGTAGACCAAATCCTTAAATCGTCACTACCCCCTAGAGTGCTGGGCTGAAACTGCCCTAAATTTCTACGATGAGTAAGTGTCGGTCTCGGTCAAAACCTGCCTGGCCACGGCGGTGCAATACGGTCCGCGCCCTGTCCCTCAGCCCTATCGTGCCCACTGTCGGTGGCGACGGGCACGGCGGTCGCCTGCGGGTCAGCTGATGCGGTAGAGCTTCATCTTGTCGTAGAGCGTGCTCTTGGCGACGCCCAGCTGCCGGGCGGTCTGCGTCCGGTTGCCGCTATTGTCCCGCAGGCAGCGCAGGATCAGCTCCCGCTCGCTCATGCGCAGGGTGCTGAGGTTGTCGGCGCGGGCGCCCGCCGCCTCCGCGAGCCCCGGCGGCAGCAGGTCGATGGTCAGCTCCTCCCCCTCGGACAGGGCGGCTATGCCCTCCAGCACGTTGGCCAGCTCGCGGATGTTGCCGGGCCAGTCATAGGCCCGGAAGGCCGCAATGATCGGCGCGTCGAGCGCAAGCCCGGGCATGTGGTAGCGCAGCCGGATGCGCTCCAGGAGGGCTTCCGCCAGCTCGGGCAAATCGTTGCGGCGCTCGCGCAGGGGGATGAGCGTGATCTGACCGACATTGAGCCGGAAGAACAGACCGGCGCGGAAGCTGGCGGCATCCACCGCCGCCTTGAGCTGCACGTTGGTGGCTGCGATCACCCGCACGCCGACGGTCCTCTCGTCGCCGCCGCCCACCCGCTGGACGCTGCCCTGCTCCAGCACCCGCAGGAAATGGCCCTGCACGTCGAGCGGCATGTCGCCAAGCTGGTCCAGGAACAGCGTGCCCTGGTCGGCCAGCTCGAAGAAGCCGGCGCGCCCCTCCCGCCGCGCGCCGGTAAAGGCGCCCGGGGCGTAGCCGAACAGCTCGCTGGCCGCCAGCTCGCGGCTGAGGGTGGCGCAGTTGACGGCGACGAACGGCCCCCTGGCCTGGGGCGACGCGGCGTGGATGGCGCGCGCCATGACCTCCTTGCCGGTTCCGGTCTCGCCGAGGATCAGCACCGGGGCGGCGATGCGCGCGATCTGCCGGGCCCGCGCCACCACCGGCTGCATGGCCGCGGACCGCCCGGCGATCTCCAGAACGGATCGCTGCGGTCCGGCGTCGCGGCGGCGGGCGACGGCCGGGACGCGCGGGCGCCCCCGCCGTCGGCGGGAAGGACGAGCATGGCGCCGAGGCAGTCGCCGCCGTCCTCCAGGGTCTCCATCTCCACGCCGGGGGCCCAGAAGGGCGCGCGGAAGGCGCCACCCTGGGGCTCCAGCAGCTTGGCCTGCCGCGTGGGCGCGCCGTCCTGGCCGACGCGGCGCATCAGCTCCCGCACCCTCGTCGTGGGCCCGAGGGCGCGCACGAAGCGCCCCTTGCGGTCCAGCAGCACCACCGCGTCGGCGCCCGACAGCGCCATGCGGCCCTCCAGTCATGCGGAGAGATGATATTCCTCAAGGGCATATCTTTGGGCGCGGGCGGCGCGGGCCTCCCCCGCCGCAGACATGGCCAGGGCGAGACAAAGGGGATGCACCGTTCCCCTCGGCCCCGATATGTCGAAGATGCCCATCAGCTCCCCGTCCAGGGGATCGTGGACCGGGGCGGCGGCGCAGGTCCAGCTCTTCACCGCCGCGCAGAAATGCTCGCTGGCGTGGATCTGCACCGGCACGTTGTCGGCGAGCGCGGTGCCGATGGCATTGGTGCCGCTGTTGCCCTCGCTCCAGGTGGCGCCGGAATCGATATGCGCCTCGCGGCCGAGCTCGCGGGTATGGGGATCGCCGATGAGGTCCAGCACCAGTCCGCGGGCATCGGCCAGGAGCAGGATGCTCTGGGTGTTGTTGAGCAGCGGATCGAGCCGGCCGAAGATGGGGCGGCTGGCTTCCACCAGCAGGCGCGCGCAACGGCGCTGGCGCCAGAGCGCGTCGCTCTCGGCCGGCCGCGGCGCCCGCATCATGGACGGGTCCACGCCGGCCGCTAGCGACCGCCGCCATGAGCGACTCACCACCCGGCAGACTTTCAGGAGATCTTCCTCCTTTCCGGAAAGGAAGTCCTCCCAAGCGCGGATAGTCGAGCGGATGTCCACCTCCGAAGTCGGCGCAATCTCCGGGACGATCGAGGCCGGAATCATCAGTTCCTCCCAATTCTTAGCCGAACCGCCGCGATCTTCTTCTTGGTTTTGTTCAAACCTCCGGCCGCGGCCGGCCGGCGCAGGGTCCCGACGCTTATTTTGCGAAGAATATTGTAAGTCGGCATCGCAAGGTCAAGAGTTTTGCTCGCGGGAAATGCTGCACTGCAGCGGAACGCCCAGGGATACGCCGCTCTTCTGCGGAAAATGACTTGGCTGTTGCCGTTCCTCGACATCCCCTCTGGCATCCGGCCGGGCGCGGCGGCGACCGGATTCCGGCTGGCCCGCCCGACGGAAGGGTCCGGAACGGCTACCGCGCCGGCGCGGGTGCGAATGAAATATCATGTAAAAACAAATAGTTATCCCGCTCGTCGCGATTGGCATCGGCCTTGCTCGGAATGTCGGCGTGAGGAAACGACGCCCACGCGGTCCCTGCGCGGGCCACGGCAACGCCTGAGGAGGACGAGCCGGCAATGGATACGCAGACCAAGACCAGGACGCCAGGCCATGGGGCCACGGAAGCCAAGACGCTGCAGCGGCTCATCGCCGACCGCGACCGCGCCACGCAGGAGACTGGGCGCTATTGCGGCGTCGAGGCGTTCACGCTGCGCGATTCCGACCCGCTCAAGTATGCCCGGTTCTACTCGCGCATCCATTCCACCGTGCTGGCCGCCCGCGAGGTGGCGCGCTACGTGGCGGCCAGTCCCGGCGGCCGCGAGATGGGCAAGTCCCTGTGGGCGCTCACCACGCCGGAGGGCGACACCCTGGCGCTCTCGCTCGGCTTCTTCGCCCACACCTCGTCCTTCCCGGTAGCCATCCGGCACATGGCCGCCGAGGGCTTCGACGAGAATCCGGGCATCAACGACGCCGACGTGTTCGTGACCGACGACGGCCTCACCGGAGGCGCGCCCCATCCCGGCGACACCTACACCTACGTGCCCCTGGTGATCGACGGCGAGGTGGTGGCCTGGGCGGTGGGCCTCAACCACATCATGGAGGCCGGCGCGCCGGTCTCGGGCAGCTGGCCCGGCTTCTGCGTGGACACCTTCATGGACGGCTTCGTGGTGCCGCCCATGAAGACCGGCGAGAACCTCCGGCAGGCGCCGTGGTGGAACAACCTCTGGAAGCGGCGCACCCGCGCCGGCACCCTCAACATCCTCGACGACAAGACGCGGCTCTCCTGATCCCGCCTTACCGACGTTGCACCATACCTGTCCTTCGACCTCCTCACGCCCCGACAGCCTCGCGCCCGCCCCACCTATGCGGGGACGGTCGGAGCTCGATAAATCCCGCCCTTCGTCAGCAGCGCCCAGGCAATGCGCGCGTTCTTGTTGGCCAGGGCCACGATCACCAGCATCGGCGGCTTGCGGGCCAGCATCCGGCCGAGCCATGAGCCAGCCGGGACGCCCTTGCGCCTGGCCCAGCGCACCACGGCGCTCGACGCGATGATCAGCAGGCGTCGGAGCGTGCGCTCGCCCATGCGCGACGTTCGCCCGAGACGCTCCTTGCCGCCGGTCGATCGCTGCACCGGCGTCAGGCCGACCCAGGCGGCAAAATCGCGGCCCGAGCGGAACGTCTCCGCCGGTGGGCCAGCGCCTCGATGGCGGTGGCGATCAGCGGGCCGATGCCCGGCACCGTCATGAGCCGGCGCGCAACGTCGTCGGCCTCCGCCCGCGCGGCGATCTCGGCATCGAGCGCAGCGGTCTGCTCCTTGAGGTGGCGCAGCACGCCGACGAGCATGGTGAGGCAAGTGCGGGCGGCCTGTGGCAGGTCGGAGGCGGGATCCTCGATCTGCGCGATCAACCGCTCGACGTGGAAACGGCCCTGCGGCGCGATCAAGTCAATTTCGGACAATTGCCCACCGATCGCGTTGATTATCTGCGTGCGCTGGCCAATCCACCGGCGCCTTCCGCCGAGATGGGGAACGCCGATGAGCGGCTGCGCTGCCGCTGCTGCGGCGGACCCATGACCATCATTGAGACCTTCGCCCGCGGCGCGCTGCCCAGGACTTGGCCCGCCGCCACCATCAGGATCGACACCTCATGAGTGCCGCACCCGCTCTCCGGCGTCATGGTCTCGTCGCAGGCAACGCCGTCTCCGGCATCGGGACCACGGGTGTCCTGCCGTCGCGGCTGCGGAACAAGGTCGCTCGCGCGCCGACCCGCACACGACCGGAGTAGGCCGATCGGGTTATTCCTGCCCGCACCGGCCCGCTTCCCCCTGCCCGCGGTCGTGATCGGGCCAGCATCCGAAAACCTTCACATGAAGCGGCGGCCCATGCCGACCGCGAAAACAACCATGCACCCGGCAAACATGTCTCCCAGATCACAACGGCCTTGGCCGCATATCAGCAATTAAACAACCCAATCAAGCTCAATGGCATAGACCCCCAAAGCCCAGCTTACCGACGTCGTCACCCGCATCGTCAACGGCCACCCCAACAGCCAGATCGACGATCTCCTGCCATGGGCCTGCATCACTGCGACCAGGCTCAAGGCCGTGGCCTGAAGGTCGGGCGCTCCTCCGGGAGGAGCGGTTGTCGTGCGCCGGCATCGGCTTTGCGCGCCTCGATCTCTTGCTTCTTCCGGCGGCGCAGGAAACCTCGCGTATCGCTCTCCTCTCCACCTCGTCCACGAGCTTCTCCCCACCCGAGGTCAGGGTGGGTGCATCGAGGCCGGATCACACCTCGCCGCTTGCACCGTAGAGGTTGGCGGAAATTCGCACCGCCGTGTCGTGCAGCGCGTGCGCCAGCGCCTGAAGCTCGGCTTCACTTATCTGCCCGATAACGGCAATCCCGCTGATCCCGAAGCGGGCTTGCCCTTCGCGGTCGATGATGACGGCGGCGGCGATGTCGAGGCCCTGGAAGAGATTTCCGCGGTCGAAGGCAAAGCCGGTCTCGCGAGCCTGGGCCACGTCCGCGCTGTAGGCCTCGAAGCTGGGCGGATTCTGCCAGCGCAACGCCTTGAACCGGCGCTGAAGCTCGGATTTCGAAGGCTTGCGGGTTGCCGCGACGCAGCGGCCGACGGCGCCCACGAAGGCCGGAAGGCGCGCGCCGAGCGCCATGTCCACGCGCACCACCTTGCCCTCCACCACCCTATCCACCAGCACGATGCGATTTTGGGGGGTGACTTTCCAAAGCCCGATCAGGGCCCGGTGCGCACTGGAAAGCTCCTCCAGCGCGGGATGCACGAGGTCGATCTGATTCACACCCAAAAGCGGCACGGAGAATTCAAGAAGTCCGAGGCCGGGGCTGTACTCCTTCGAAGCCGGGTTGAAGGCGATCAGCCTCTCCTTGGCCAGCGTGCGCAGGATGTTGAAGGTGGTCGAGACGTGGATGCCAGTTTCGCGGGCGATGTACGCGACGCCGGCCGGCGCATGATGGTGGGTGAGGAAGCGCAGAATCGAAACGGCATTTTCCACTGCGCCTACATATTTCTGGAGGCTGCGTGGCGCGTCTTCGCCCGCCCGCTCCGGGTTGGCTGCGTCTGCCTTGGTCACTGCGCGCTCCGTTCGCCATTTGCCGGTCAAACCATAGAGCGGATGCGGATCGTTCGGAAGCACGCAATTTTTCTCGTTGCAGAAAGCAATTCGGCATGCAAAAAGATGCCAACCAAATGAGATTGGCATGGGATAGGGAGGGTACGACGTCGGGAAGGCCCGATTGCGCGGTGATAGCGGGTTCCTGACCCCGCGCGGCAAGCCTTCCCTTCCTCAGCAACCGGACCGGACAGCGCGCCCTGGCGTCAAGCCCGGGGGGACAGCGCTTGCCGCAGCGCCGGCTCTTGGACATGCAGAAGAAGAATGGTTGGCGGGCAGGCGCTGCGCACGGGGCAAATTCGGCCGCGGCAGGCTTGGCCCATGAAGGAGGAAAAGGGATGGGCGAGACGTCCGCTGCAACAGACGCGACCGGGCCGCAGGTGACCTATGAACGCTTCCTGGCCGAGGGACGCTTCATGGTCCAGCGTGCCCGCAAGACGGGCGAATACGTCTTCTATCCGAAGGTGATGCTCCCTTCTGGCGAGACTGATCTCGAATGGGTCGAGGCCTCCGGCAACGGCACGGTCTATGCGATCACGGTCAACCGCAAACGCGAGGGCTCCTACAACGTGGCGCTCGTTGATCTCGATGAGGGCCCGCGCATGATGACCACCATTGTCGGTGTCGAGACCCTGCCCATCGGTTCCCGCGTCAAGGCGCGCGTCGAGGCGGGGGAGACGCCGCGCGTCGTGTTCGAGCCGCAGGAGAAGTGACATGAGCCATCCCATTCGCGGAAAGACGGCCATTGTCGGCATGGGCACCGCCGGTGTCGGCGAGGCGCCCGGCTTCTCGGCCATCGAGCTTCTCGGCCTGTCCGTCCGCGCCGCGCTGGACGATTGCGGCCTGAAGCTCTCCGACATCGACGCGGTGTTCGCCGCCACCAGCAGCCACGCCTTCGCCTCCATGAGCGTGACGGAATATCTCGGGCTGAAGCCGAAATATTTCGACAGCACCAATATCGGCGGCTCCAGCTTCGAGATGCACCTGCTCCAGGCCTCCCTGGCGCTGGAAGCGGGGCTCTGCGACGTCGCGCTGATCTGCTACGGCTCCAACCAGCGCACCGCCGGCGGCCGCCTCGTCTCCATGTCCGAGCCGCAATGGCACGAGACGTCCTACTCGCCGCGGCATCCCATCACGGCCTACGCGCTCGCCACCAGCCGGCACATGCACCAGTACGGCACCACGCGCGAGATGCTCGCCGATGTGGCGGTGTCCGCCCGCCAGTGGGCGAACCTCAACCCGGACGCCTTCGCGCGCGGCCCCCTGACCCGTGAGGACGTGCTCGCAAAGCGCATGGTCTCCGACCCGCTCACCTCCGGCGATTGCTGCCTGGTGACCGACGGCGCCGCCGCCTGCATCCTGGTGCGGGCCGACCGGGCGAAGGACTTCCCCAAGGCCCCGGTCTATTTCCTCGGCGCCGCGGGCGCGAACTGGCACCGCTCGATCCAGGCCATGCCGGACCTGACCATCACTGCCGCCAGCGAGAGCGGGCCGCGCGCCTTCGAGATGGCCGGCCTCACCCATGCCGATGTGGACCTCGTGATGGTCTACGACGCCTTCACGATCAACACGATCCTCTTCCTCGAGGATCTCGGCTTCTGCCCCAAGGGCGAGGGCGGGCGCTTCGTGCAGGACGGACGCATCGCGCCGGGCGGGGAACTGGCCGTTAACACCAATGGCGGCGGCCTATCCTGCGTCCATCCGGGCATGTACGGCATGTTCCTCATCGCCGAGGGCGTAGCCCAGATCCGCAAGGAGGCGGGCGAGCGCCAGCTCAAGAAGGCTGATATCGCCCTTCTGCACGGCAATGGCGGCACGCTGTCGAGCCAGGTCACGGCCTTCCTCGGTTCGGCGGCGGCGCTGTGAACGTGATGACCACGCCCGAAACCTATGGTTTCGCCGCCCTCGGCGCGCTGCTGGCGCCCCGTTCGGTGGCGATCATCGGCGCCTCCGCCGATCCCTCGCGGATCGGCGGGCGGCCCATCGCCGCGATGCTGAGCGCCGGCTACAAGGGACGCATCCTGCCGGTCAATCCCGGCCGGGCGGAGGTGCAGGGCCTTGCCTGCTACGCCTCCGTGGCCGACCTGCCGGAGGTGCCGGATGCCGGCATCGTCGCCGTCGCGGCAAAGCAGGTGCCGGAGGTGGTGGCCGCGCTGGGCGAGAAGGGCTGCCGCTCGGTCACCTTGTTCTCCGCAGGCTTTGCGGAGACCGGCGCGGACGGCGAGAAGGCCCAGGACGAGGTCCTCGCCATCGCTCGCCGCCACAGCATGCGCGTGCTCGGCCCGAACACGCTCGGCGTCTTCAATGTGGGCCTCGGATATTACGGCACCTTCTCCTCGTCCCTGGAGATGGCCTTTCCCCTGCCCGGCAATATCGGCATTGCCAGCCAGTCGGGGGCCTATGGAGCCCACATGGCGGCCTTGGCGCGCTTGCGCGGCATCGGCGTCTCCGTGCTCATCACCACGGGCAACGAGGCCGACGTGATGGTCGCCGACGCCATCGGCTGGATGGCGGGCAGCGACGAGGTGGATGTCATCTGCGCCTATCAGGAAGGCTTCCGCGACGGGCCGCGCATGATCGCCGCCCTCGATGCCGCCCGTGCGGCGGGAAAGCCGGTCTTCATGCTGAAGTCCGGCAAGAGCCAGCTCGGCGCGGCGGCGGCGGCGGCGCATACCGCCTCGCTGACCGGTGACGACACGGTGGCGGAAGCGGTGCTCGCCGAGCATGGCGTCATCCGTGTGCGCGACACCGAGCAGATGCTGGATTTCGCCTATGCGGCGCACCAGCGGATCTATCCCGCCGGCAACAGCCTCGGCGTTATCACCGTCAGTGGCGGGGCCGGCATCATCGCCACCGACGAGGCGGAGGCGGCCGGCCTTCCCATGCCGGCCATGCCTCAAGAGGCGCAGGCCCGGCTGAGAGAGCTTCTGCCCTACGGCACGCCGACCAATCCGCTCGATTGCACCGCCCAGGCGCTGAACGACCTTTCGCTGTTCGAAGCCTTTACCCGCGCGGCGCTCAAGGATGGCCGCTACCGCTCGATCCTGTGCTTCCTCACCTATGTGGCGGGCGGCGCGAGCCTTGCCCCGCGCCTTCTGGAGTCGCTGCGCAAGATCCGCGCGGAATTCCCCGATCGGCTGCTGGCCCTGTGCATCATGGCGGATGAGAAGATCACCCGCGCCTATCAGGATGCGGGCTTCCTGACCTTCGACGACCCGAGCCGGGCGGTGCGCGCCATCGCCGCCATGGGGCGGGTGGGCGACATGCTAGCCGCCAAGCCGAAGGCTCTGCCGGCGCTGCCCGAGGTCACGCTGCCGGCTGGAACGCCGGACGAGCATGGGGCCAAGGTGCTATTGGCCGCGGCCGGAATCGCGTCCGCGCCGGAGCGGATCGTCAAATCCGCCGACGAGGCCGCATCTGCCGCCGCCGCGCTCGGTTTTCCTGTGGTGCTGAAGATCGTCTCGCCCGACATCGTCCACAAGTCGGACATTGGCGGCGTGCGGCTCAACCTTGGCGATGCCGACCAGGTGCGCGCCGCTTATGCCGGCATCATGGAAGCGGTCGGCAAGGCGGCGCCGGAGGCGCGCATCGCCGGCATGCTGGTGGCCCGCCAGCTCACCGGCGGCGTGGAATGCCTCATGGGCATCAGCCGAGACCCCGCGTTCGGCCCGGTGGCGGTGTTCGGGCTCGGCGGCATCTTCGTGGAGCTTCTCGACGACGTGTCCATCCGCCCCTGCCCGTTCGACGAAGAAACGGCGCGCGAGATGATCCTCTCCATCAAGGCGGCGGGCATCCTCACCGGCGCGCGGGGCCGTGCCCCGGCAGATCTCGATGCCCTGGCCGGCATGCTGTCCAGGCTCTCGGCCTTTGCCGCCGCGGCAGGCCCCAGACTGCGGGCCATCGACCTCAATCCCGTATTGGCCCTGCCCGAAGGCGCCTATGCGCTCGACGCGGTCATCGAGATCGAAGGGGAGGATCGCCCGTGATCGACTACGACAAGCTGATGGCCTACGACATCCCGGAGGTCCGCCAGAGCTACGGCCCGCGGGAGTGCGCCTTCTACGCGCTCTCCATCGGTGTCGGGCAGGACCCCATGGATCGGGCCGACCTCAGCTTCGTCGGGGCGGGTCAATTGACCCCGTTTCCGACCCTGCCCCTGGTGCTCGGGCATCCCGGCTTCTGGCTCCCAAATCCCGATACGGGCGTCGATGCGGTCCGCCTCGTCCATGGCGAGCAGGGCATCACGCTCTATGCGCCTCTGCCTTCTGAGGGCACGGTGGTGGGCAAGACCCGCGTTGTCGGCATCATCGACAAGGGCGAGGGGCGCGGCGCGCTGCTCTATAGCGAGAAGCAGCTGCGCGACGCCGAGACGGGCGCGCTCTACGCCACGACCCGCTCCACCACCTTCCTGCGCGGTGATGGCGGCTTCGGCGGCCCGGCCGGACCGGTGAAGGCCTTCCACATCGTGCCGGACACCGCGCCCGAGATCGTCCATGAGACAGTGACCCGGCCCGAGCAGGCGCTCTGGTATCGCTGGAACGGCGACAACAATCCCCTCCATCTCGATCCGGACGTGGCCGCCAAGGCCGGCTTCCAGCGCCCGATCCTGCATGGGCTGTGCAGCCTCGGCATCGCCGCCCATGGGCTGGTCGCCACTCTGTGCAAAGGCGATCCGCAGCGGCTGAAGGGGCTCGATGCGCGGTTCACGGCAACGGTGACGCCGGGCGAGACCCTGAGGACGGAGATCTGGGGCGACGGCTCCTTCCGCACCCGCGCCGTGGAGCGCGACGTGGTTGTGATCGGCAATGGCCTCGCCCAGGTGGCATGAGCCAGCTCGAACAGGGAGGACAGGGATGGGCGCCACATTCGCGCTGGACGAGGACAGGCTTGAAGGGCTGCGCCTGCTGGTGGAGAGCGCGGCGGGTATCACGTCGCGCGACGGCGACCTGAAGAAGGTGCGCGCCCTGCGCTTCACCCGGCCGGGCATCGACCGGGCCCGCTGGGCCGAGATCGCCGCCATGGGCTGGCTCGGGCTGCGTCTGCCCGAGGAGGCCGGCGGCATCGGGCTCGGCATGGCCGAATATGCCGCCCTAGCGGTCGAGGTGGGGGCGGCCTTGCTGCCCGAGCCCTTGATCGAGGCCGAGCTCGCGCTCGACCTGATGGGACAGAACGCCCCTGCCGAAGCGATCGCAGGCGATCTTCTGGTGCTGCCGGCCTGGCAGGACGGGCCAGAGGGCCTGACGGTGGCCGGCGGGATCACCGAAGCCGGCGGGCGGATCAGCGCAAAGCGCGCCTTCGTGCCCATGGCGGAAGCCGCCGACGCATTCCTCATCGTTGGCCCGGATGCCTGCTTCCTGGTGGACGGGAAGGCGCCCAGCCTCAAGATCACGTCCGAGGACACGCTCGACGGCGGCCACACCGGCACGCTGACCCTCGACAATGTGGAGGCGAAACGCCTTCCAGCGCCCGATCTCAAGGCGTTCGAGGCGGCGGCGCTGGCCACCACGGCCGCCCTCCTCGGCATCATGGAGCGGGCCTTTGCCATCACGCTGGACTATCTGAAGACCCGCGTGCAGTTCGGCCAGCCCATTGGCAATTTCCAGGCCCTTCAGCACCGCGCCGTCGATCTGGAGATCGAGATCGGCCTGACGCGGGCGGCGCTGCGCGACGCGGTCGCGGCCCTGGATGCGGAGGAGGACTGCCGCCGCATCGTCTCGCGCGCCAAGGCGCGGGCGGCGGATGCCGCCATGCTGGTCACGCGCCAGGCCGTCCAGCTTCACGGCGCCATCGGCTACACCGACGAGGCCGATATCGGCCTGTTCCTGCGCCGCGCCATGATTCTTGCGCCGCGCTACGGAAACGCCGCCTTCCATCGCAAGAGATACGGCTGCCTGACGGAGGGCCGGCCATGAGCGGGATCACGGCAGCTCTTGAGGACGGGCTTCTCATCTTGATCATGGATGAGCCGGAACGGCGCAATCCCCTCGGCCATCAGGTGCGCCTGCGCATGGTACGCCATCTCTCGGACGCCGAGCGCGATCCCGCGGTCCGCGCCGTGGTGCTGACGGGGGCCGGGGGCAACTTCTCCGCCGGCGGCGATATCCGCGATCAGAAGGCCATCGCCTCCATCGCCGAGGCGCGCGACCGCTTCGCCGTCGTGAAGGACCTCATCGGGCGGATGGTGCGGTTCCCCAAGCCCCTCGTCTCGGCTGTGGAAGGCTGGGCGGCGGGGGCCGGCTTCGGTGTCGCTTTGGCGTGCGAGAGCGTGGTGGCGGCCGAGACCGCCCACTTCGTCTCCAGCTTCGGCAAGATCGGGCTCATCCCCGACATGGGGCTGCTCGCCACCCTGCCCGCCCGCATCGGCGCGGGCCGGGCCCAGCGCATCTTCCTCACCTCCGCGGCGATCGACGCGAAGGAAGGCGAAAGGCTCGGCTTCGTGGATGTGCGCGTGAGCGAAGGCGAGGCCCTCGCCAAGGCCAAGGCCATCGCCCTGGAAGCGGCGTCCACCGCGCCTCTGCCCCGGGCCTACGTCAAGGACTTCCTGGCTCAGGAGGTGGACCGCGCGCTCGAATTTGAACACCTGATCCAGCCGACGCTCCTGCGCAGCGCCGATGCCGTGGAGGGCCGCGCGGCCTTCTTCGAGAAGCGCGCGCCCATCTTCTGGGGAGAATGACATGACCGATGCCGCTCACGCAGCACCTCCCGCCCCCCATGCCGACCTCAACCCGCTCGGCGACGCCGAATTCCGGATGGTCGTGCGAAGCTGGATCGCAACCAACTATCCGCCGGAGCTGCGCAGCCCCACCAAGCGCCTGCATGCGGCGCAGGCGATGCCCTGGTACGAGCGCCTCTCCACGCAAGGCTGGCTGTGCCCCGGCTGGCCGCGCGAATTCGGCGGCATGGGCCTTTCGCCCGCGAAGCTCCTCATCATGATCGAGGAGATGGAGCGCTATGGCTGCGCCCGCCTGCCGGACAGTGGCATCACCATGGTCGGCCCGCTCCTGATCGCCCATGGCAGCGATGCCCAGCGTGCCTATCATTTGCCGCGCATCCTCTCCGGCGAGATCATCTGGTGCCAGGGCTATAGCGAGCCCAATGCCGGCTCCGACCTTGCATCGCTGCGCACCACCGCAGTGCGCGACGGCGACGAATGGGTGTTGAACGGCCAGAAGACCTGGACGACGCTCGGCACCGACGCCAACTGGATCTTCGTGCTCGCCCGCACCGACCCTGAGGCGTCCAAGCAGAGGGGCATCAGCTTCTTCCTCGTGCCCATGGACACGCCCGGGCTGACCGTGCGGCCCATCGTCAATATCGACCTGCACGATGAGTTTGCCGAGGTCTTCTTCGACAATGTGCGCATTCCCGCCGACGCCATCGTCGGCGCCGTGAATGCCGGCTGGACGATGGCCAAGAACCTGCTCGGCTTCGAGCGATTGTTCCTCGGCTCGCCCAAGCAGTCCGAAGGCGCGCTCGACCATCTGGAGCGACTCGCCGCCCATATGGGCAAAAACGAGGACTGCGCGCCCATGATCACCGCCCTCAAGATGGAATTGGAGGACCACAAGTCCTTCTACGCCACCTTTGCCGATCAGGTGCGCCGCGGCATCGCCCTCGGGCCTGACGTGTCGATGCTGAAGATCAATCAGACGGCGCTCTATCAGAAGATCTCCGACCGCATCCTGGAGCTGGCCGGCGAGCTCGGCACGCTGGCCGGCGGCCTGCCGGGCGAGCCGATGCTCTATCCGGGCAGCGTGTTCCTTCAGGCGCGTCCCTGCACGATCTATGGCGGCTCGTCCGAGATCCAGCGCAACATCGTCGCCAAGCAGGTGCTGGGCCTCGGAAAATAATTCAACGCATTCAGGGAGGTGATGGGTATGACCGTAGATCTGGGGCTTGAAGGCAGGGTTGCCGTGGTCACCGGTGCGGGTGGCGGCATCGGCCGCGGCATTGCGCTCGAATTCGCCAAAGCGGGCGCGAAGGTGGTCATCAACGATATCGGCGTGTCCCTGGGCGGCGCGGGCGAGCGTTCCTCCGCCCCCGCCGAAGAGACCAAGGCCATGATCGAGGCCCTCGGCGGGGAGGCGGTAATTTCCGCTGAAAGCGTCTCCGAATGGGCTGCGGCCAAGCGCACCATCGAGATGGCACTGGACCATTTCGGCCAGGTGGATGTACTGGTGAACAACGCCGGCATCCTGCGCGACGTCATCTTCCACAAGATGGAGCCATCCGACTGGGAGGCGGTCATCAATGTCCACCTGAACGGTACCTTCTACATGAGCCGCGCCGCTGCCGAGCCGTTCCGCGCCCAGGGGCGCGGCGCCCTCGTGCACATGACGAGCACCTCTGGCCTCATCGGCAATTTCGGCCAGGCCAATTATTCCGCCGCCAAGCTGGGTATTGTGGGCCTGTCGAAGTCCATCGCCCTCGACATGGCCCGTTTTGGCGTGCGCTCGAACTGCGTGGCGCCCTTCGCTTGGAGCCGCATGACCAGCTCCATCCCCTCCGATACGCCGGAGGAGCAGGCCCGCGTCGAGCGCATGAAGCGCATGACCCCGGAGAGCAATGCGCCGCTGGTGGTTTTCCTCGCCTCCGCAGCGTCGGAAGGCGTGACTGGCCAAGTGTTCGCGGCGCGCCTCAATGAATTGTTCTTGTTCAATCCCATGCGCCCTATCCGGAGCGTCCATCACGACAAGGGCTGGACGCCCACTCTGGTCGCCGAGCGCGCCTTGCCCGCTTTCAAGGCCAGCTTCGCGCCCATGGAGCGCTCCGGCGACGTCTTCGCGTGGGACCCAATCTGAGGATGAAGTGGATGACACCGTCAGAGTAGAGGAAATCCGGCCAGCCAGCCAGCCAGCCAGCCAGAGAGCGGGCGGCGGAGGCGCTGATCTGCCTCGCCGTCATCATCGGGCTGGCCAGCGTCGTCTTCCGTCACCCTGTCACGACTGCGGCCGGGGGCGTGGCGCGGCTCGCGTTTCTCTGGCTCAACCGGCAGCGGCTCGGCCCAGTGACGCTCGTGCCGTTTGCGCTTTTGCGCTTTCCGCCCCCGCCGGAGCCAGATGGCGGGGTGTGGCGGTCGATGCGCTTGCCGACGACCATCTGGTCGGCGCTTCGCCGCCTCGGCCTGTCTCACAAAAAAAGTCGCTGATGGGCAGCCGAGCAGGACCGCCCCGACGTCGCCGATCACCGCCGGCGATGGCGGGTATGACAGCGCTTCATGGGTCCGGCCGGCTTCGTCTTCCTCGATGAGACCGATGGCACGACCAACATGGTCCGCCGCTATGGCTGGGCGCCGAAGGGCGAACGCCTGGTTGATCTGCTCCGTTCGGCCATCGGCGCACCACCATCTTCATCGCCCCCTCGTCCTCGACGGCCCGATGAACGGCGAAGCCTTTCGTGCTTATGTAGAGCAGTTCCTCCCATCGGCGTTCACGCCCGCAGACGTCTCCCCGGTGACCGTGGGCCTGCGCTGGAACGGGGCTTACGCCGCAACGCTGCTCGTCCTGTCGCAGCTCCTCGTTGCGCTTGCGCTTCACACTGGCTGGCTTTGAGCCGCATCGTTTCATCGCCTCTCAAGGGGCAATGAAACACCTCTCGATCGAAACGGCGCTTGCTGATCGTATCAGGCCACGGGCTGGGGCGCGAATTCCGCCCGGATAGCCACGCTGTTCTCGCCCAGCGCCGGCACATGATGACCGGTGTGGCGCACCCCGTCCCTCACTGGCGCCGGGGCTGGGATGGCCTGAGGACCGGCTTCGGTCTCCACCCGTGCGGTGTTGAGGTGCGGATGATGAATGAGATCGGTAATGGCGTTGACGTCGGCGAAGGCCGTGTCCGCCTCCAGCAGCAGCGCCACCGTCTGGGCGTGGTCCAGCGCGGCAAAGCGGGCGCTCAGGATTTCGTCCACGGCAGCCCGGTTCGTCACCCGCTGGTCGTTTGTGGCAAAATGCGGGTCTGAGATCATGTCCGGCCGCTCAAGCAGGTTACGGGCGAAACTGCCCCATTCCCGGTCGTTCTGGATGGAGATCAGCACCTGCCGGCCGTCGCGCGTGGTAAAAACGCCGTAAGGCGAGATGGACGGATGGGCGAGGCCGACCCGCGCCGGCGGATTGCCCGCCTTGGCATGCAGGAAGGGCACCGCCAGCCAATCGGCGATCACATCGAACATGGAGATGCGGATGTCCACCCCGCGCCCCGTCGCCTCGCGCGCGATGAGCGCTTCGAGGATGGCCGCATGGGCGGTGGCGCCGGTCGCGATATCCACCAGGGAAATGCCAACGCGTGCTGCCGATTCCGGCCCGCCCGTGATGCTGCACAGGCCGCTATCGGCCTGGATGAGGAGGTCATAGGCCTTGCGCCGCGCATAGGGGCCGGTGTCGCCATAGCCGCTGATGGAGCAGCACACGAGGCCGGAGCGTCGCTCCAGCATGACCTGCGGGCCGAGGCCCAGGCGGTCCAGCGCGCCCGGCTTGAGGTTCTGCACCAGCACGTCGGCGCGGTCGATCATGGCCAGCAGAAGCGCCCCATCCGCCTCCGCCTTGAGGTCGAGCACCAGCGATTCCTTGCCCCGGTTGAGCCAGATGAAATAGCTGGAAAGGCCCTGCGCCGCGCGATCATAGCCTCGGGCGAAATCGCCTTCCGGCCGTTCCACCTTGATGACCCGCGCCCCGGCATCGGCAAGCCGGGAGGTGCAGAAGGGGGCGGCAACGGCCTGTTCGATCGCAATTACGAGTTTGCCTTCTAGAGCGCTCATAAAATCACCTGTCGAAACGAGAACGGCGCAGACTGGAAGATTCGCCGCCGGGACGGCAGGAGGGAATGCGTGGCACACAAAGGCCCATATGCGGACGGGCCGCCCGTGCGCGGACAGTCCAAAAGCTGAAACCCGCCCGGCAATTGATGCTCTGAGTACATTTCATCTCCCTGCTTCTCCCCAAACTACGGCTCCCGCAGGGCGCCCACAAAAGCCGCTTCCGAATTTCAGCGATAACAATTCAGCATATATTACCTTAGTAGCATGCCACCATCAAGGTTTGGTCCCCGG
>NZ_JBAFWT010000065.1:0-16904 GCF_043195195.1 Roseixanthobacter psychrophilus
TAACACCCGATGGTTGACAGCCGCACGCAAAGGTGTTATCCAAAACGCATAACGGTATAGCTTACGAATATGCAAACAGTTTCTTTAGAATCCAAGCAGCCTTCGCAAGGAGATCGTGGCGGCCCGCAATCGGTCGGCCGCATCATTGTCATTCTTGAGTCGCTCTCTGACTCGTGCATCGGCGCTACCCTGTCCGAGCTCGCCGCGATCACCGGCGCACCGAAGACCAGTCTGGTCGGACTGTTGGCGGGCCTGACGGCCGAGGGTTGCTTACTGCGCAACGAGGCAGGGCAGTATTCGATCGGTCCGCGCGTGCTTTCGCTGGCTATGCGAGCCATGGCCGGGCGTGAACTGACCTCGGTCGTGCGTCCAGTCCTGGCCGCATTGGTCGAGGCCACCGGCGAGACCGCGGTGCTCGGCGCCATGGCGCCTGATGCAGAACTCGCGATCTATCTCGACAAGATCGAAAGTTCCAACCCGATTCGCTATACGGTCACCGCGGGCGAACGGCGCGAGCTCTATTGCACGGCCATGGGCAAGGCGTTGCTGGCCTATCTCGATCCGACGAGGATTAAGCACTATCTGAAGACCTCGCGGCTCGAGCGCTTCACCGAAAACACGATCACAGGCAGAGCTGATCTGCTCGCCGAACTCGCGCGAATACGCCAGGACGGCATCGCGCGTACCAGCGAGGAGCGGGTGGAGGGGGCCAGCGGACTCGCAGCGCCGATATTTTCAAGTGATGGCACCGTGATCGCCGCCGTGCTGATCGCGGGTCCTTCGGCGCGGATGCGCAGCAAGGCAAAGAGAAACGAGCGGCTAGTCAAGGATGCCGCGGCTGAATGCACGCGGCTGGTCGGCGGTGTCGCGCCGCTCGCAATGCCAAAGGAGTGAAGCTGATCTGCTGACGATGCCTTGGATCGATCCATAAGAACAAAGGGGCGGTACGCCTTACCGGAGGAGACAAAACGTGAAAGTCATGCAACGACTAGACAAGGTCATCACGCTGCTGGAGCAGGCGTGGATGGTTGTCGCTACCTTGATGCTGCTGGCCATCATGCTGGTCAGCACGCTTGACGTGGGGCTGCGGTACGCCTTCAATAGCCCCCTGGGGTGGTCCTACGACCTGATCTCGATCTACCTGATGTCCGGGCTGTTCTTTTTTGCCCTATCGGACACGCTGCGCTGCAACGATCACGTGTGCGTAGACCTGCTGCACACCGTCATGACGCCGCGCCAGCGCCATGCGGCGCTGATCCTTGGCTACGCGCTGGCGTCTGTGGTGTTCGCGCTTATGATCTGGCCTGCTTTCCAGCGCACGGTCGAGAGCTGGCGAAACGACGATGTGGTTGCGGGCTCTATCGGCTGGCCCACCTGGGTGTCCTCGCTGTTTGTGACACTGGGCTTCGCCGTGATATGGCTGCGCATCGTGTTCCGCTTTGTCGGCCACAGCTTGTCTGCGGCGACCGGTCGCGAAGTCATCGCGCTGCCTCCCATTTCCGGCACGCAGGAGGTGGTGTGATGCTGCCGCTGCTTGTCATTCTGGGGATGATCGCGCTACTGACCACCGGCGCGCCCGTGGGCTTCTCTTTGCTGATCGCCGGCGTCTTCGGCCTGTGGGCCAAGGGCGGCCTGGAAGTGGCGCTGGGCGTTCTGGGCACCGCGCCCTCGTCGGCCGCCAGCGCCTACGAGCTGATCACGATTCCGATGTTCATGCTGATGGCGGAGTTCGTCATCCTGAGCGGCATCGCCGACGGGCTGTTTCGCAGTGCGACCATCTGGGTCGGCCGCATCCCCGGCGGGCTGGGTGTCGCGACCACGCTGGCGGGCGCCGGCTTCGCCGCGATCTCGGGGTCGAGTACGGCGTCGGCCGCCACACTGTCCTCCACCACCATCCCGGCGATGCTAAAGCAGGGCTACGAGCCGAAGATGGCGTGCGGCATCGTGGCCATCTCCGGGACCCTGGCCATGCTCATACCGCCAAGCATCGCCTTGGTGCTGTATGGCATTGTGGCCAACGTGAGCATCGGCAGGCTCCTGATCGCGGGAATCGTGCCCGGAATCCTGGTCACCATCACGATCATCCTGACCATCCTCTTCCTGGTCTGGAAAGACCCGACCTGCGCACCCGTGGGCCGGGCATATACGTGGCGAGAAAAGCTCGTCACGCTGCGCGAAGTGGGGCCGATGATCACGCTGTTCGTGGTCGTGACAGGTCTTATCTACAGCGGCATCGCGACGCCCACCGAAGCGTCGGCGTTGGGCGCGTTCGGTGCCTTGGTGCTCGCGATGCGCGCCAGGAGCGTGACGCCGTCGTCGATGATGCACTCGCTCAAGCGCGCCGCGCATTCGACCTGCATGATCCTGATGATCATCCTGGGTGCCCAGGTCTTCGGTTATTTCATCACGCTGACTCAGGTGACACAGCAGCTGGTGGCCTGGGTCTCCACGCTCGCGGTTCCCGGCTTGGTGGTCATCGCGGCGCTGCTGTTGATCAAGATGCTGCTGGGCGCGATCATGGATCAGGCCGCGATCATCATCCTGGCCGTGCCGATCGTGCTGCCGGTGGTGGTCTCGCTGGGCTACGACCCGATCTGGTTCGGCGTGATCATGGTCGTCACCGCCGAAGTGGGCCTGGTCACTCCGCCGATCGGCCTGAACGCATTCGTGGTCGCGCGCTATACCGGCCGGCCGCTGTGGGAAGTCTTCCATGGCCTGTTGCCGCACGTGATCGCACATCTGTTCGTCATTGCCTTGTTCGTCCTGGTTCCGCAGACCGTGTTGTGGCTCCCCTCTACGATGTCGCGCTGAACAGCTCTTTCACTCCTGGAGGTCGCATGAATATTCCCACACGCGCTACCCGCAGGGTCCGCCTTTTCCGCCGCAGCGCCATTGCCATTGTGCTGGCCACCCTTGGCGTCTCGGCAAGCGCGCAGGCGCAGAAGCTGCGAGTTGCCGACTCCTTCCCGGTCGGCCACTATGTCGCGAAATACACGATCAAGTACTGGATGAGCGAGGTTGCGCGCCTGAGCAATCAGACTGTCGAGTTCGAGTACTACCCCGCCGAGCAACTCGGCAAGGCCAAGGACATGTTGTCACTGGCGCAGACGGGCGTGGCCGATATTACCTATGTCGCACCGGCCTATATCTCCGACAAGCTGCCGCTGTCGGCCGTGGTGGAACTGCCGTTCGACTTCTCCAGTTCATGCGTCGGCACCAAGGCCTACTGGAAGATGGCCAGCGAAGGTGGCATCCTGGCCAACCGGGAACTGGGGCCGCTCGGTGTCAGGGTGCTGTTTGCGCTGATGCTGCCACCTAACCAGCTGGTGCTGGCCAAGGCGAAGTTCGACGGTATGCAATCGCTGGAGGGAATGAAGATCCGCACGGCCGGCGGTGCCAAGGAACTGATGCTGCGCAAGCTCAAGGCCGTGCCCATTCAGGTCGCCGCGCCCGAACTGCACGAAGCGATGTCGCGCGGGACCATCGACGGCATGCTGATCCCGCTGTCCAGTATGCCGCCCTACGAGCTTGAGAAGCTCAGCAAGATCGCTACCTCCAGCGAAAACTTCGGCAGTTTCATCATCAGCTACGTCATCAGTGAAGCGCGCTGGAAGACCCTGCCGCCAAACGTGCAGAAAGCCATGATCGACGCTGGCCGCGAGACCACGGAGCGCGCCTGCCGCCTTGTGGAAGAAGACGACATCCAGGTGATGGAAAAGCTCAAGGCGGCGGGCATGTCGCTGATCAACTTGTCGCCGGCGGACAAGCAGACCGTCAGCGCCGTCTCGCGGGCCGTGGGCAGCGATTGGGCCGGGGCACTGGACAAGCGAGGAAAACCCGGCACCGAAGTTCTGCGCGCGTTCGAAGAGGCACTTAAATGAAGACACTGTTCACTTTCCTAGCAGCCGTCACTGCCCTGTTCATGCTGCCTTGCGTGGGCCACGCCCAGGTCAAATTAAGGGTCGCTGATGCGCTCCCCGCCAATCACTTCTTCGTCGAACAGGCAACCCGCTTTTGGATGCAGGAGGTCACCCGCGAGACCAAGGGTGCGGTGACCTTCGAGTACTACCCGGCCGAACAACTGGGCAAGGCCAAGGACATCCTCTCACTGACGCAATCCGGCGTGATCGACGTCGGCTATGTCGTGCCGTCCTACGTCTCTGACAAAATGCCGCTGACGGCCGTGGCGGAGTTGCCCAGCACCTATTCAACGTCCTGCGCCGGCACGCTGGCCTACTGGAAGCTGGCGCGTGGCGACGGCGCGCTCGCTCGCCGCGAGTACGAGCCGAACGGCGTCAAGGTGATGTTCGCGATCGTTATGCCGCCGTACCAGATCTTCAGCGCCCAGAAGAAGATTGACGGGCTCAAGAGCATCGGGCTCAAGAGCATAGAGGGCCAGAAACTGCGCACGACTGGCGGCGCTCAGGACGGGATGGTGCTCAAACTCAAGGGCATACCGGTGCGCATGACGGCGCCCGAACTGCACGAGTCTTTGTCTCGAGGTACTGTGGACGGGATGGTCTTTCCGACTGCGAGCGTGCTGGCGTACGACCTCGCGGGGCTAGTGAAGTCCGGCACCGCCAACGAGAACTTTGGCAGCGCCGTGCTCACGTACATGATCTCCAACACGCGCTGGAATGCGATGTCCCCCGCAGTGCAGAAGGCAATGCTGGATGCCGGTGACGCCGCCACGCGCCGTGTGTGCGCGTATGCCGACCGCGAGGTCGAGAATGACCTGGCGAGGATCCGCCAGAAAGGCGGCACGCTGGCGCCATTGCCAGCTGCGGATCGGGCCTCGGCGGCGCCGATGATGTCAGCCGTACGCCAGGACTGGGCCGCCCAGCTCGACAAGCGCAGCCGCCCCGGCACTGAGGTTCTGAATGCTTTCGAGGAGGCGCTCAAATGACGCACCGCCACAATCGGTTTGCCCCGTTGCGCTTGGCGCTGCGCGGCCTTGGGGTCGTGACAATGATGGTTTGCGGTGCGGCGCATGCGCAGGAAAAACTGCGTGTGGCCGATGCGCTGCCGGTCGGCCACTACATCTCGGAATATGCCACGAAGTTCTGGATGCAGGAGGTGACCCGGCGCACCGGCGGCGCAGTGCAGTTCGAGTACTATCCCGCGGAGCAGCTCGGCAAGGCTAAGGACTTGCTGTCGCTGGCGCAGAGCGGCGTGGCCGACGTCGCTTATGTCGCCACGTCGTACGTGTCCGACAAGTTGCCGCTGAGTTCCGTAGCCGAGCTGCCCGGCAGCTTCTTGACTTCTTGCGAGGGGACCCTGGCTTACTGGAAGCTGGCAGTCGGGGACGGGATCATCGCCAAGCGCGACTTCGAGCCCAATGGCGTGCGCGTGCTATTTGCGCTGTCCTTGCCGCCCTACCAGCTGCTGACCGCCAAGCGCCGGTTTGATTCCATGCCGGCCGCCAAGGGATTAAAGATACGTATTCCCGGCGGTGCGGCGCTGGACGCGATGGTCGGTGGAATGAAGGCCGTGCCCGTCCGCGTCTCTTCGCCAGAGCTGCACGAGACCCTGTCGCGAGGCACCATCGACGGCCTGCTGTTTCCCTACAGCAGCACCATCACCTATGACTTGGTAAGCCTGCTCAAGTATTCGACCATCGGCGAGAACTTTGGCAGCGCGGTGATCGTCTACCTCATCAGCGATGCGCGCTGGAAGAAGCTGCCACCCGATATGCAAAAGGCGCTGGCCGAAGCCGGCGACGCGGCGACGCGGCGTGGCTGCAGTATGATGGACAAGGACGTGGACTCCGACGCTGCCAAGCTCAGAAAGGGCGGGGTCGAACTGGTCGCTCTGCAGCCTGCCGTGCACGCCGAGCTGGTCAGCCTGGATGCGGCGGTCGCCCAGGAGTGGGCAGAGTCGCTGGACAAGCGCGGCAAGCCGGGCTCGGAGGTCCTCAACGCCTACCGCGCCGCGCTGATCCCTTCACGCTGACTTCCCTTTATCAAGAACCACACAGGAGCCTCACTCATGGCCGGACTCTATTTTGAAGACTTCGAACCCGGACACGTCTTTAAGCATGTACTGACGCGCACCGTGACCGAAATGGACAACACGCTGTTCTCACTGATGACCATGAATCCCCAGCCGCTGCACCTCGATGCGGAATTTTCCGCGTCGAGCGAATTCGGGCAGCGCCTGGTCAACAGCTTGTTCACACTCGGTCTGGTGATCGGCATGACGGTGGTGGACACAACGCTGGGCACCACCATCGCCAACCTGGGCATGACGGACGTGAAGTTCCCCAAGCCTGTGTTCCACGGCGATACGCTGCACGTTGAAACCGAAGTGATCTCCAAGAGAGGCAGCCAGTCGCGCCCGAACGCCGGCGTGGTCGAGCTGGAGCATCGTGGCATCAACCAGCGAGGCGAGCTCGTGTGCAGCTGCCGTCGCACCGCGTTCATGAAGCGACGCAATGCACAGTGAAGTCGCCGCCGGCGCACTCGACCTGGCCGGCATCGTGCGGCCGGGGGACAGCGTGCTGTGGGGCCATGGAACGTCCGAACCGCTGGTGCTGAGCGAAGCGTTGATGCAACAGCGCTCGCGCATCGGACGGTTCTCGGTCTTCCTGGGTCCCACCTTCTCGCGCACCGTCCAGCCGGAACATGCGGACCACGTTAGCTTCACCGGATACTGCGGCATCGGCGCCAACCAGGCGCTGTACGCCGCCGGCGCGATGGACATCGTGCCATGCCATATTTCGCAACTGCCGGCCTTGATTGCCGACGGCACTTTGCGCTGCGACGTCGTGATGCTGCAATTGAGCGGCCCGAACGCCGACGGCATGCACAGCCTGGGCGTGTCGCACGACTACATCCTCGAAGCGGCGGTGCGCGCGCGCGTGGTGATCGCCGAAGTCAATGACCAGGCGCCGTGGACTTTTGGGGCCGAGGAACTGGTGGGCTTGCGTATCGACCACGTCGTGCGCAGCTCGCGCGCGGTGCTGACCTTGCCAGCGCGCCCCGCTAATGAGGCGGAACGTAAGCTCGCAGCCATTGCGGCAGCATTGGTGCCAGACCGCGCCGTTCTGCAAGTCGGCATCGGCGCCATTCCCGAAGCGATCCTCAGCGCCTTGGGCAACCGGCGCGACCTGGGACTCCATTCGGGCGTGATCGGTGATGCCGCCGCCGACCTGATCGAGAAGGGCGTTATCACCAATGCGTTCAAGACTATCGATCGCCATGTCTCGGTGACCGGAATGCTGGCTGGAACGGAGCGGCTCTACCGGTTTGCCGACCGCAATCCGGCGCTGCGCTTGCGGCCGGTCCGGTATACGCATGCGGCACAGGTGCTCGGTGCGATCGACAGGTTGTATGCGGTCAACTCGGCGATCGAAGTAGATCTGAGCGGCCAGATCAACGCCGAGACCGTCGGCGCCGATTATGTGGGCGCGATCGGTGGCCAGGTCGATTTCATGCGTGGCGCCGCGCTGTCCCCGGGAGGACGTTCGATCATTGCCATGCCCTCCACCGCCGCCAACGGGACGCGCAGCCGCATCGTCGCGCGCCTGCCCTCGGGTGTGGTGACCACGCCGCGCAGCGATGCCGACCTGGTGGTTACGGAATGGGGTGTGGCAGAGCTGAGCGGCCAGCCACTGGCCGAGCGGGCCCGGCGGCTGGCTGCGATCGCCCATCCGAATTTTCGTGAACAACTCGAACGTGAAGCTCATGCACGGAGAACGAAATGACGGGACCTCTCGCCGGCGTCAGGATCGTCGATCTGTCGACGGTCCTCATGGCGCCCTATGCCACCCAGATTCTCGGCGACATGGGAGCCGACATCATCAAGGTGGAACCTCCCGGCGGCGACCCGATCCGCGGCATCGGGCCGGCCCGGCATCGTGGCATGGGCTTCATGTTCATCAACGCTAACCGCAGCAAGCGCAGCGTTGTCCTGGACCTGAAGCAGCCCGAGGGCCGGGCCGCAGCGCTGGACCTCGCCAAGGGCGCCGACGTGCTGATCTACAACCTGCGCCCGCAGGTGATGGCCCGCCTGGGCCTGACTTACGAGGAGGTGTCGACCGCCAATCCCCGCATCATCTACGCCGGCATGTTCGGATACGGCCAAGACGGGCCCTACGCGGGCAAGCCGGCCTACGATGACCTGATCCAGGGCGCGGTGGCAATCCCCTGGCTGTCGCACAAGGCCGACGGCAGCGAGCCGCGCTACGTGCCCACCGCAATCGTCGATCGCGGCGTGGCCCTGTCCGCCGTGGGGCTGGTGAATGCGGCGCTCTACCACCAGGCGCGCACCGGACAGGGGCAGCGCATCGACATCCCGATGTTCGAGATGATGGCCAGCTTTGTGCTCAGCGACCACATGGCCGGCCACACCTTTGACCCGCCCTTGGGGCCTCTCGGTTATCCGCGCATGCTGACGCCGGACCGCCGTCCCTACCGCACCAAGGACGGCTATCTGTGTGTGCTGGTGTATTCCGACCGCCAGTGGCGCTCATTTTTCAAGGCGCTGGGCCGTGAGGACGAACTCGAGCGCGACCCGCGCTTTGCCAACATGACCACGCGCACCGAGAACATCGGCGCGCTCTACAGCGAGCTGGCATCGCTGCTGGCCACGCGGACCACCGCCGAATGGCTCGCGCTGCTGGACGGCGCCGACATTCCGGCGATGCCGCTGCACAGCCTCGACTCGCTGCTAGCGGACCCCCATCTCGAAGCGACGGGCTTCTTCTCGTTTGTCGACCATCCCAGCGAAGGCCGGCTGCGCGAGATGGCCGTGCCCAGCACCTGGTCAGCGTCGCAGCCCAAGGCCCAGCGCCATGTGCCGCGGCTGGGCGAACACAGCATCGAGGTGTTGCGCGAGATTGGCTACAGCGAGGAGCGCGTGGCTGTGCTCCTCGAACGCGGCGTGACCGCCTCGCCTTCCCCTTACAACCCAACCCTTTGAAACAGGAGAAACAATCATGGAATTCACACTGACACCCGAGCAGGAAGGCATCCGCGAAGCGGCAGCGAAAATCTGCGCCGGATTCGACGACCAATACTGGCTCAACAAGGACCGCGAGGGCGGGTTTCCGACCGACTTTCACGCCGCGTTCGCGCACGATGGCTGGCTGGGCATCTGCATCCCCACCGAGTACGGCGGCTCGGGCCTGGGCATCACCGAGGCGGCGCTGATGCTGCAGACCATCAGCGAATCCGGCGCGGGGATGTCGGGCTGCTCGGCGCTGCACCTGAACATCTTTGGCCTCAACCCGGTCGTCAAGCACGGTACCGACGAACAGAAGCGCCGCATGCTGCCCCCGCTGATCGCTGGCAAGGAAAGGGCCTGCTTCGTGGTGACCGAGCCGAACGTGGGCCTCAACACCACGCAGCTCAAGACCAAGGCCGAACGCAAGAGCGACCATTACCTGATGAATGGCGCGAAGATCTGGATCTCGTCGGCCCAGGTGGCCGAAAAGATGCTGATCCTGGCGCGCACGACTCCGCTGGAAGAAGTGAAGTCGCCCAAGCATGGCTTGAGCCTGTTTTACACGACGCTAGACCGCGAGCACATCGAGGTTCGGGAAATCGAGAAGATGGGGCGCAAGGCCGTGGACTCCAACCAGTTCTTCATTGACAATCTGCGTGTGCCGATTGAGGACCGCATCGGCGAAGAGGGCAAGGGTTTCGAGTACATACTTGACGGCATGAACCCCGAGCGCATCCTGGTTGCTGCTGAGGCGATTGGTCTGGGACGTGTGGCCCTCAAGAAGGCGACCGCCTATGCCAAGGAACGCGTCGTGTTCAACCGGCCCATCGGCAAGAACCAGGGCATCCAGCATCCGCTGGCCAAGAACTGGGTCGAGCTCGAAGCGGCCCATCTGTTAATGATGTCGGCTGCCTGGCAGTACGACAACAACATGAACTGCGGCGCCGCCGCCAATGCGGCCAAGTACTTCGCCGCGGAAGCAGGCTTTCAGGCGTGCGAGCAGGCCATCATGACGCATGGGGGATTCGGCTATGCCAAGGAGTACCACGTGGAGCGCTACCTGCGCGAGGTGCTGATCCCGCGCATCGCACCCATCAGCCCGCAACTGGCACTGTCCTATGTAGCCGAGCGGGTGCTCGGCTTGCCGAAGTCGTATTGAGGGATCGCAACCATGGGACCACTCAAGGGATTGAAGGTAATCGAGTTTGCCGGCATTGGGCCCGGGCCGATGGCCGCCATGTTGCTGGCCGATATGGGCGCGACCGTATTGCGGTTGGAACGACCTGCGCCAAGCGGCCTGGGCCTGAGCCGGCCCACGCACCTGAACTTCCTGAACCGCGGACGCCGTTCGGTGGTCCTGGACTTGAAGCGTCCCGAAGGCGTGTCACTTGCGATGTCGCTTGTGGAGAAAGCGGATGCCCTGATCGAAGGCTTTCGTCCGGGCACGATGGAGCGGCTGGGGTTGGGGCCGGGCGAGTGCTTGGCCCGCAACCGCCGGATCGTGTACGGCAGGGTCACAGGGTGGGGTCAGGATGGCCCGCTGGCGCAAGCTGCCGGGCACGACCTGAACTATATTGCACTGTCCGGCGCCCTGGACGCCATCGGCCGCCGCGGCCAGCCTCCGACGCCGCCGCTCAACTTGGTCGGGGATTACGGCGGCGCCGTTTACCTTTGCATGGGCATGCTGGCGGCTAGGATCGAGGCGCAGCTAACCGGACTGGGCCAGGTGGTCGACGCCGCGATGGTTGATGCAGCTACTTCGCTGATGGCCTCGACCTACGGACTACGGGCCGCAGGCATGCACGAGGGGCCGCGGGGAACCAACATGCTCGATTCGGGCGCGCCCTACTACGACGTGTACGAATGCTCGGACGGGAAGTACATCTCCATAGCGCCCATAGAAGCCAAGTTCCGGGAGCAGTTGTTTGCACTGCTCGGCCTGCCCGAGCGCTTGTGGGCGCTGGCGAATGACCCGGAGGGTTGGCCCGCCCTTCGCGCGGAACTTGCCACCCGCTTCAGACGCGAAAACCGCGATCACTGGTGCCGGATGTTGGAAGGCACGGATGCTTGCTTTGCCCCGGTGTTATCAATGGACGAGGCGCCAATCCACCCGCACCAGCGGGCCCGCCATGGCTTCGTGGAAATCGGCGGCGTGGCGCAGCCCGCGCCTGCACCGCGTTTCAGCCGCACGGTGAACGCGGTGCCGACGGCGCCCGAGCCACCCGGAGCGAGCGCCGACGCCGCGATGGCCGAGTGGGGGTTCTCAAAGGCCCAGATTGACGACCTCAGGCGGCAGGGCGCATTGCTCAGACGCACCGACGGTGCGCAACCCGACCAGGTAGGTACGCCATGATCCGTTCCATGCTTTTCGTGCCTGGCGACAGCGCACGCAAATTCGAAAGTGCGCTGTGCACAGCAGCGGATTCCCTCATCATCGACCTGGAAGATTCGGTCGCGCAGGGTCGCAAGGCACAGGCCCGGCAAGACACACTGGAGATGCTGCGCGCGCCGCAGCCTCATGCGAAGGTGCTGTTCGTGCGCGTCAACGCGCTCGACAGCGGCATGGCATTGGCGGACTTGGCCGCGATCATGCCCGGCCGCCCCTACGGCGTCGTCCTTCCAAAATGCCAGAGTGCAGATGACGTGAAGAAGCTGTCGCTCTACCTGGACGCCTTCGAGGCGGTATCGGGCGCGCCAAACGGTAGTACACGCATCCTGGCCATCGCCACCGAAACCGCGCAGTCGCTGTTCGGCCTGGGCACTTATACGGCTGCCGGCCCGCGGCTTTGGGGTCTGATGTGGGGCGCGGAAGACCTGTCCGCATCGCTGGGAGCGAGTACCAACCGGAAGGAGGGACGCTGGCTTGATCCCTACCTCATGGCGCGCAGCCTGTGCCTCGCAGGCGCGGCGGCCGCTGGCGTGGCCGTCATCGACACCGTCGAAACGGACATCGGCGATCTGGATCGCGTACGCTTGGCGTCAGTGGACGCGCGGCGTGACGGCTTCAGCGGCAAGGCCGTGATTCATCCGAAGCACGTCGATGTGGTCAATGAAACCTTTTCGCTGACCGAGGAAGAGCGCGCGTGGGCGCAGCGCGTCGTCGCGGCCTTTGCGGCCGATCCCGACGCCGGCGTCGTGCGGCTGGGCGATATGATGATTGACAAGCCCCACCTGCGCGCAGCGCAGCGCATGCTGGGAATCCACGCCGCCGCGGGGTCCGAAGTGAGGCGGCAGTGAACCTGAACTCCTTGTTCGCGAGGGCCGTGGCGGCGCACCGTGACGCACCGGCCGTTGCGCTCGGTGAGCGCATCCTCTACACGTACGGCGGGTTCGATCTGCGCGTCAAGCGACTGGCCGCGTCGCTGCGGCAAGCCAGCGGCGGCGGCTCCGGGGAGCGGGTCGTGCTGGTGATGAAGAACAGCCCGCAATACGTCGAGCTGCAGCTGGCGACATGGTATGCAGGCCTTTGTGCGGTGCCTGTCAACTCTAAGCTGCACCCGCTCGAACTCAAGTACATCCTGCGCGATTCAGGCGCGAAGGTCTGTGTGTCATACGGTGACCTGATGGCCGACCTGGAAGCGGTGGCCGGCCGCATCGCCGGGCTGGAGCTGATCGACGCGGATTCGGCACGCTATGCACAGATGGTCGGGGCCCCCCGGCTGACGCGCGGCCGATGGGCGATGACGAGCTTGCCTGGCTCTTCTACACCAGCGGAACCACCGGCCGGCCCAAGGGGGTCATGCTGACGCATGCCAATCTGGTGGCCATGGCAATGTGCTTTCATGCGGACGTCGCCGCCGTGGACCATCGGGACGCGATTGTGCATGTGGCGCCGCTGTCGCACGGCAGTGGCCTGTATGCCATTCCGCTTTGGATGAAGGGCGCGCTGCAGGTGATCCCACAAAGCGGTGGCTTCGACGAGGCGGAGTTGTTTGCCCTGATTGCGCGATTTGAGCGCATAAACCTGTTTGCCTCGCCGACCATCGTACAGCGCATGGTGCGCTATGCGCAGGAGGTCCACCCACCGATCGTCAACCTGAAGACCGTCATCGTTGGCGGCGCACCGTTCTATGAGAAGGATGTGCGCGCCGCGGTCGGTTGCCTGGGGCCTCGCATCGCGCAAATCTACGGGCAGGGCGAGAGTCCCATGACCATTACCGCGATGTCCGCCGGCGAAGTGTCTGCGGCGATCGAGTGTGGTGATGACGAGATGCTGGCTTCCGTAGGCACTCGGCAGTCGCTGGTGGAGGTACAGGTCTGGGATAACCGCGACCAGTGCTGCCCCGTAGGTACGATGGGTGAGGTGGTGGTGCGCGGGGCTACTGTCATGAAGGGCTACTGGAACAATCCTGAAGCCAGCGGCAAGACCCTGACAGGCGGCTGGCTGCGCACCGGCGATGTCGGGTACCTGACCGGGCGCGGCCTGCTGAGGCTAACCGACCGGTCCAAGGACGTGATCATCAGCGGCGGCAGTAACATCTACCCGCGCGAGGTCGAGGAAGTCCTGTTGCTGCATCCCGACGTGCTCGAAGCTGCCGTCGTCGGGCGCCCCAATGCCGATTGGGGCGAGGACGTGTGCGCATTCGTCGTTGGCAAGGCGGGGCGTGTGCTGACCTCAGAACATCTCGATCGGCTTTGTCTCGACCGTATCGCGCGCTTCAAGCGACCCAAGCAGTACATCTTTGTGGAAAGCCTGCCCAAGAACAATACGGGCAAGGTACTGAAGACAGCCCTTCGAGCGCGCCTGCTCAAAGACGAAAACTAACATCCAGGAACGAGCAATCCATGAGCGAACCGGTTTCACGCTTGGGACAAGGTTTCTTTTGGCAAGACCTTCGCGTCGGCCAGAGATTCCAGACGTTTCGCCGCACAGTGACCGAAGCAGACTTGGTGAATTTCATCAATGCCACCGGCATGGTGGAGGCCATCTTCATCGATGCCAACTACCAGGGCGGCGCAATCAACGGACGCCCTGTTCCAGCAGTCTTGACCTACGCCCTGATCGAAGGCTTCATTCTCCAGTCAATGATCCAGGGAACTGGTCTGGCGATGCTCGAATTGCACAAGAAGATCTTCAGGCCGGTGATGGTCAACGACACCATCCACGCCGATGTCGAGGTCACCTCCGTTCGCGAAACCTCGAAGGGCGGACGTGCAGTGGTGATTTCACGCATTAACGTTTTCAATCAAAACAACGAGATGGTTATGACGTATACGGCCACGCGACTGCTGGCGGGGCGACCTGCGGCGCCCTAACCCGTCTTATTCATGATGGCCCGCCTGTGGGGCTGGCGGATGTAGCCTAAGCGATTGATGTGGCGTAGGATTCGGTTGTTGAAGCCAACCCTTTCCACCCCATCGAGCCGGCCACACCCGCCATGACCGACGATACGACTCTGCCGTTCTGGTTTCCAGCCGTCCGGGGCAAGAAGCTCACCGCCGCGTTCGACGGCGGGCGCCTGTCGTCGAACGGTGGCGTGATGCTGCTCGCCGAGGCAGCGCGACGGATGGGGATCGCCGAGAAGCTTGCGGCGGTGATCCCCGAAGCTTACGCCGTGGGCCGCCTTGTTGGGAGGCGATTAATCCGCTGTTTTTCGTGGTGTGAGTGTTTCGCCACGGTGCAAGCAGCGAGGATAGCCACGTGACCGTTCAGCGGATGGAGATCATTACCGGGGTTGGTCGGCGACGAACTTGGCCGATGGCTTTGAGGGAGCAGATTGTTTCGGAGACGCTCGCGTCGGAGACTGAATCGCCCCGAGTTTTCTAGACGCCGTCGGCTTTCGCTTTGTGCTGCCGTTCGAACTCGATGGGTGACAGCATCCCGTTCCGTGCGTGCTTCCGGGTGGGATTGTAGAACATCTCGATGTAGTCGAACAGCCGGTGCTCATGCTCTATCGCTTCATGGATATGCTGGTGCTGGTGCTGGTGCCGCTCGGACAGATGCAGCCATAGGCCGGCCGCCATCAGGCCCCGGCGGCCACCAACTGCACCGAAATCGCCTCGGCGAGCATGACAACGGCCAGCACCGCGCCCACGAACGGCGTGAGGGAGAAAAGCGCAGCATCATCGACGCTCGGGCTAGGAGCGAGAGAATGCCAACAACGGCGTGATGTCGTGGTTATCGGCCGCGCGGAGGGCCGCGATGTAGCGGGTGCGGGTTTCACCAGCGTCGACCAAGTTTGCGCGGCCCCAGCTGAACGGAGGCTGTCCGAGCTGCCGGGCGAGCAAATCGCCGATCAGACGTGAGAACCGCCCATTTCCGTTCGGATAGGGGTGGATGACCACCAGACGATGGCTGAATCGGACGGCAATTTCGTCGGGCGGGTAGGTGCGATGCTCGACCCAATAGCGGACATCGTCCACGGTTTGCCTGACATCCATTGCGACGCGATGGGCGTCAACGCCGATGTTCCTCCCCGTCGTGCGATATTGTCCCGCCCAACGCCACACGTCACCGAACATTCGGCGGTGCAGTTCGTTCAAGAAGTCCGGGTCGAGGACGTTCCGCCGTCGCGACATCGCCCAGCGCAAGCCTTCGCCGATATTGACCTGCTCGGCCTCGTTCAGCTCATGCCGCAGGGTGATGTAGGAGGGGATGAGTTGCTCTCGCTCCTCGGTGGTCAGCGGCGTATTGGCCTTGTCGTCATCCTGGAACAGCGGGTCGTCTTCTTCCATGGAGATCAGTCGTCCTCCCACAGGCGCCGTGGCGAGTCGGCAAGAAGGATCTCCATGAGACGGCGCCGCTCGTCCTCAAGATCGGGCCTGAGCAATGCCTGGTTCTCAAGCTGCATCGTGTGGTCGAGTCGGGTCACATCCCGCCCTGCCTTCTCAGCCGCGCGTTCACGGAGAAGGTCATCGAGCGGCTTGATCGGCACGAAAGCGTAGACGAACGTGCAGTTCATCGCCGCTGCCGCCTCCCGAAGCGTCCTGATGGTCGTGGCGCCCGAAACCTCCGCTTTCTCGATAGCCGGGACGCGAGACGGGGCGGCGCCCATGCGAGCGGCGAGTTGCCGGCTGCTCATCCCGAGGGCTTCGCGAATGGCTTTCATCCATCCGCGCGGTGGGACGGCGAGGCTGAGTCCGCGCAGCGGCGCGAGGCGACGTTCCAGTTGTTTGCGCGCGAGCGCAGCTTGTTTCGCGTTCATAAAATGATGTCCAACGCAGGAACCTACATAGCATATACATATGATCAAAAAAAGTAAAAACGCTCATTTATAAATGCTCATTCCATCATGGCCAGGGTCCTGGCGATCGTCGGCGCCAGTTGGCGAACGTCGTTGGCCTGGTTCGTCACATCGGGGCCGAGGATGATCTGCTCGGCCGTCACCACGGCCTGGGCATTGTAGCCCTGAAGGTAGCCCTTGCGGCTCTTCATGATCCGGCTGTCCGGATCGGTCACGTTGGCCTTGGCCTCCTCGTTCACGACGCCTTCGGCCGATTTCGGCTTGCGACCCCGCTTGCGCCGGCCGCTCGACTTCTCCTCGGCCGCGCGGGCGTCGATCTTCTCCTGCTGCTCGGCCCGTTGCCCGTCGGCCTCGCGCAAGAGCCGCTCATGGCAGGAGCGAAGCCGGGACAGCCGACCCGACGGCTCCCTCAGGTCGGCGGGGAGCTCGTCACCCCGTGCCTCCCCCGAACATCTCGTCCTCGGCGGCGTCGATCGCCTCGGCCTGGCCCGCGCCCGGACCAAGATCGGGCTCGCCAACCTCACTTACAACATCAAGCGCTTCCTGTGGATCGAAACCCGGCCGGTGGCGACCTGCGAGAGGCCCGGGAAGGGGCCCTCGCGCCCCCTCACCACACCGCACCTGACCGGCGATTGATCCGGCAAGAGGCGCCTGCATCCTCAAAACACCGTCCGAACCGTCCTTATAGGCGGTTCTTCGAGGTGTCCGAGCGGCCGCCCCTCGGAATCGACGAAATAGGCGGGATAGATCGCCTCTTAGGCAAGGGCGTCTTTT
>NZ_JBAFWT010000066.1:0-16781 GCF_043195195.1 Roseixanthobacter psychrophilus
GTCAAGAACAAGCGGCTGTTTCGGCTTTGTCGCGAGAAACACTCCACGGTGCGCCACGGCGCGGCCGCGAGCGGCCCATCGGGACGCTAGCTCCCATGATGATCTCGATGCGGCCGAGCGAGCGCTGGTCGCTCGACCTCGTGTCGGATCAGTTCAACGATGAGATGCACTTCCCCGCCCTGACCCTCGTGGACGATTGCCCTTGGGAAAGCCTAGGCTTGGTGGCGAACACATCGCTCTTCGAAATCCGCATGGCCCGAGAACTGGATCGCCTCATGGCCGAGTGGGTGAGCCGAGTATGATCGCCGCCCATTGATCGGCGTCACCGGCACCGAAACGGCAATCCCCCATCCGCCAACCCAATGATTCTTATCTTATGATGCAACGGCCCGCTCATAACGCCGAAACTACATCAAGCATGGAATATCAACTTCCTCGCCTCAGCCGCGGAGATCGCCTCCTCCCTGTGGCCCAGGAATATTAATACGCTCACGCTCTACAACCATCGGCCCGCGGCGAACTTGAGCATGGATGGAGGTGACGTATTCTCCCAACATCCCGATAAAGGCGAGCTGCACTCCCGACAAGAAGAACAAGGCGATGATGATCGTCATTGTGCCGCGCGGTGCAAGATCTGGCGCGATAAGGAAAGATAGAACCCCAATACATGCATATACTAGACACAGTATGGATAGAGCGAATCCCACAAATGTGCAAAAACGCATGGGAGCATTTGTGAAGGAAAATATTCCATTCATCGCCTGATCGATCAGGCGCATCAAATTGTTCTTCGAAATCCCGCTTCGGCGCGCCTTCCACGTATAAGGTATGATCAGCCGTTTGAACCCGCATGATGCGATGATGCCGCGAATGTAGGGGTAATGATCGTCATGACTGATCACCACTTCCCAAACCTTTCGGTCGATCAATTGGAACTCGCCGACATTCTTCGGAATCTCGAAGTCGGAGAAGCCGTTCACGATCCGATAAAAAATGCCACGGCACGTGCGTAACGCGAAACTCTCCTCCCGGTTAGCCCGGGCGCCGGCCACGATCTCGATTCCGTTCTCCCAATGCCGGACAAATTCCGGGATCAGTTCCGGCGGGTCTTGAAGGTCGACCGGCATGAAGACCACGACCGCGTCGCCGGTCGCATAGCGCAGGCCATTGAACAGTGAACGGAACGGACCGAAGTTCCTTGCATTCAGGATCACCTTGACGCTCTGATCCTCGGCGGCAATTTCCCGCAGGATCTCCACCGTTCGGTCGGTTGAGGCATTGTCGGCGAAGACATGTTCGAGCCGGTATTGCGGGAGCTCCGCCGCAAAGATGGCCTTGACCGCCTCGTAACAGGCGCGGACATTCTCCTCTTCATTGAAGCACGGCGAAACGACTGAAATTGTCTTCACCGCTTTTTCTCCTGGAAAACAAATGTCCGCATCGTCGCGAAGGTCACGATCACCACGATCGGCAAAAGGACAAGTTGGGCATAAAGAGGGGCGACGCCAGCGTCAATGAGCCCGCGTAACGCCAGCGCGTTGAGTGCGTATATGGCAGCGTAGGCTAGGGCGAAGCGCGGCAAGCGACGAATGTCGCGGTTGGCGAAAACGAACCGGCCGGTGGTTGCAAAATTGAATGCGACGCCCGTGACCGTCGCGACCAGCAGCGCCAGTTCGGGGCCGAGGCCGAACAGAACCCCCGCAGCAAAAACCATATAGCCGAAAGCTGTGTTCAGAAGTCCTACGGCGAGAAACCGCGCAAATCGCCGGACCTCGGCAGAGCGCAGCGAAGAGGCGATGCCGTCAAGCATCTGCTGCAGCGGGATCGCGATCCAGCTTCCCGCCGGACAGGCCCCGGTCCCGACACTCGCGATGCCAGGCGACGGTCTTGGCAAGTCCCGCCTCCAGCTCGATCCGCGGAGTCCAGCCGGTTGCCTTGGTCAGGCGCGCGATGTCCGCCTCCATGTGCCAGATCTGGTCGGCGCGATAGGGAATTTCCCCAAACACCAACTCCATTTCTGGGGCGACCAGGTCACGGATGGATTCAACTATCTGCCGCACCGGCACCGGTTGGCCGGACCCGAGGTTGTAAATTCCATTTACCCCCGGCTCGATCGCCGCAGCGAGGATGCCACGGGCCACATCATCGATGAAGAGGTAGTCCCAGCGCTGCGTCCCCAGCGTCGTCCTCGGACGTGAGCCGTCCATCATCTCCTCGATCATGGACGGGATCAGCCAGTCGGGTTTGTCTCCCGGTCCGTACGTGGAGAAAAGCCGCAGCCAAGTAAAGGTAACACCTGCCTGTGCGGCGAGCTGCCGCGTCAAATGCAACACCGCGAGCTTTGCCGCCCCATAAAGCGAGGAAGGCTCGGGCAAATCACTCTCGCTGATCTTGCCGCTGAGCGCACCATATTCGCCCTGCGAACCGAGCCCGACGAACCTTCCCGCCCCCGCCTGCACGGCCGCATCAAGAATGCCGCAAGAGGCATCGATATTGTCCGTGATCTGCAGCCGGTCGAAACGCGCCCGATTGCTGACCCCGTTCCACGCAAGGTGGATCACCACATCGGGCGGCTCTTCCCGCATCATCGCCGATACGCCGTCGCTGTCACGGAGATCGAGCTCGAACACGCGCATTTGCGCCCGAATGGGAGAAAGCCTCTGCCTGCTGCCACCCGGCCGCACCGTGCCGACGACATGGTGCCCCCCCTCGACCGCGGCTCGCGCCACGGCGGCCCCGACGAATCCTCCGGCGCCGGTAATGAGAAGCTTCATTGCAATCCTGGCCCTCGCGCACAAGACATGGCGGCCGCACATGGAACTGGCCCGCTAGCGCAAACTAGCGAGCTGTGCCGGAGCGAAACGGAAACCCACTCATCCGGCTGTTTCAACGATACGTCTCAGAGCCTCAGGACGCGGATAATCCACAAAACGATTGCCCCGCGCGTAGGCCGCTGCGTCAAGATAAGGGTACTGGTCGTTGATGGGACGTCCCATCTCCAACTTCGGCTCAATCAACGTCTGATCGCTCAAGATCACGTCGATGACAATAGCGCCCCGCGTAAAAAGATCGGGCGTGAGGTCCTCGAGACGCTCAATCCTCGCATAGTCTAACCCATAGGCCTGCGCGATCTTGCCGAAATCAGGTGTGCTATAGCCATCATAAGATGCTGTGTATCGACTACCAAGATAACTATCTTGAAACTGCCTTATGATACCGTAGCACCCATTATTCATAATGACGATTGCAATATCGAGATCGAGATGCTTCACCGTCTGGAGTTCCTGGATGTTGACCTGGAATCCGCCGTCACCGTTGTAGGAAATTACCTGGCGCGTCGGAGATACCAGCTTGGCGCCGATCGCTGCGCAAAGCGCATATCCCATCGGGGAATTACCACCGGCGGTGAACAATTGGTGGCGCTTGACCTTGAACGCCTGATGCAGCCAGCAAACCGCGGCGCCGGTGTCCGCCGCAACAATCGCATCCTCTTCCACAAGTGCGCCAAGGCGCCGAACGACATCATAAGGTGAGAGAGTGTTAAGTTTCTTGGCCGTCGTGCTGACTTCCCGGCCAAAATATTCGGACTTCATTTCATCGACATAAGAGAGCCATTCGGCTTCAAGCTGACGCGGACCGATTTGGTCTAGCACGGCCGGCAGCCCGGTGAGGTTCATCTGGCTTCCCCGGTAGCGCTGCCCCCCGTACTTCTTGATCTCCTCGCCGTCGATGTCGATTACATGCACGATCGCCCCGCAGGCGAAATTATCGGAATTGCCGGATCGCTGACGATTGTCCAGGCGGCTGCCGAGCACGATAACCGTGTCGGCATTCTGCAAAACAAAATTCGCTCCGCGATTGCCATAGACGCCGATCTGCCCGAGGAAACCCGGATGATCATGATCGAATGCGGACAGTCCCGCCCAACTGGACACGAACGGGATCCGGCTCGCCAGCAGCCAGTCAGCGACCTGCTTCTCCACGCCGGCCATCGCGATACCACCACCCCAGAGTACCACCGGGCGCTGAGCGACTTCCAAGGCCGCATTGAGAGCCGCAGCCACCGCATCGATCGTAGCGATGTCGACGTCGGCCGGCACGGTTAGATCGGGAAAATCCGGCTCCATCAGCGCCTGCTGGATGTCCATGGGCACATCCACCAGAACCGGCCCCATGCGGCCGCTCGTCGCGATGAAATAGGCCTTCGCCAATTCGTCGCGGAGCTCCTCCACGGTTCGCACCAAAACCGCATACTTTGTGATCGGGCGAACCATTTCGACGATCTTGGTTTCCTGAAACCCCGACTGCCGAACATTCGCTCCGTGGATCGAGCTGCTCTCGCGTTGGTTGACCTGGCCGGTGATGTGCAGCGATGGGACGGAATCAAAGAACGAGCTCGCAATTCCCGTGATCAGGTTGGTCGCACCGGGTCCTGATGTCGCCATCGTAACGCCCAAGCGGCGTTCGACCCGCCAGACGGCGTCGGCGGCCATCGCTGCAGCCTGCTCATTTTGAAAACAGACGATGTTCAATGCGGGATTACGCCCAACGGCATCGATCATGAAGGCACACGCGCCGCCAGTCAGCGTAAAGACCTGCCGGCTGCCGACCCGCACCAGGAACTCCGTAATATATTCCGCTCCCGTTATCATTGGGTAACCCTTCATCATCGGCGGCGACCAACCGTCTATTCAGCAGCACTGTTGGGTGTGGAAACTATGTGGCGGTTTCCGTGAATAAAATCATGAATACTGGCGAGGATGTGGTCGAGATGGCCCTGGGTCAACCCCGGATAGACACCCACCCAAAACGTCCTTGCCGTCACGATATCGCTATTGCTGAGCGGCCCCACCACGCGATGATTCCTGCCGAGCATATACGGCTGACGCAGCAAATTTCCGCCGAACAGAAGCCGCGTACCGACTTTACGCTTCTCGTTCAGATACCGCATCATGTGCTCGCGATCGAAAGGCGCTTCCGGCCGCAAGGTCAGACAGAAGCCAAACCACGAGGGGTCACTCTCCGCCGTGGGTACCGGAAGCAAAAAGACATCTTCGAGATCGGCGAGACCATCGCGCAGATACTGCCAATTGGCCCGGCGTGCAGCGACGAATTCGTCCAGCCGGTCCATCTGCGCCAAACCGACGGCGGCCTGCATGTCGGTGATCTTCAGATTATATCCAAGGTGCGAATAGGTATATTTGTGATCATATCCGAACGGCAGATCACCCAGCTTCCATTCGAAGCGCTTGTTGCAGGTGTTGTCCTTACCTGGCTCACAATAACAATCGCGTCCCCAATCGCGAATGGATTCAACAATGCGCTTAAAGGTCGTGGAATTGCAGAGAACCGCCCCACCCTCGCCCATGGTGATATGATGGGCAGGATAGAAGGACAGCGTACCAAGGGCACCGAAAGTACCCACCTTCTGCCCGCGATAGGTCGCGCCGAGCGCATCGCAGCAATCTTCCACCAGAAAAAGATCGTGTTTCTTTGCAAATTCGGCGACGACGCCGAGATTAAAGGGATTGCCCAGGGCGTGCGCGACCATGATTGCCCGTGTGCGCGGCGTCAAAGCCTCCTCGAGCCGAGTAACGTCGATATTGTAGGTTCCCAACTCCACATCGAGAAATACCGGAACCAAGCCATTCTGGATGATCGGGTTCACAGTGGTGGGAAAGCCGGTCGCACAGGTGATCACCTCATCGCCTGGCTTGAGCGCCTTGTCTTCGAGGAGGTATGATGTGAGCGCGGTCGCAGCGAGAAGGTTCGCGGAGGATCCCGAGTTCGTCGTGAGCGTGCGCCGCGCTCCGGTTGCCTTGGCGAGCACGTTTTCGAACTTCGTGTTGAACCGCCCCGTGGTCAGCCACATATCAAGACAGGCATCGACGAGATTGCGCATTTCCGGCGCGCCGAGGACCTTTCCGCTTGGCGGCACGACCGTAGCATCCGCTACGAACGGCTTCGGTCCGTGAGCAAGCTCGGCATAGCGTTCCGACAGGGCCAAAATTTGCTCACGCAATTCGGCCAATTCATTCACCGAGCTCATACCGATCTCCGGATACTTGTCAAAAGCTCACATCTCCGTTCGGATTATGCCGTCTTCTTCCGCACGAAAAGGAGATAGCTGAGCTTTCATGGATTTTTGACGTATAACCCGATCCTTTACATGAAATTTTCAAGTCCAATGACCTAAATCATCCATATAAGTGCCATAGCCCACATTATGGTAGGTGGTATACGGGCGAAAATGTTCAGTGGCAAGGCTTTCCGCCCTATCAAGCTTCGACACGCCTTCGGCGTCGCGCCACACAAGGACGGGCTTACACAACATCCGCGAGGCCTCCGCCGAGCCCCGCACTTTCGCGGGCAAGAAGGACGCGGCGCCACGCCTCGATCTGACTCAAGGTGAGCGCCGACACCTCTTTCTTCCCTGATTCCGTTGAGCAATCCGCCGCCTCAAACGCCTTGTACCACAACGCGGTCTGCTTGATGACCTCTTCCACCGACCAGGCGGGTAGCCAATCAAGCTTATTACGCGCCAGCGAACTGTCGAGAGCGAGGGCACCAGCCTCGGGCAAAGGCTGGTCCATATAAAGCAGGTTTGGCCGCCGCCAATGCCCTGCCATGGCTTCGAGGACCTGCCGCACCGAGACCTGCCGGACGTCTTGCGGCCCGAGATTCCATGCCCGAGCGAAACGTTCTGGCTCAGAGGACAGCAGGCCGGCCAGAAGCATGCCGTATCCCTGAACCAGGGCAAGGACATGCTGCCAGGGGCGTGTAGCGTCAGGATATCGCAGCGTCAGGGCTTCATTCCGCATCACGGCGCGAACGAAATCCGGAACCAACCTGTCTTCCGACCAATCGCCGCCGCCGATGATATTGCCGCCGCGCGCCGTCGCGATCGCTGGCCCGGCGCCATCCTTGTGAGGAAAGGACGCCGCATAACTCTGGATAACCATTTCAGCCGCCGCCTTCGAGGCGCTGTAAGGATCCTTCCCCCCGAGCGGGTCATTCTCGCGGTAAGGCCATTCCCATTCGTTGTTGCGGTAAACCTTATCCGTGGTGACGCAAACCACGCCTTTCACGCTCTTCACCTGCCGGGCCGCTTCCAGGACATGCGCTGTCCCAAGCGCATTGACGGCGAAAGTCTCGACAGGCTTGAGGTAGGATCGGCGCACGAGGGGCTGGGCTGCGAGATGCAGCACGAGGTCCGGCTCGACCTCCTTCATGACGCTGAGGACAGCATCACCGTCTTGAATGTCGGCATAGGTGGATGGAACGGTGCGATCGAGGCCCAGCACATGAAACAGCGCTGGATCGGTTTCCGGCGGCAGCGAATATCCCGATATTTCAACGCCGATGCTCTTAAGCCAGAGGCAGCACCAGGATCCCGTAAAACCTGTGTGCCCCGTTATGAACACGCGCGTTCCCGAAAGCACGCTTTCAAACTGCAAATGCTTCATGAAACGGCCACCCCTCAATATGCCCGATCAAGCCGCGCAAAACGTCCGGCGGGTCCTTGGGATTCAGCTATACCGAACAAACTGACGCAAAGTGAGGCCCGTTCGCCTGCCATCACATCGCACACGAGCCCGGCTCAACCAACCTCCATGCAGCGACGAGAAGGCCCCACCCGCCCCCGAAGAATTCGCCTGTCACCCCGGGTTCAACGCCCGATCACCAGACCTTCCACGGCGCCGCGCCACTGGACCAGAGTTCCTCCAGGTACATTTTGTCGCGCAGGGTATCCATCGGCTGCCAGAAACCCTCGTGCTTGTAGGCATAGAGCTGGCCATCCCGCGACAGCCGTTCAAGCGGCTCGCGCTCCCAGATCGCCTCATCGTTGGGGTCGATATAGTCGGCAACCTTCGGCGAAAGAACAAAAAAACCGCCGTTGATAAAGCCACCTTCACCGTCCGGTTTTTCCCGGAAATCTCGCACCTGATTATCCACAATTTCCATCTGCCCGAACCGCTTCGGTGGATAAGCAGCCGTCACCGTCGCAAGCCCCCCGTGCTGACGATGAAACGCAATGGAAGCAGCTATGTCGATGTTGGCGACCCCATCCCCATAGGTCAGGCAAAACGCATCTTCACCGATGTGCGGCAGAACCCGCCTCAGTCGGCCGCCCGTCATCGTAGCATCGCCAGTCTCAATCAACGATATGCGCCAGGGCTCCGCATCGTTTCTATGAACACTTACCTCGCCAGTTCTCAGATCAACCGTAATATCCGACATATGCCGTGCATAATTTGAAAAGTATTCTTTGATAAGATAACCTTTGTACCCTAAACATATTACAAAATCATTGACCCCAAAATGGGAATAGATTTTCATAATATGCCAGATTATCGGGTATCCTCCGATTTCCACCATTGGCTTCGGCCGAATGACAGTCTCTTCGCTCAGCCGGGTACCGAGACCGCCCGCAAGAATTACTGCCTTCATGGGAACCACCCTAGCCAATACGATGGCCTATAGCCTTAATTACAAAGACCACAAGCGCAGATCATCTACCGTGTTCTCCAATAGCAATCAAGCTGCATCGCCGGAGACGAAGCATTCAAAAAAATGCAGAAGACCGCTGAGATTAGTGATACGTGGATACCATAGATGATGGATTTCGTCCAGGCGAAATGAAGGGTCTGACGGGGCCAAAAGGTCGCGATCCAGCATTTGTTAGCCGCGACTTATCAAGACGCGCACCTGATGAAAGTAGCCTACAGATAATACTGTGCGGTTCGCCTGAGGCCTTCCTCAAGGCTGACGCTTTCTTCATAATCGATCAAGGAATGCAGCTTCTCGAGCTTCGGAGCGCGCCGTTGTACCGAACCGGACGGCGAGGGATGCAAAATGATCTCGCCATTCAGGCCGCAGACCTGCATCATCAGTTCACCCAATTTTTGAATCTGGATCTCCCGCTCGCCACCGACATTGACGACTTGTCCTGCCGCCGCTTCGGTTTCCGCGAGTGCGATCGTCGCGCGCGCCGCGTCGTCGCCATAGATGAAGGAGCGCGTGTCATTATAACCGAATAGGGCGAAGACGCCGTCCCGCGCACGATTCAGAAAATCGGGAATGACGTGCTTGTCGCCCATCCTGGGGCCATATGCATTGTGGTAGCGAATGATGGTGAAGGGGGTGTCATAGTGACGGCACCCATTCACAGTTGCGATTTCGCCGTGCATTTTAGATGCGCCATACGACCAGCGTGCGTTGAATATGTCATCGATACCCAGAGGCACGTCTTCGCCCGTAGGAACCTCCCAATCGAATCGCGTCACCGTGGCGGCGTAGGCCTCAGACGTACCGGCATAGACGAAGCGCTTCAACCGACCGAGCGAACCATACCGTTCGAGCAGATAAAGCGTTGGCAGCGTGCAACATTTTACGACGTCGAACGGCCGCTCATAGAAGTTTTGCGTGCCATTCAGTGCCGCCATGTGAAAAACGACGTCGATATCCGCCGGCAACGCATCGACCGCGCGTGCGTCGGTGAGATCGACCTCCAAATGAGACACGTTCGGCCGCGACGTGAGGTCACGGTAGAGCGAATCGTTTTCGCCGCGAATGAAACTATCTACGCAGACGACGCTGGTCTCTGGAATGTCGGCCAACATTTTGGCAATGTAATAGCCCAAGAAGCCGGCCGCCCCTGTCACCAGCACTCGTCTGCCTTTAACATCGGTCATTGTCCGCACTCTTTCTTCGCAGCGACGGGCCCCTTTAACTTTGCTTTTAAAGCAAAGTCTACCTGTCATATCCGGTGGGGCTGAAATTCGCCAAAGGTCGCACAGCGTGCTGCACTGCCGAAATGGCGCTTGCATGAGACACCGTTTGACGACATAGGTTAGCCGATGCCTCGGCCCATCGACAGTGGTCCAGTGCTCCGCACGCTCAATTTTCAGCGGGTAATTGTATGAAAGTTCCCCACGATTTCAAAGACCGTCGCGTCTGCATCATTGGGCTTGGTTATGTCGGCCTTACATTGGCTGTCGCGATGGCGGAAGTCGGCTTCGAAGTCTACGGAGTCGAACATAATCCGAGCGTTGTAAGCGCCATCATGGGGGGCTCCGCACATTTTTCCGAATTTGGCCTTGATGTCCGGCTGCGGGCTCAGGTTGCGACCGGCCGACTCAAGGCGTCGCAGGAATGGCCGGATGCGCTTAGCCATTCGGTGTATATCATTACGGTCGGGACACCTCTTTCCGAAGGGAAGGTCACCAACCTCACGTCGATTGTTGCGGTTTCTCAACGTCTCCGAGAAATCCTAAGCGATAATGACCTCGTCATCCTTCGATCGACCGTGCGAATCGGCGTCACCCGCGATTTTGTCAAACCTGTTCTTGACAAAGCGAATGTTAAGTTCGGGTTGGCTTTTTGTCCCGAACGTACACTCGAGGGTCGCGCCCTTCTTGAATTGCGCAGCCTTCCTCAGATCGTTGGCGGCATCGACGAGAGTTCAGTGTTGCGCGCGTCGCAGCTCTTCAACTTCCTGACGCCGACGACAATTCGCGTTCGCGACGTGGAAACCGCGGAGATGATCAAGCTGATCAACAATACTCAGCGCGATCTGATGTTTGCTTTTGCGAACGAAGTGGCAAGTATGTGCGACGCTACCGGCATATCCGCTCTCGAGGTCATTCGCGCAGGCAATATGGGCTATGCGCGCGCCTCCATGCCCGTGCCCGGACCGGTGGGCGGCCCCTGCCTTGAGAAAGATGCTTATATCCTTGCGGAAAGCGTCCGCCTGCGAGGCGGCGAGGTTCAATTGACGCTGATGGGGCGGAGCATCAACGAAGCCCTGCCCGCACAGACCGTCAAGCATGTCGCCGAGTTTCTCGACGGTGTCTTGGTCAAGAAGATCGCGATCGGCGGCCTTGCCTTCAAAGGTCGCCCTGAGACGTCTGATTTGCGGGGAACGCTCGCAATTCCACTAATCGCCCGCCTCCGGGAAAAATATCCCTCGGCAGAAATCTTCGGCTTTGATCCCGCCATTACGGAAGGCGATATCGCTGCGTTAGGCGTGAGTTACGCTGGGTCGCCGGAGGATGCGTTCCGGGATGCGAATTGCGTCATATTTCAAAACAATAATGCGAATTTTGAACATCTTGACCTAAACGCGTTGTCACAGAGCATGGCGCCTGGAGCTGTCATTTATGACCTCTGGAATCAATTCGATCCGGAGACGCTCAAGCTGGCTCACAAGGGACGTTATTTCGGTTTGGGCACCAGGATGCTGACCGAGCATCCCGAACAGGAATATGCCGGTAAGACCGGTTCCGGCGACGCTCCAGATGAATCGCCCGACGCAGGGGTTGCGGGAGTGGGGTGACCCAGGTCCTAATCCGTCCGCGGTCATCTCTCAGCGGATGGCGTCCGCTTTGCCTTCCGTCCAATGGGCGAAGCCAAACAAATCACGCCCGCGTTGCGGGTATGAGTGATGGACGATCTCCAGCGCACCGTTACATGATGTCTGAGTTTTCTCCTGTCGAGCACGCATCTGCTCGACAGCTGCCGCTCTTGTAAACGCACTCCAAACGGATAAAATCAACGTTAAGTTCGTTGCCCTGGAGGATATCAATGTCACTTTCATTCCTTGGTAGGAAAAAACATCTTAATAAGAGACCTCCTATTAAGAATACAGACGCAACGAAAATTGATTTGATTCAGTATAATTCTTTTACAGAAGACAATATGATCCAATCCAGCTTATTCGACGCCTTTTTTTATATTTCGAAATATGCTGATGTTGCAAATGCTGATATTGAACCGTTTCGGCATTATGTTCATTTCGGGCGTCAGGAGGGTCGACACCCGTCAATCGACTTTGACCCGGCCGAGTATCTTGCCGCGAATAGAGATTTATCGATTTCAATCTCCGATGCGCCACTGCATTATGTGAATATTGGGCGTTTCGAAAATCGCGCACGTTCCCGAAGAGAGGCTTATATCTTAAGTCATTATAAATTGGCTGAAGAGAGCGGTCTTTTCGATGCGGTTTTTTACCGTAAAATGTTACCGTCATTGCCTTCGGAACAAGATCCCCTGCGGCATTATCTTATTACGGGTAGCCGATTTCACCTCGATCCGAGTCCTGAATTTGATGCAGTATTCTATGCAAGTCAGAACCGGGCTTGCAGGTTGAATGAAACGCCACCGCTTATCGACTATCTTTTGTCGAAGAAAGAGGGCCAGACGCGGGCGGTGGTCCCGGACAACGATTTTCATTGGATCAATGAATGGCCGGATCCGGACGAGGACGTTCATATTGAGCGCCTACGCCGCTGCGCTTTTGAGTATCGACATGGTATAATTTACTCTAAAAATATGAGCACTTCTCAAATAGCGTTTGCGATCGACGATTTGTCCGGCCGGACCCTGCCAAATACGCCTTCGCCAACACCTTTCATTTCGATAATTATTCCGGTTTATGGTCAGATTTCTTTTGTTTTAAGTTGTCTTGATTCTTTGGCGCGGCATAAGTCGCGATACAATTTCGAAATCATCATAATGGATGACGCCTCCCCTGAAGAGACGGGAACGGGGTTTCTCGAAGGCATTTCCTGGATTCGCTATATACGCAGCGAACAAAACCTTGGATTTATAGGGGCATGTAACTTTTCGGCGCAACATGCGCGGGGTGAATATCTTGTTTTTCTGAACAGCGATACACGCGTCTGCAGCAATTGGCTCGATGAGTTGATTGGAACCTTTGAGGACCGGCCACGCGCGGGGTTTGTTGGTTCCAAGTTATTCTATGAAGATGGCACATTGCAGGAGGCTGGCGCCATCGTCTGGCGGGACGGCAGCGCATGGAACTTCGGACGCAACGATGAGCCCGGAAAACCGCAATACTGCTACGCGCGCCAGGTTGACTATTGTTCCGGGGCTGCCATTGCGGTGCCGCGCCAGCTCTGGAATGAGCTGGGTGGTTTCGACACACACTACCTTCCAGCCTATTATGAAGATGTCGACTTTGCCTTCAAGGTGCGCGCGGCGGGCTATGAGGTTTGGTATCAGCCGCTTGCCCGGGTGCTCCACTTTGAGGGTAAATCTCACGGAATTGACGAAACGAAGGGAGTGAAGGCGTTCCAGGTCGTGAATGCTCGAAAATTCGCTACGCGTTGGGCCGAGACATTAAAGGACCATCGGCCGAACGGCGAATTGCCAATGCTGGAATCCGATCGGTCCGCCAAGCTCCGCATGCTGACGCTTGACGCCGTCGCACCGAGCCCCGACAAGGATGCAGGCTCTATTATGACGATCAAGCTTCTGAACATTTTTCAGAAGCTGGGTTGGCATGTATCGTTTATTGCAACCCACAATCCTGTTTTTGATTATAAATATACCGCCGATTTGCAGCGAGCCGGTATTGAAACATTTCAGCTGCCACAGTTTCAATCCATCGACAGCGTCATGACGGAGCGTCGGGAATTCGATGTGGTGCTCGGCTTCCGGGTCACAGCGTTGGGGCCTGTCTATGACCGGCTGAGAAATGCCTACCCTAGCGCCCTCATCATGTTTCACGACATCGATCTGCATTACCTGCGCATGCAGCGGGAGGCCGAGCTGAAGAAGGATTCGACCCTGGCGCGCAAAGCGGAGCTCGTTCGGGATGAAGAGCTCAATTTGATTGCGCAGGTCGACTGCACCATCGTTCCCTCTGACATCGAAAAGCACATCATCGTCGGAGAACTCGGCGTCCAGAATGTATTGGTATATCCGTATACTGCAGACGTCATACGCAGCGCGACCGCCTTCGGCGACCGACATGACATTGTCTTCGTGGGGGGATATGCCCATTCTCCGAACGTGGATGCGGTTGAATATTTTGTTCGCGCCATCTGGCCCGAGCTGCAGCAACGCCTACCCCAGTCCGCCAAGTTTCGTGTGGTCGGCGCGGGTGCTCCCGATTCCCTGCGGGAGCTCGCGTCGGACCGGATCATCTTGGATGGATTCGTAGAAGATCTTGCTCCGCTTCTGGACCAATGCCGCGTCTTCGTTGCCCCGCTCAGGTACGGTGCGGGCTTAAAGGGAAAAGTTGTGACTGCGCTGTCACACGGCGTGCCGTGTGTCGCATCATCAATTGCAATAGAAGGAATGGGGCTTACCGACCGACACGAACTTCTTGTGGCTGACAAGGCTGCCGATTTCATCGAGCGCGTTATTCAGCTCTACGAGGATGAGGCCTTGTGGACCGCCTATCAAGAGGCCGGTTATGGTTTCGTGACGCAGCATTATTCTTGGGAATCTGGGATGGCAATTGCCACGGAAGCACTGAAGCAGGCCGAAGCGACTTGGTTCGATCGGGCTCGCACCGCACGAGCGATGCGGTCGGCGGAAGTCAGGGCAATCCGAGAGCGCGGCGAGAACGGATCGCTCTCGAAAACCGAGCCATCTTGATCTTGCCACAGACGTTTACAAATCGACTTCAGCACTGGCGGGGAGAATGACGCCGGTGCCGATACGCTTTCAGGTTGCAGGCGCGGTGAAGCTAGCCGTTAAAATCTGCTCGGCGCTGCAGCTTCGCGCAATGGGAAAGCCGGACTGAGGTGGATAATTTTTACAACCAAAAGTCGGCACCTTCCACTCATAGCAACGCTAGAAAATTTTGTATTGTCTTGATTGCGCGAAGGAATTTCCTTTGAAGCTGGCGAGCGGTCATATTGAAGGCTATATTTTCTTATCTTGTGATCCGCCGCAGGGATGCGTCGCACGTTAGTTCCTGTGATCTCTTGGATTACGAAGTAAACTATAGTCGAGAATACCTGACAGGGGTCGGCGTTGCGGATTAATCGATTAGTTGATAATAAAAATCAGACCGGCGAGCGCTTTGTATTTTCACATACCGAGAGCGAAGTCGAGTTAGAGCATGTTCATCGCTATCTGCTGATGGGGGCTCTCTGCGAGGGCCGCACAGTGCTGGATGCAGCGTGCGGCGAGGGATACGGCACCGCGATCCTGGCTCTCAACGCTCTCAGTGTGGACGGGGTGGACCTTGACGCCGAAACCGTCGCTACCGCTTCAGCCAAATATCCCTTGTCAAACATTGCCTTTCGCACGGCCAACGTAACCCGTCTGCCGTTTGAGGACAGCCGCTTCGATGTCGTCGTAAGTTTCGAGACCATTGAGCATATCGAGCATCAGGAGGATGCGCTCAACGAATTTCGACGGGTCTTGAAGCCCGAAGGTCTGTTGGTGATTTCAACGCCCAACGAACCTGTCTACAACCATAACCGGACGGAACCCAACCCTTTTCACATCAAGGAATTGAAGCGGTCCGATTTCGAAAGCGCGCTGCGCGGTCGTTTTCGGAACCTCTCTCTTTACGGGCAGCGCGTGGTCTTCGGTTCCATGGTGCTTCCTGCCGAAGCACGAAAAGATAAAATCGTCGGCCTGCGGCGCGATGGCACGAGCGGGGAGATTACCGGATCGGGCATGTTCGATTCTTCCATGTATCTCCTTGCTGTATGCAGCGACGGCCCACTTCCCTCCTTCCCGCAAAGCCTTTACGAGGGCGCAATACCACAAAATGCGCTGTCCTCCCTTCTCGGTGGCCTTCAGGAGCGCGACCAGCGGATTTTCGAACTCTCCGAGCAGATGAGCAAAGCCCTGGCTGGGAGCCGCAGGCCATCGCCTCGGAACCTCTTCCCGGATGGCTCCGGTGTCCCTTTGATCGCCGTCGATGCCCCGCCCGAATCGGATGACGCAGCGGTCCTCGATATTCCGTTTGAAAGCTATGATGAATGGATTGATTGGATCGAGCCAAACGGTGCCATTTTGGGCCCGGACTACCTCTCGAATTGCGCAGAGCAGATTCGCCGCGATGGCGTCCTGGAGCCGATATCCAATCGGTATTATCCGGCGGCGCTGGTGTCCGACACCATGGATAATTGGCGAGAAGGATTCCAGACCGGGTCCACGATCTCACGACTGCGCGCGATCCTGCTCGTGATGGCAAGGACGTTTCCGCGCGACAAGCTGGGTGAACTGAAAATCTACGCCCCGGAGGCTCTGACCCCGTTTGCACTTTTACTGAGAGGGCTGTTTCCGAAGTTCGTGGGCTCGGAGTTCGCCTCCGATCCTGAGGTCGCAGACGCGCTGTATCCGATCCCCACGGGGGACGCGCTCGCCAAGCTTTCTTTGCGAAGCGACGCCTTTGACCTCGTCATAACAAATGAAGCCCTGATTCATGAGCCGGACGTGGATGCGGCCCTGTGCGAGATCGCGCGGGTGCTGCGACCCGGCGGCTGGCACCTGGGCACCAGTCCGTTTTTGATGATGAATCAGCGATCTGTCGTGAGAGCGGCAATTGAGGATGGTAAAATCGTCCACTTCGACGATCTGGGTCAGCCAGAAAGCCCGCCCGACGAAAACGCCGCTTCGATATTCGAGATTCCCGGATGGGACATTCTCACCCGGGCGAAGAAAGCGGGTTTTTCGTACGCAAGCTGGCGCTATGTTCAGTCAATATCTGCTGGCGTCCTCACCTCCGATGTAGGCGGCGTGTTCGTTCTTTCGCTTCAAAAATAACACCAGCACCGAAGTCCGCACCCGCCATCGGTGATGCGGCTGAAGCGACGACGCAGCTCGGTGCGACACCGCGCACAGGGATTGTGTCTTCGACAACGTCGCTTTCCCGCGCTGTTCTTCAACGACCAGGGCGCAACGCGCTTGGCCTCGTCGATGGAGCTGGTGAATCACATTTCGGTCGGAATGAATGGGTTCGAGGCCTTGCGACGTTTCGAATGTGCCGAACCACCCCCGCATGCGTT
>NZ_JBAFWT010000067.1:0-16489 GCF_043195195.1 Roseixanthobacter psychrophilus
GAAGGTCGAAGACGCCTGCACCGGCTTGGAAACAGGCGAAGCACCGATCCTCGATCATGTCTCGGAAATCACGGCCGAATTGCTGAAATGGTGGTTCCAGACCGAGTTTCAGGACGCCCGCACCTTCAACTTCCATCCCGGCCAGCGGCAAGCCCTGCTGAACGTGATCTATGCCCATGAGGTTTTGGGCATTGCGACCCTGCAAGACCTCTACCAGTTCGCCGCTCCTGACGTGATGCTAACCAGCACGCGGGATTCCGAGATCATCCGCGCACCGAAGAATGCCTATCCGAAATATTGCCTGAAAATGGCTACCGGAACGGGAAAGACCTGGGTGCTACAAGCCCTCATGATCTGGCAGATTCTCAACGCGAACCGCGCGCCGGATAGTGACCGCTACACCAAAAACTTCCTCGTCGTTGCCCCCGGCCTCATCGTTTACGATCGGCTGCTTGACGCCTTTATGGGGAAGGAACGAAACGGCAAGCGCGACTTCACGATTTCTGACCTGTCGATATTCCAAGAATTGTTCATTCCCGATGCCTACCGGGACGAGGTTTTCCGCTTTGTGCAAGGTGCGGTCTGCCCGAAAGAGGACATTGGCCGCAAGGTCACGGCTGGCGGCATCATCGCCATTTCCAACTGGCATGTGCTGTCGGAAGAAGGCGAGCCGCTTGAAGATGAGGAAATCACTGCGCCGGGTGAATCCGCCGATCCGAAAACCGTCGTGCAGAGTATCCTTCCCCTGACGCCTGGCACCAGCCAAGGCAACGATTTGAATGTGTTGAACCGTCGCTATGAGCGCGGCGGCATCCTCTCCTACCTGAAAGACCTCCCCGCGCTCATGGTCTTCAATGATGAGGCGCACCATATCCACGAGTTCAAGCGGGAAGGTGAGGTGACAGAGGTTGAATGGCAAAAGAGCCTCAACCTGATCGCGGAACCCAAGGGCCGTCGCTTCGTCCAGGTGGACTTTTCAGCCACACCCTATAACGAGGTCGGAACCGGCCGGAACAGTCGGAAATCCTACTTCCCGCATATCGCCGTTGATTTCGACTTGAAGACGGCCATGCGGACCGGCCTGGTCAAATCCCTTGTTCTCGATAAACGCTCCGAAATTGGGGCGCTGAGCCATGAGGAACTGGATTTCAAGGCCGATCGGGATGAGAACGGCAATCCGATGCTGTCAGAGGGGCAGCGCATCATGTTGCGCGCCGGCTTGACCAAACTCCGGAAACTGGAAGCCGATTTCGCCGCCCTCGATCCGGACAAGCATCCGAAAATGCTGGTGGTATGCGAAGACACCACGGTTACGCCCCTTGTTGCCGATTTCATGCAGCTCGAAGGACTGGCCGACGACGAGGTGTTGCGCGTCGATTCCAACCGCAAGGGCGAGTTGAAGCCCGACGAATGGAAGGTGCTGCGCGAACGCCTGTTCGACGTAGACCGTCACAAATCCCCGCGCGTCATCGTGAGCGTGCTCATGCTGCGCGAAGGCTTCGACGTGAACAACATCTGCGTCATTGTCCCGCTGCGCGCATCAAGCGCCGGCATCCTGCTTGAACAGACGATCGGGCGCGGCCTGCGCCTGATGTGGCGCGGCAATGAATATGACGACATAAAGCGGGAGAACCGCCAGCTCATTCGCGGCGGAAAGACGCCCTCCAACATGATCGACATTCTTTCGATCGTGGAGCACCCGGCGTTCCAAGGCTTCTATGACGAGCTGATTCAGGAAGGCTTGGCGGCTGAAGCGGATGATGAGGACGACGAGGCAAATGGCAGCTCGACCGGCGACCTGATCTCGGTCGGCCTTCGGCCAGGCTTCGAGGAATATGATTTCGCCATCCCCTTCATCCTGCGGGAACAGGTTGAAGCGTTGGAAGATACCCACATCGACCCTTCGAGCCTCGCGCCGTTCGGTTCGTTTTCGCTCCAACAGCTCAAGGGGCAGATCGGCCAGGGCGAGAAATTCCATTCCGAAGACGTGCAGGCGAAAACGCGCTTTGGCGACTATCGCGTGCATGGCGGCGTGATGACCGCGACGGGCTATAATGACTATCTGGCCCGGATCACGCGCCGGATCACGGAAGCCGTGACCCTGACGGACACGACAAACAGCTCAAAGGCTTTCGCCAACGCCAGCAAGTTCCCCTACATCCAGATAAACCGGGCCGAGATGGCCGAGGGCATCGACACCTTCATTCGCTGGCACCTGTTCGGCCAGGAGTTGGACCCTCTCGCGGATGAGAGCTGGCGCGTCCTGCTGATCGACCCGGTGACAGAGCACATTATCAAGGTATGGGCGCGGGCCATCCTCGAAGCGGAAGACAGCGTGATTATCGCCAATGCCGAGGTCGCGCATCGCCGTCTCTCGGAAGTGCCCAAGCTCGCCATGCGGGAAGGATCATCACTGGCCGTCGATAAGGCTATCTATCTGCGCCTTCCTTATCCCTCCCGGAACGGCGGCCTTGAGCTGGCATTCATGGAAACCTGCGAACGTGACGCCAGCGTTGTAGCCTTCTGCAAGATCAACGAGCAGAAACACACCTTCGCGCGCCTGCGATATATCAAGGAAGATGGGCTTCCGGCGTTCTATTCGCCCGACTTTTTCGTGAGAGCTGGCGGCTCGACCTATCTGGTGGAAACAAAGGCGCAAGGCCAGCTCACCAGCCCGAACGTGCTGCGCAAGCGTAAGGCCGCCGTTGCATGGTGTGACCGGATCAACGCGCTTTCTCCGGAACAGCGTAGCGATTCCGAATGGCACTATGTCCTTCTCGGGGAAGACACCTTCTATGGCTGGCGGGACAAGGGCGGCTCGATCGCTGATCTTCTCGCCTATGCGCGGCTGCGCCCTGTCGAAGACAAAGGCCAGGCCAAGTTTGCCTTCTGAGTTTATTGCCGGGGCAGGAACCCCTTGCCCCGGCGCTATCACGGTGAGCCAGTAACCGCCGACTATCGGCTCAATCCCAAGCCCTGGGACCGCGTGAGCTGCTGTTTTAACGTATGGTCGCGGGACAATTCCGCCATTCGCGTGCGCTCCACGACACGAGCAATATCCTTGATTTGCTCGGCCTTCTTCGCCAGCTCGGGATTGTGCTCGAGCTGCGGGCCGAAGTCTCGAGGATCGGAACGGCCGAACCGCGCCTCAAGCGCCTTGCCTATCTTCCGTGCTTCCTCGAGCGCGGCCGCGCCCTCCGGCGTCGATCGAATCTGATCGATCCAACCATTGCGCTCCGCGATAGGCAATTTGTCCACCTGGGCGATAATCTCGGCGCTGCGCGCCGTGAGGCCGGGAACCTCGACAACATCGCGCTTTTCGCGCTGCCACTGTTCGGATTCCCGTTCCTCACCTAGACGGCGCTGCCAGGTCTCGGCCGCCGATTCGACATGCCGCGCGATTGCACTGACATAGCTCAACGCCTGCTTACGCTCCCTGTTGTCGCCAAACAGGCCCGACTTGCCGCGTACGTCTCCGAAGCGCTCCGGCTGCGCGGCAATGGCTTTCGCCATCACCTTGCCGTCGCCGCCCTGGTCGATGATCGCGGAACGCAACCGCCCCGCCACCTCGTCGGGATCATGAAATGCACCCCGGATCATGGATTCCGCCGTCTTCCAGTGGGCATCAAATGTCGGCAATGCCTTTTCGCGGGCAACGTCCTCAATGCTGCGATCATGGCGGGTGAGAGCCGGCACCAGTGGCGCGGGCCTGCCGGCCTCGGCCGGCTCAAGCCCCTGTGCCTCCCTGTCCTGCTGCGAGCTGCCAGCGCCGGCGCCAGCCGGCGCCCTGACCTCGGACCAGCTTATACGGCGATGGCCCTCCTTCTCCCCTTTCCGGCCTTCGACCTGGTGCTGCCGATCGGCGGCGAGATCCTCGCGAGGATCTGCACGAAGATCCTGCGCGCGGTCCTCGATGCGCTCGGCCGGAATCTCGATCTCGCTGCGGACGCCCATTTGCTCCGCGATCCCGCGCCGCTCGGCGAAGTCGCGGCTGTAATCGAGGGTGGTTTCCTTCACGCCCGACCGGGACAGGCGGCGCTCAAGCTGGCTATAGGCCAGCTCGCCGGCGTCCTGAACCTTCCATGTGTTGCGGTGCGTCTGCGTGCCATCCGGCAAGGTGACGGGCGTGAAACCTTCATGTTGAAGGCCGATCTTCTCCCCAATCTCCGGCGCGGCCTCCTTCATGGTGCGCTCTAGATCGACGCCCCATAGGGTGCGCTGCTCGCCCTTGTCGTTTTCCAGCGTCACGAAATAGCTGTCGGACTTCTGCGGGTCGTGCTCATAGGGCGCGGCCCCATGCTCGACCAGGCGGCCCGCATTGGTGAACTCGTCCTGTGCCGCGTAGAGCTGAACGCCGTCCCGATGCCGGGTCATGGCGACATAGGTTAGATGGCGGTCCATCGTCCCCGACGCCAGCACATAGGACCGATCGACCGTCGCCCCCTGATTTTTGTGAATCGTCGTCGCATAGCCGTGGTCGATCGCCTGATAATCGCCCATCGGCATGCTGACGCTCTCGCCGCCCCGGCCGTCTAGGGTGGCGATGATGCGGCCCGGCTCGACATGCTCGACCGTCCCAAGCATCCCGTTTTTCACGCCAAGGTCGCGGTTGTTCTCCAAGAACACGATGCGGTCGCCCGGCGCGAACTCTCGGCTACCGTCATTGGTCTGGAAGGTCAGCGCGCCGGCGTCCGAGCCCACGGCGGGCACGTTGACCTGCGCCAGCTCGCCCCGGTCCTGTAGCTCGGCCCGGATCGCGTCATTGATGGCCCGAACATCGGCCCGGCGATGCGCCATCGCAACCCGGGTGCCGTTCGGACGCTGATCGCGATCGGCAAGATAATCGCGCACGATCTCGCCGCGCGCGTCCTCGCCGGTCTCACTGAAACGAATGTCGCCCCGGTCCCGATAGGTCGCCAGCCCCTCGGCCGTCCGGTGCGTGGCGAAGTCAACCGACGCCTCCCGCTGCCAGTCCACGCGTTGCCGGCGTATCTCGGAAAGCTCGGCATGGCCGATTTCCTCCGTGATCGCCCGGAACGGTGCGCCGGCCCCGATCGCCTGTAGCTGCTCATGGTCGCCGACTAGGACGATCTTCGCCCCGCGCGCCTCGGCCTCAGTGACGAACCGGGCGAGCTGCCGGCTCCCGACCATGCCGGCCTCGTCGATGACAAACACGTCGCCGCGGCCGAGTGCATAGCGGTCCCCACCATGTGGGTTGTCCCAACTGCGGGACCATGACGCCAGCGTGCGGCTCTGGATGCCGGAAGATTCCTCCAACCCCTCGGCCGCCTTGCCCGACAGGGCCGCGCCATGGACCTGATAGCCCTCGGCCTCCCATGCCTTGCGTGCCGCTGCGAGCATGGTGGACTTGCCAGCGCCGGCATAACCGACTACGGCCGCGATCCGCTCCGGCCCGGTGATATGCTCGATCGCCCGGCGCTGCTCATCCGAAAGCCGCGCCGTCTCATCGCCGGCGCTGCGCTGAATGGCAGCGTCCTGCCGCTCTATCGCCCGCTCGACATGCCGGCGATCGACGCCATGACGATCGCTCAGCCCGTGGCTGTGCGCCTGGTGCATCCGCTGCGCGGACTCGACCATCCCGGATTCGATCTCGACCATTTCGCGGGTCGAATAGCGCGCAAGCTCGATCTCGCCGGTTGCCGGGTCCGCGCGCTCGGCCTGCAACTCGACCAGGGCGGGCGAGGCCATCACCTTCGCGAACGCACTCTGGAACTCCTGCGGGTCGTCGTTGATGTAGCGATGCAGCGCCCGCGCAACGTCGCGCCGGTCGAACACGCTCTTTTCGCCGGTGATAAGGGTTAGAACCTGCCCCGGCTTCTCGCGGATCAGCTCGGCATTGCGCTGCGCGGCCTCCGCATCCAACCTCGTTCTTGATACGGCCAGGCCCCGCCTGTCCATCTGCGTGGCATGGACGCCCATATGTTCGGTCGGCACGATCTCAAGACCGCGTTCCATGTGCGAACGATGGTCGATGCGAATATCAAGACCGGCCATCGCAAGCCGCTCGTTCGCGATCCCCTCCCACCGCTGGCGAATGTCACGAAGCTGCATGTCGGTCGTCGGAAGGTCGTTCGACAACAGCCATTTGTTTTCGCGCTCAAGATAGGTCTTGTCGCCTAAGCCGTCCTCCGTCACCTGCCGCGTGGTCATCATCACATGCGCATGATGATTGCGAACGTCGCTCGCCTCGTGCGGCGCATGAATGGCGAAGTCCACGGCTGCGCCGTAGCGGTCGGCCAGTTCCTGCGCGAACTCGCGTGTTGCCTCTAGCCGTTCCCCGGCCGAAAGCTCATGCGGCAAGGCAATCTCGAACTCACGCGCGACGCGAGCGTCCTTGCGCTTCTCGGCAAACTCGACGGCGTTCCACAAGTCCGACCGATCCCGCGCCCAATCGGTGTTGACGCCTTCGGGCAAGACGATCTCCGCATGTTCAACGCCCTGCTTGGCCGTGTAGTCGTGCGTGATTCCGTCGCGCTCGTTGGTCAGCTTCTCCCCGGCACGATAAGCCATCGAAGCGACGGCGCTACGCCCGCCCGCCCGCGAAACTGGCTTCATGCTCAAATGGTAGATCGCCAAGCAGCAAGCTCCGATGCTGTTTCCAGTTTCCCGCCAGCCAACTAGCCGGCGGCGCTCTGAGTTACGCAGTAACTCGTAAGTGCGCCCTTCTCAACTCATTCGCTTCGCTCTTTCATAGCTCGGTGTGGCGCTGGCGGCAAGCTCGATGCAATGAACCGAGGCGGCGATTGTGCTGCACATCTGGCGAATTTTCAAGCTAACCAGGCAAACAACTGGAAATGACAGTCGGGAATGATAGCTTTGGCAAGCGAACTGAAAAGGAGATTCAGGCATGGCGCGCAAATCTATCGAAGAACGTCTAGCTCAACTGGATGTACAACGCGCCACTCTCAAGGCCCGCCTGGGCAAACAGGAGCGCGCCAACGATACACGTCGCAAGGTACTGCTCGGCGCGCTCGTCCTCCGTCGTCTCGAAAGCGGCAAGGATGAATTTTCCCGGCGCTTGGACGAATGGCTCAAGCGCGAGCTGCCCGACTTCCTGACCCGCGACGGCGATAAGGAACTCTTTGCCGATCTGCTCGGCAACGTGCCGGCCGGGCAAACGGCGGGGAGCGCCGGCGAGGCAACATCGTGAACCAGGCAACGCTCGCATGGGGCGCTTTCAAGAACATGCTGCGCGCCGCCGCGCATGATCCTGTATGGGCTTTTGTCTCCCTGATAACTCTGCCGTTCCGCATCTGGCAAACGGTGCTGCGCGTTCTGTTCATCCTCATCGTTGCGCTTTTCGTCGTCGGTCAGGGTGGCCGGTTTGCGCTTAACGATCTCGGCTATGGTCCCGGCACGATTCCGTTCATTGCGCTCGATCTCGTCACGCTGCTGGTGCTGGCCGCCATCGTCTTCCGCATCGTCACCAATCCGCTGATTATCCATTTCGGGGACATGGAAGGCGAAACCCACGGCTCGGCGTGCTTCGCCACCAACAAGGAAGTGGCTCCCCTCACCCGCGCCGATACCGGCCTGCTGATCGGCCGGGACGCCAAAACGAAAAAGCCGCTGCGCTATGACGGCCCGGCCCATCTGCTGACGATGGCACCGACCAGAACCGGCAAGGGCGTGGGAACCATCATCCCCAATCTGCTCACCGCCGACCGCTCCCTGATCTGCATCGACCCCAAGGGCGAGAATGCGAAAATCGCCGGCCGCGCCCGCGAAAAGTTCGGGCCGGTCCATGTCCTCGATCCTTTCTGCGTTACCGGCCTGCCCTCGGCCGCCTTCAATCCGCTCGACCAACTCGACCCGGCCGGCCTCGATGTCGCGGAAGATGCAAGCACCCTGGCCGACGCTCTCGTGTTCGATGAACCGGGCATGGCCGGCGAAGCGCATTGGAACGAGGAAGCCAAGGCGCTCATTGCCGGCCTGATCCTCCATATCGCCGCCCAGGAGCCGCGTGAGCGCCGAAACCTCGCCACCCTGCGCGACTATCTCACACTCGCCCCGGAAGCCTTCGCCGCGCTCCTGAAGAACATGCAGGCATCCCCTGAAGCGGCCGGCCTGGTCTCCCGCGCCGCGAACCGCCACCTCGGCAAATCAGACCGTGAGGCGGCCGGCGTTCTATCGGCCGCGCAGCGCCATACCCATTTTCTCGACTCGCCCCGCATGGTCGCCGTCCTCGGCCGCTCCGATTTCCGCTTTGCCGATCTCAAACGCCGCAACGTCTCGGTGTTCCTGGTCCTGCCGCCCGATCGCCTTTCGACCTATTCGCGCTGGCTGCGCCTGCTCGTCGCCCAAAGTCTCACCGACATGGCCCGCGATCCGGCCAAGCCGGCCGTGCCGGTCCTCTACCTGCTGGATGAATTCGCCGCCCTCGGCCACCTGGCTCCCGTCGAGCGCGCCATGGGCCTCATGGCCGGCTACGGCGTCCAGCTCTGGCCGATCCTGCAAGACGTTCACCAACTCCGCGCCACCTACGGCCAGCGCGCCGGCACATTCCTGTCGAATGCCGGCGTCCTACAGGTCTTCGGCGTCAACGATCACGATAGCGCCCGCCTCGTCTCCGATCTGCTCGGGCAGGAAACCGTTGTGTTCCAGACCATGAGCCGGGCGCTCGATGCCGAAAAGACCGGCATCACCTACGGCGAGCAACACACCGCCCGGCCGCTGCTGACCCCGGATGAAGTCCGCAACCTGCCGCAAAATCTCGAACTGCTGTTCCTGGCCGGGCAACGGCCGATCGTCGCTGGCAAGCTCGCCTATTACGCCGATTCCGAGTTCCGGGGGCTGTTCGACCAAGCATGAAAGATGAAACCATGACCGACAGCGATGCGCCCGAATGGCCCGATCCCGCCGACAGGACCCATGCCGTCGAACAAGCCAAGCGGCTCCGCAATCAGGTCAACGAGGGCGGGTTGCGGTTTGAAGCCTATATGCCGCCGTCTCTGGCCCTGTGGCTGCTCGACCTGATCGAACAGGGCAAGTTCCTTGATCCGTCCGAAGCCGTGTTCGTGATCCTGGGCGAACATAAGGAGCTGGAACCCCATGCCGATCTGCGCCAGGAACTGCTCAAGCGCAGCATACAAGCGGCGGCCGATGATCCCCGGCCGGGTATTTCGGGCGAGGAAATGAAAGCACGGTTGCGCGAGAAGTTCAAAACCCCCCTGTCCGAGCCGGCCAGATGGGAAAAGCGGTCCCGGCGCTGACGCACCGGGGCTTTGTCACTGGCGGCCCTCCGGCTCACTACAGCGCGACGTGGGGGCGCGTTCGCCTCCGGGCCGGTCGCGGCTTCCGCCGCTCGGCACGACGCTAGCCCCCGGCCGGCCAGCTCTCATCATCTAGGGCCGTAGGGACGGCCGGGGCGGGTTGCTTACACACTTACATGCAAGCATGATTGCGCCCCCTATTAATGCAGCGCCTCAATGCCTCGCCGGCGAATGACGTTCAACAAGGCCAGCGCCGGCGGCTTGGCTAAGGTGCGCCCGCTCGCGCCCGTCATCGGCGCTTCGGTGGGCAGGGCCTTCTCTCCAAGATGCCGCGCCGTGATCTTCTCATAGGTCGCCTCGTCCATGATCCCGAGGCGGCGCTGTGCGCCCACCATTTCCGCGATCTCGCGGGCGAGACGGCTAGTCTAGGATTCGTCATCGTCATGCTCGATCTCCGTCAAATCCTCTTCCTGCAAAGCCGCTTCGTAGTCCTGGCCGCCGTAATAGACGCCGATGATATTCACGGTGTCGTCCGCTACCTCAAACAGAATCGTCACACGCCGACGAAACCCAAGCGTTCGCAAGCCCGGCCGAAGATCGTCACGCCGCGTGCCTCGGTGTGGAAAGGTTTGCAGCTTCTCGCAATGGTCCACGATGGAATCGACATAGCGCGCCGCCACGGCGGGCGACGCTGCCCCGGAAATATCGACTTCCAGCTTGTCGAGCTGGTCGCGAGCTTCCGGGGTGAAATGAACGGTGTGCGTCACGCTGAGGCAGACCGCTTGCGCTTGTCGGCAAGATGCTGGCGCACCTGGTCAACGTTGAGCGCCCGGCTCGGATCGGCCTTTAGCTTGTCGTAGGCGGCAACGCCTTCCGTGTGCAGCCAGCTTTCAAGAGCCTTGTCGCGCGCCTGCAAGGCGCGCAGGCCGTCGCGAATAACCTCGCTGTCGCTGGCATATTCGCCCGACGAAACCTTGCTCTTGACCATCTGTGCCATTTCGTTCGGCAGCGTGACGCTCAACTGTTGTGTACTGCGCATGGGAATCTCCCGCGTTGGATGGTGTTCAATAGGACTAAACACTATCACATATAAACCGATCGGGAAACACTGCAACGGTCGGAAGCTTTCATACTTACATGATTTCATGAAAGCATGATGGCTTGGCGACTACTCCCCATCCTCGCGGACAACCGGATAATTGTATTTGGCGAAAAGCAGGTTCAGCGCCTCGGCAACAAGCCGCTCTTTAGGAATCTTCTTGCCCTTCTCGTCCCTGCTGCGAAAGCTGATTTCGTCCAGCGTCTCCCAATAGGCGGGCGGCAAAAAATGCGTTCTGCCAAGCTTGTTAGCCCGCGAGGGCGCAATATAGCTCCCGCCCGGCTGCGAGGCTGGCGCGCTACCTTGCGGCTCTGGGGGGGGCTCCGGCGTGGATGCCGGTTGCTCTGTGGTTTTGATCGCCGTGGCGAGAAGCGAAGGCTTGCGGCTCATGCTTTCATCCTTTCATGATTTCCTGTAATCATGCTTGCCTGCTCTGAAAGGAACGTGAACAGGTCGGCGACTTCTTGGGCTGCGCGGCCATGCGGTTCCAGCTCTTGCGGCGTCTGCCCCAAAGCCGGGGCGTCCTCATAGGATTTCCGCCGCGACATATGGATAGGGGCGACCTTCACGTTAAAGCTCGCGGCGATAGCAGCGGCATCGTCAACCGCCCTGCCCCCGGCGTTCGGATGCACCAGATTAAGCACAACGAACGTGAGCGGACTGCCGGCTATATCCAGCAGCCGCTTTAACGGCTCCAAAGTTTCGATCGAAAATATCTGCGCCTGCGACGGAACCAGCACTATATCGGCGTGCTTGGCCGCTTCGGTCGAGGCGCTGTCCATCTTGCCGGGCGTGTCGATGAACACCCAATCCATGCCTAGACCGCGATAGGCGTCCAGCGAGCGCCGGATAGCGCCGGGCTGGATCGAGGCAACATCCGGGCCGTCACCCTCGCGTCGGTCGTACCAGTTGACGGCGTTCGTCTGCGGATCGAGGTCAAGCAGGGCCGATTTCTTCCCGGCCAGGTGAGCCGCGACCGCAAGCGCCGTCGCGATCGTCGTCTTGCCGGTCCCACCCTTCTGTGTGCAGAACGCTACTGTAATCATGATTGCATCCTTTCATGAAATAAAGGCTACATGCTTTCTATCCTACATGAAAACATGTTTTCATGTAGGAACGGTTAACTACTCCGCTTCCTCGGCGGCCGCCATCGGCTCGTCGCACTCACCGCAAACGAGAAGGATGCCGGGTTTCGCCCAGGCATGCAGATCGCAACTCGGGCAGGTGTAGCGAGTCTTGCTGGCCGACTTCGCCTTGCGGGCTTTCCGGGCGTCGGCGTCGTCCCAAAGCTCGACATAGAGGGCGGTAAAGTCGGGCTGCGCCGCCAGCTCGGCAAAGACGCGAGCATAGCGGCCACCCTCGACAATGTAGTGGCTGCATGACTGCCCGGTTTCCTTGCCGCCAGGCTGGCCGGTATCCGAAGAGTGCAAGCCGATCTCGCGCATTTTCGCGGCCCATTCCTTGTTATGGTAGCCGGCGCGCGACGGCTTGCCGAAATGGTGCTGCCAAAGGTGCGCCATCTCATGGGCGAGGGTGGAAAGGCTCTGCTCGTCGGTTCGGCTTTTGAAATGCGACGGGTTCAGCGCGATTTCGTCGGTGATCTCCGCGCCGTCCTTCGATCCGAACCGGCCGCCCGCGAAATAGCCATAGGCTTTGTTTTTGCGCTGCAACGTCACGAGGCAGGCCGGCAGCTCGCCGCCGAACAGGCGATCGTTGAAAAAATCGAACGCCTGATTCAGCGCGGCATAGGTTTTTGCGGTCGGATTGGCGGGGAACATGGTGGTCTCTTTTGTATCGTACGAAACAACTATCACAAATTTCAGGCATACATGCAAGCATGATTACATGGTTTCATGTTTGCGCCGCCCTTACCGCCCTCTTTCTCTCGAAAGCCCATGCGACATTGGCCGCAGGCGAGGCGGTTGTTGATTTTGCTCTGAGGGTGCCGAGCCGGACCGCCTATTACGCGGTCCGGAACCGCCGCAGGGCCGCGTGAGCGGCCCGAACAGCGGCGTCCGCTTATGTTTTCACATAGAGAATAGAATTAGATGGAGATTCAGTCTGGTTATCGGACTCACGTTTCATGAAGGTCTTTGCCATCTTCATTAGGGCTTTCCCGAGTGGGCTGTCGCCGGCGTCGAGCTGCGTCCGCTCATCGAGGGGCAGAGCCTGCCGGTAGGCGTCGATTTGCTCACTCCAAGCCCTCTGATCCTGTCCATGATCCGCAGGCGGGGGAGGGGCCTTGCCGAAGCGGCCAAGGAACTGCCGGGCCTTTTCCGGCAGGGACAGGCGATAGGCGTTGCTCGCCTGCTGCACCTGGGGGCCGCGCCCTTCGTTGCCGGTCGGCTCGTAGCGCCGCAGCCAGTCGATGAAGCCATGCGCACGCAGGTTCTTCAGCGCCCGCACGATCGCATCGCGGGAACGGCCCAGGCGGTCCATGATCGTCGTGATAGCCGGCTCCAGGCGGCCGGTGCGGAAGTCGATCAGGTTAACGAACAGCCGCAGCACGTCCAGCGCCACCGATCCGAGCGGGCCGCTGCGCTCGCCCTTCTCCTGCAAACCGGCCTCGTTGTAGATCTCGGCCGCCTTCAAGATCGCCTGCACGTCCTTGCGCGTCGTCGGCTGCCATATGCGGCCCTCCGATCGCCCCTTGAAATGGCTGCGCCGGCGAACCGGCGTCGGGCATCGAGCGACCGGGGGAGGAAAGACCAGGCCAAGCGCCGTCTGTCCCGATCCCTGCCACGCGGCGCGGCGCTCATGGGCGAGCGTGGAGAGCTGGCCGGCGTCTTCCTCGGAGAGCTGGCCGGCGCTGTAATGCGTCCAGACCTCCCGCATGATGTCGTCAAGCGCGTTCGCACGCGCGCAGCCGATCGCGGCCGCGATTTGCGTCCTCAACATTCGTCCTTCGTCCTTCCATTCGGAGGACATGACGGCGCGGACGGCGGACAAAGATTCCCCGTTCCCGGCGAGACTCACTCTTGCCGGGTGGTTCACTCTCGACTATGTTAGGGGCTGTCTAGGCGGTCCCAACAAAGCCGTTTCCGAAATCCGAAAACCCCTTGCCGCTGCTAACGGCTAGGGGTTTTTCATTTCATGCCCTCGGGTGCTTTCTCGATATAAAACCTCAAAGCTTCTTCGATAATCGGCGCGCGACCAAGCTCGCCCCGCTGTTCCTTGATCTTGTCGATTTGCGCGAGAAGATCAGTCGGAACATACGTAGTCAGCGCGATACGACCGGCCGCAAGCTGCCGTGCCCGATGGGCGGCAACATCCTTCCGAATCTTTTCTGTATTGCGCTTCATGCTTAGCAGTAAGGGGAGATTTGCCCGATTCTGCAACCCCGAATCTCTAAAGTGCGGAAATATCGCGCAAGTCGGATGCTCTGATGTGCAATCCAGGCAAGGCTTCAAGCCCGATCTGAAGTCGATTCAAGCGCCCTATAAAGGGTGGCGCGATGCACGCCCAGGAGCCGGGCGACTTGCGTAACCGGCTTCTTTTCCTCGTTGATGAGCTGGCGCGCGTGCGCGATCTGCTCGGGTGTGAGGGCAGGGGAGGGGCCGAACCGCACGCCCCGCGCCTTCGCCGCAATCCGGCCGGCGCTCGTTCGCTCCACGATCAAGGCCCGCTCGAACTCGGCCATGCCCGCGAACACGGTCAACACCATGCGCCCGGCCGGCGTCGTGGTGTCGGCCCACGGCTCGGCCAAAGAGCGCAGGCCAGCGCCGGCCTCCTTGATCCGCTCCGCAATCGCCAGAAGGTCGCCGGTCGATCGGGCGAGGCGGTCTAGCCTGGTGATCGTGACCACATCGCCGGCGCGCAGATGATCGAGCATCCGGGCCAGCTCGGGCCGGTCACGCTTTGCCCCGGAAGCCTTTTCCTCAAAGAGGCGAATGCAGCCGGCCGCGCCCAGGGCGACCCGCTGCTGGTCGAGGTCTTGGCCGCGCGTCGAGACGCGGGCATAGCCAATGAACACCCGGCCGGCGTCGGAATCTGGTTGTCGGCTCACGGCTTCCCCCTGTCGCAAATCATGTCGCAGGTGTTTTACCACTTGCGACAAAGATATGCGACAGTGACGATTTCGGCTAAGTCTCTGAAACACAAGGGATTCAGACTTTTCCACCAAAGTGCTGCTTAACTTAGGATTTGCGCGACAAAGGCTCATGAAGTGGTGGGGTTGTATCCCAATATCCGCGATGAAGAATGTCCAGACTCGATAAAGCCTTGATCTTTGGCGAAAATCGGTCCTGTTGATTTAGCGGCTCGTTCACCTGGTGGGTGCGATGGGGGCGTTGCAGACGGTGTTGCCGTTCAAATTGGCGGCGACGGACGAATCACTGACCGCGCATGGCGGACTGGCGCTGTTTGGCGAATATCTGCGGTCGATGGGCGTTGCCGGCTTGATCGACCACGAACTGCCCCGTCCCGGCAGCGCGGCGGGATACGCCCCTTCGGTTCATGTCGTACCGCAGGTTCTGATGCTCGCGGGCGGCGGTCGGACGTTGGAGGATTTGCGCGTCTTGCGCAAGGACGCCGGGCTGCGCACTCTGCTTCAACTCGAAGAAATGCCGAGCAGCGACGCCACCGGCGACTGGCATGCGTCGCATGGGCTCGAAAGAAAGCGACGGACTGGCGGGGCTGCAACGGGTGAACCGCTGCCTCTTTCGCCGCTTGCTGCGCCAGGATGATCGCACGGCTTACACGCTCGACATCGACGCGACGCAGATCGTCGCGGAGAAGCGCGAGGCGCGCTACACCTATAAGGGCGAGAAGGGCTATATGCCGCTTGTCGGACATATTGCCGAACTTGGGCTTGTGATCGGCCATGAGTTCCGCGAGGGCAACGCGGCTCCGGCGGCGGGCAATCTCGACTTCCTGCAAGCCTGCGAACGCAACATGCCCAAAAGGGCAAGAGGATCGGGCAAGAGGATCGCGGCGGTGCGCGCCGACAGCGCGGCCTATCAGGCGGCGATCTTCAACTGGTGCGAAGAGACGGGCAAGGTTTTCGCGATCGGCGCCGATCAGGACGCGGCGGTGAAGGCGGCGATCGCCACCGTTCCCGAGAGCGCGTGGAAGCCGTTTCGCGACGGCAAAATCGCCGAAACGGTCCACTGCATGAACAAGACGAACAAAGCGTTCCGCCTCATCGTCATGCGGCGCGCGCAGGAACAGGACTTGTTCGAGAGCGGCTCGCCCTGGCGCTATCACGCCATAGCCAGCAATCGCACCAATGAAGACGCGGCGACGACGATGGAGTGGTATAGCCAGCGCGGCGACGCCAGCGAGAACCGCATCAAGGATCTGAAGATCGGCTTCGGCATGGACTACATGCCGTGTGGGACCTTCGAGGCCAACGCCGTATTCTTCGCCATCGGCGCGCTGACCTATAATCTTTATCTCGGCTTCCGCTCAGATACGCTTGACGGCGGATGGGAGCGCGCGCAGGTGCAGACCGTGCGGTGGCGCCTGTTTCAGACGGCGGGCAAGGTCGTCCGCCATGGCCGGCAGCTGTTCCTGAAGATCAGCGCCGAGGCGTTGGAAATCTTTGCGAGGATCCGCGAGCGTTGCGCGCGGATCATGAAAGAAGGAGGCGCCGTCCCAGAAACTTCATGACGTCGGCGCGTTCGCTGTGGGCGCGTTTGCTGGAGTCGATATCGGCCGCATCGACGGCGGAGCCGCGCCCGAAATCCGTGAAAAATGCGCGGCGCCGGCGGCCGGAGCCGATCGCAGCGCCACCGGCGGAACCGCCCGCGGCGGCGCTTGCCAAAATGGGCCGAAAACGCCTTTCAGCCCAAAGCGCCAGCCCTATCCAAAATCCGATCGCGGATCTTGGGTGTATAGCGTCACTTGACGCTATACATTTAGCTCTGCTAGTCACGACACATGAGAATCCGAAACGTAATCCATAAAGGTTTGCGCCGATTCATCGAAGATGATGACGCCACCGGCTTGCAGGCAGCCGTAGTGCCGAAAGTCCGTCGCATCGTCTCCTTCCTTCAGGATATGGAGCGAGAAGACGAGTTGCGCACGGTCCCGAGTTGGAAGGCCCATCAGCTCACCGGCGATCGAAAAGGCACCTGGAGCCTTTTCGTCACCAAGAACTGGCGGATCACTTTCCGGATCGATCAAACCGAAATTATGGCGCGACAATCTGCGTGAG
>NZ_JBAFWT010000068.1:0-15899 GCF_043195195.1 Roseixanthobacter psychrophilus
GGGGGAGGGGCGCAGTTTCCTCCTTGAAGCAGGCGCGGAAGCAGGCGCGGGCAAGACTTATTCGCTGGTATAAACAAAGAGAACGAAGCGTGCCTATCCGGTTAATGCACACACCCACTAGATGTTGATCGCCATGCCAGTTGTCAGTTACCGCTACCGCATCAAGGATCGTTCCGCGAAGAAAACGCTGGCGCGCCATGCGTATGGCGTCAATCAGGTTTTCAACTATCTGAACGCGGCCCTAAACATTCTCAAGATCGCGCTCAGTGTCGAGCGTCCTGCGGAGGGAAGCCGGTGAAACAGAGACCACAACATCTAGTGGGTGTGTGTGTTAACCGGATAGGCACGGAACGAAGGAGGACGCCCGCGTGAGAAAAACATGGCTCTTGAGCGCGCTGTTGCTGGCCACCATTGCTGGCGGCTCTTATGGCTTGTACCTCTATTTGCGGCCAGCGCCCCTTCCTGAACAGTTGCTCTACGGCAACGGCCATATCGAAGGTACGGAAGTGCGGGTGGCCGTCGAGGTAGCGGGCCGAGTCGTCGAGAGTCGGATTGACGAAGGTGTAACCGTCACCAAAGGCGACCTCCTGCTTCAACTCGATGACGCCGATTTCATCCTGCGGAAAGAGCAAGCCGAGGCCGGGGTCGAGGCGCGACGGCGGGAGCGCGAACAGGCGGAGCGCGAGATGCAGGTCTGGCGCCATCACTATGAGACCGCCGAGCGTGATCTCTCCCGCTACCGGGAACTTGGCAAGCGGGGTACCGTGACGCCACAGCGGGTCGAGCAGGCGGAAAACGCGTTCCGGAACGCCCAAGGCCGGGTTGGCGCTTTGGAAGCGGAGATCGGCGCGATTGAAGGCCGGATCGAAGCCGCGCGCAAGGAGCTTGCCCTTGTGGCGAACCAACTGAAAAAGACGCGTGTTTTCACACCGGTCTCCGGGACCGTTTTGGCGAAGACGATAGAGGTGGGCGAGTTCGCCCAGCCAGGTCGAACGGTGGCTATCCTGGACGACCTTTCTCGCATCGAACTCAAGGTTTTCATTCCCGAGAAGGACATCGGCAAGGTCAAGCTCGACGCCTCCGCGCGCGTCCGGGTGGACGCCTTTCCCGACCGTCTGTTCGAAGGGCGGGTGGCGCGGGTCGATCAGCAGGCGCAGTTCACGCCCCGCGATATCCACATGCCGGAGGAGCGGACGCGCATGGTCTTCGGCGTGACGCTTGTCCTTGACAATCCTGATGGTGTGCTCAAGCCCGGCATGCCTGCTGATGCCTGGGTACTTTGGGGTTCCGGCACGCGATGGCCACCGCAACTCTTCGTTCCGCAGTGAGGCGGGGGCGATGAGCGGCGCGGGCGACAACATGATTGAAACCGAGGGACTGGGCCGGCGGTTCGGCCACGCTCGGGCCATCAGTGCAATCGATCTGCGAATTGCGCGGGGCGAGATCTTTGGTCTCGTCGGGCCTGATGGGGCGGGCAAGACGACACTCCTTCAACTCCTGGCCGCCATCCTCGATCCGAGTGAGGGCAACTGCCGGGTGCTCGGCTTCGACACAGTACGGCAAGCCTCCGAAGTCACGTCCCGGATTGGCTACATGGCGCAAGGCTTTACGCTCTATGATCGCCTTACTGTCGCGGAGAACCTGGCCTTCGCCGGCAAGGTGCGCGCCGTGCCTCAGGCTGTGTACGCCGCAAGGAGCGAGCGCCTCCTCGCGATGGCCGCGCTCACCCCCTTTCTTCATCGCCGGGAGGGCACACTGTCGGGCGGCATGCGCAAGAAGCTCGCCCTGTGCACCAACCTGATTCATCAGCCGCCCCTGCTTCTCCTCGACGAGCCCGGCCTTGGGGTGGATCCGCTCTCGCGCCGCGAACTCTGGCGGATGCTGGAAGACTTCCGGCACGAGGGTGCGACGATTGTCTTCGCAACATCCTACATGGACGAGGCGGAAATGTGCGATCGCGTCGCTTTCCTCGACCACGGTTCGATAACCGCGCAAGGGTCTCCCGACGAGCTGCGTGCTCGCGCGCAGGGAGCTGTCTTCCATGTGGAAACGGACAATCCGGTCGCGGTCGAGAATGTCTTGAGTGAAGCACCGGAGATGCTGGGAAGCCAGTGGCGGCCGACGGACGTCCGCTTTGTCGTGGAGCCGGCCAAGGGTCTTTCGAACGAGTTGCGCAAACAGCTCGAACAGCTCGGACGGGTGGAACCGGTCACGCCCTCGATGGAGGATGTCTTCGTTGTCCTGCGCAAGGGCGAGCGTAACGAGGTTCCGACAGGCATTGCTGAAGTCGCCCGGCTTGCCGCTTCGAAGGGTGATCGCGAACCGGCCAAGAGTGTGGAAACGCGCCGGCTGACCCGCCGCTTCGGTGATTTTGTCGCTGTAGACGATGTCTCCTTCGAGGTGAACCCCGGGGAAATCTTCGGCTTGCTCGGCCCGAACGGCGCCGGCAAGACCACACTCATCCGCATGCTCTGCGGTCTTTTGCCGCCTTCGAACGGGACCGCGCGTGTCGTGGGTATCGACATTGCTTCGCAACCGCGCCGATTGCGCCAGCGTATCGGCTACATGTCCCAGCGCTTCTCGCTTTACCACGATCTCACTGTGCATGAGAATCTGGCATTCTTCGCTAGCGCCTATGGGATAAAACGCCGCCCGGCCCGAGAGGCTATAGCTTGGGCAAGCGCCGTCACCGGGCTCCACGGCCTCGCGGACGAAGGTGTCTCCGGCCTTTCCGGCGCCGTGCGCCAGCGGCTTGCACTCGCCTGCGGCATCCTGCACCGTCCGGCCGTCCTGTTCCTTGACGAGCCGACCTCCGGGGTCGATCCCCAGGCGCGTTCCCGCTTCTGGCGACTCGTCAACACGCTGGCTGCGGCCGGCACAGCTGTGCTCGTCACGACGCATTATCTGGAGGAGGCCGCTTACTGCCACCGCCTCGGGTTCATGTACGAGGGCCGCCTGATTGCGGCGGGCGACCTCGCGGCCTTGCGCGTCGGCCTGCCGCAAGACGGTCTGGAAACGATCGAGGACGTGTTTCTTGCCTATATCGAGCGGGAGCGCACGCAGGCAGTTCGGCCAATTGGAGAAGCATGATGAAATTCGCGCGTATAGCCGCTATCGTTGAAAAAGAAACGACCGAGATAGTTCGCGATCCCATCACGGTCGTGGTCGCGCTTCTCATGCCGCTACTGATGCTATTTCTGTTTGGTTATGCGATCTCGCTCGACGTGGACAACGTTCCCATGGGGGTTTTCGACCAGGACCGGTCCCCGGACAGCCGGGCACTCGTCGATCGTTTCATTCAGAGCGGCTACTTCCAGCTCGCACAGGATTTCACCGATAATCGGGATGTCGAGAAGGGGCTGCAGCGTGGCACTGTTAAGCTCGCGCTGGTTATCCCGCCGAAGTTCCAGAACACCCTCGCGCGCGATGGGACGGCACCTGTCCAAGTGCTCGTGGACGGCACTTATTCCGCCACTGCTAACCTCGTCGCAGCCTACGCAGCAGCCATCGTCTCGGCTTTTCATAGTGAGGCGTCCCCGAGCGTCCGCGTCGAAGCCCGCGTCTGGTATAATCCGGCGTTGCGCAGCGTAAATTTCGTGATTCCAGGCTTGTTCGGCGTGATCTTGATGGCGTTTCCACCGCTTCTGACGGCGCTTGCCATCACCCGTGAAAAGGAAAGTGGTTCGATTCAGCAGATCTTCGCATCGCCACTTACGCCGGCCGAGTTTCTGACCGGCAAGCTCGTGCCCTATGGCCTTATTGCCTTTGTTCAAATCGTCATGGTTATCGCCGTGGGCTTCCTGTGGTTCGATGTTCCGCTGCGCGGCAGCATTGGCCTCCTCCTTCTGGTGGGGCTCGTCTATGTTTTTTGCACCGTCGGCATTGGGCTCCTGGTTTCCACAGTCACCAAAAGCCAACTCGTCGCCATGTTACTGGCGCTCATCGTGACGCTGATGCCCTCGTTTCTGTTCTCGGGATTCCTGTTCCCGATATTCACCATGCCTTATGTCCTCCAGCTCTATACGCGCCTGTTCCCGGTGCGATATTTCGTGGACTTCTCGCGGGGCGTCGTGCTCAAGGGCGCCGGTTTGCCGGAACTCTGGCCCTCGGTCCTGCTTCTCTTCGCCTATACGGCGATCATCTTCGCGCTCGCGGCGTGGCGGTTTCGCAAGAAGGTGGCGTGATGGGCACGCGGCTTGCGGGCCTCCTTGTAAAGGAGATGATTCAGCTGCTGCGCGACCGCGTGATGCTGGTCTTGATCCTCTGGCTTTACACGATCGAGGTGGTGATCTGCGCCTACGCTCTGTCCTTCGAAGTCAATGACATGCCGCTCGCCGTCGTCGACCTCGACCAGACATCAGCGAGTCGCGCCCTGGTCGAAAGCTTTCTGGTAACAGACGCGTTCGCGCCCGCCGGGTATCCCGCTAGCGCGCCTGCGGCGACAGATTGGCTTCAGACGGGCCGGGCACGTGTTGCGCTCGTCATCCCGGAACGCTTCCAGCATGATTTGGCGCGGGGCGACGCGCCTACCGTGCAGGTACTCCTTGACGGGACCAATTCGAACATGGCGGCACAGGCCCGCGGTTATGCGCTTGAGATCGTCAACCGTTTCCAGGCGGCTCCGACAACCGCAGCGGCGGCCGGAGGGGGTGTCCAGCCGGTAGTCCGGGTCTGGTACAACTCTGACCAGACCTACACCTCATTCGTGGTGCTTTCCATGATTGCGCTTGCCGCCATGATGGTGGGGGTGATCCATCCAGCGGCCTCCATCGTCCGCGAGAAAGAAGCCGGCACTATCGAGCAGCTCCAGGTGACGCCGATCGGCACGGCGGAGCTCTTCGTCGCCAAGACCTTCCCGACACTCGTTATCGGGCTCCTCTCGATATTCCCGAGCCTCTTGATCGTCTGGTGGTTCGGCGTGCCTATGCGGGGCAGCTTCCTTCTCTTCCTTGCGCTCACTGCGGTATTCCTTGTGAGCGCGATTTCGCTGGGCGTGCTGATCGCAAGCGTGAGCCGAACATTGCAGCAGGCCCTTTTGCTAAGCTTTTTCAGCTTGTTCCCATTGATGTTCCTCTCCGGGACACTTGCGCCCGTTGAAAGCATGCCCGGGTTATTGCAAACTCTCTCTCTCGGGAGCCCGCTGCGCCATTACATGGACGTGATCCTCGGCGTGTTCCTGAAAGGGATAGGCCTGTCCGAGCTTTGGCCGCAGGCGCTCGCGCTCCTGGCGATCGGCGCGCCTCTTTTCGCCACAGCGATGCTCATCTTTCAGCGCGGCAAGCCATAGTGGTCTCGGCTGAGACCCTGTCCTCTGGCTCGGAGAATTGGTAATATCAAGATTCGCTGATCAGAACCTGTGTGCCCAATCGCGGAGTCCGAGCGACATGATCCGCCAGGGTTGCTCGACGAGCTTGTTCCAGGCGTCGCAGCAGTGGTCGACGATTTCGTCGTAGGAGCCGAACACCCGGTTCGATAGCCAGTTGTCGCGCATGAACTGCCACACGTTTTCTTGTGGGTTAAGCTCCGGACTTTTCGACGGGATCGCGACGATCGAGATGTTGGCGGGCAGCGCGAGCTTCGGCGTCAGGTGCCAGCCGGCCTGATCCATGAGCAGCACGGCATGGGCGCCGGGGGCGACATGCAGGGCGATCTCCGCCAGGTGCAGGTTCATGGCATCGGTGTTGCAGAACGGCAGGACGAGGCCGGCCGCCTTGCCCTCCAGCGGGCATATCGCGCCGAAGATGTAGGCCGATTTGGTGCGTTGATCGTGCGGCGCCGAGGGTCGCGTTCCCCGTTTCGCCCATCGCCTTGTGATCTTGTTCTTCTGCCCGATCCGGGCCTCGTCCTGGAACCAGATCTCTATGGGCGTGCCGCGCGGGAGGGACGCTTTGACCTTGTCCAGCTCGGCGGCAAAGCCCCCTTTTTGAAGGCTTCGATCGCCTCTGGATCCTGGGCATGGTGCGGGCCGTGAGCTTGCGGTAGCCAAGGGCGCGTAGCTCGCGGCTCAACGTCGGCCGCGATACCGACAGCGAGAAGTCGTCCCACAGCATCTGTGCCAGATCGATGATCCGCCAGCGCACGACCCCATGAACGGCCGGTACAGGGCCTCGTTCGATCGCCTCGACCAGGGCGGCGCGGTGGGTCGCATTGAGGAGCGATGGCGGCCCCGGCGCCTTTCGGTCGATCAGCCCGTCGGGACCCGACGCGTTGAACTTCATCACCCAGTCCCGGACGATCTGCAACGTGACCCCGCCGATCCGCGCAGCCTCGGTCCGGCTTGCTCCCTCATAGATCGCGGCCAGCGCGAGCAAGCGCCGGGCCTGTGCACCGTCCTTCGAGCGGCGGGCGGCGCCCCTCACCGCGATGGCGTCGAAGTCGGTGCGAAGCGCGATAGGCATGGCAAACTCCAGTCCGTTTGCCACGGTGAATCAAAAGCCGGCGCCCTTGGCAACCCCAGGAGTCACGGTCCGCCAGCATTGGTATAAGGCCCTAATAGAACATAGACAATAACCCGGTCGCTTCGACCGCGCCGCGCTTCGCAGCTCACCGTTTGCCCAAACGCCACTTGTTCCAAACGTGATCCGGCACACCACGGCCTGCCACCTGGTCCTCGCCGGCGTGGACATCAACACTATCCGCGCCTGGCTCGGACACGTCTTGAGGGGATGTCCCGGTCGATGTTGAAAAGAGCGCGGCGGGCGTGGCTGGTTGAGGAGGCTATGCAGCCTCGCGGACAGGGTCAAGGCCGGCGCCGCCGGCGCACTCGGCCTGATGGGCGAGAAGGGCGGCGCGCAGGCTGGGCAACTGCTTGTGGGCCTTCAGTCGGCGGAAGCCCCTGGCGGCTTCGATCATGGCGGCCCCTGTCCAGCGCAGGGCCATGGCCGCATCCCGCCACCGCTTCACGTTGCGGCAGATCCGACGGATGGTGCCGTTCATGTTCTCGATGATGTTGGTGCAGGCCAACGAGCGCCGCAGTTCGGTCGGCAGCCGCAGGCGCGTGACGGTGAGGATCTCGTCGAGGCCCTCCAGGAGGCTGGCCGAGACACCCGGAGCCTCGCGCTCGAGCCGACGGGCGAGATTGCGGATCAGCGTTTCGGCCTTGTCGGCGTCGTCCAACTCCCAGGCTTGGCGAAGAGCCCTGCGAACCGAGGCGTGCAGGGATTTCGGCAGGCGCTCGGTGATGTTGCGGGCCTTGTGGACCTGACAGCGCTGGATCGGCGCACTTCGCCCGAAGCTGTTGCGGATCGCCTTCGCCAGGGCACGCGAGCCATCGATGATGAACAGGCGACAGACGGCGGGATCGAGGCCGCGGCCGACCATGTTGTCGAGCAGGGCCTGGCAGACGGCAGCATTCTCGCTCGCCCCTTCCATGACCCCGAGCGGGTGCTTGTCGCCCTTGCCGTCGACGCCAACCGCCGCCAGCAGGATCAGGTCCTGATCGATGTGGATGCCGTCGATCTGGATGACCAGCAGATCCAGCGCGGAGAGGTTGGCGGCCATCCACGCCTTCATCTTCTCGGCCGACAGCGCCACGAAGCGACGCGACACCGCCGATCGGGTCACGCCGGCTCCCCGCTCGGCGGGGATGTCGCCGCCGGGCAGGCGGACGGCGCGGCCAAACTTGCGGGTCGACACGTTCATCAGCATCAGATTGAGCGCCCATTGGCCGAGCAGATCCTCGTCGACCGCCGCCGCCCAACTCGGCAGGGGCATCTCACCGCCGTCACGGGCACGAACCCCGAGGGCGCTCGACTTCGACCTTGCCGCCGTGAAAGCCGATCTTTCCCTTGGCTCTGCCCCAACGATGAGCCTCCCGATCGCCACCGCGACCATGGCGAGGGCCGCAGAGCCGAGCCGCATCCTCTTCCATCATCCCGGTGAGAGTGGCCAGCCCGGCCGTCAGGCACAGGCGTTCGAAGCTGGCGCGGACCTCGTCCACAGCTGCCTCGACGAGCGCAGACGGCGTCACCGCCGCCGATGTGGTAGGGTTCTCCATGGCGTTGCTTTCCTTCGAGGATTCGACACCCCGAGCCTAACGGCTCAAGGCGAGCAACGCCGCCCTCCCTTTTTTCAACATCGGGCGGGACATCCCCCGTCTCGATCAGCACGACCAACATCTATGCCGAGATCGACCTGACGCTGAAGGCCAACGCCGTCGCGCTCTGCGAGGTGAGGCAGCCGCGACCCGTTCGGTCATGGAAGGAGGATAAGGACCTTATGGCCTTCCTGAAGGCCTTGTGAGTCGGCGACGGGGTGCCGACTTCGGTCACCCCGTCCTGGCCGTTCTCCGGCGTATGAAGCGACTGCATCCTGCGGACCGAGCTGAACACGCACGGACGCGCGAACGGCGCCGACGCCGAACGCTCGCAGGTCCTCATTGAAGTCTCCGAATTGCGGAGAGAGGACCAGCGCCTCGATGCCAGCGGCTTTGGCTCGTTCGGTGAGCGCCGCGACCGCCGTATCGCCTGCGGCGTCAGCGTCGCGGGCTATGTAGAGCCGACGGAGCGCCGGCGGGAACTGGAGAGCGGCGAGGTGGTTCGCTGACAGCGCCGCCGCCATGGGCAAGGCGGGGAGCGCACATCGCAGCGACAGTATCGTCTCGATGCCTTCACCGGCGGCGAGGACATCGCCGGCCGCACCGAACCGGACGGCATGGCCGAAGAGACCGCCCATGGCTCGTCGCGGCGTGTCGATCGGCGCCTTGCCCAAGCCGTCCAGGGCAAGCTAAGTGCGATGCACGCCCGTGATGGCGCCGCAAAGGTCGGTGACGGCGGCGACCATCGCCGGCCAGGTCTCGGTCGGCGCGTTATCGTCCGGGTGATAGTAGCACCGCGGGTGAAACCGCAGTGCGCCCGCATGGTGGACGGTCTCAATCCCGCGGGCGTGGAGGTACGCCTCGGCCAAAGTGCCGGCGAGCGGCTTCGTGATAGCCCAGAGCCGCCGCGCGGCCTCGGGCGAACCGGTCGGGACGGGCGGTCTCGGCTCATACGGCGGTTCGGCGCGGGGCAACGCCAGGAAGCGTCGCGCCTCCTCGGCGACCTCGCGGTACTGGGTCAGCCCGCAGCTCTCGCGGATCACGTCGAGCAGGTCGCCGTACTCGGCTGAGGCGGCATCGGTCCAGTGCCCGGCGGCGCCGGGGCCGGAGTCCGGCCCGCTCAGCCGCACGAACATCGACCGGCCGGGCGTGTTGCGCACGTCGCCCACCGTCCAATAGCGGCCCTGGCGTCGACCCTTCGATAGATAATGGCGGCAGACTGTGTTTCGGCATGGAAGATTGACCCCGTTATGAGGGGGATCGGCGTGTAATTTTGACCCCCTCTTGGCTCATGGTCCGTCGTTTTGTTGCGACGGGCGGGCTGGGGATGAAGGGCGTGGATACGATTGCGCGGATCCGGCGCGAGCATTTCGTGCGCGGCAAGTCCATCAAGAAGATCGTGCGGGAGCTGCACGTCTCGCGGAACACGGTGCGCAAGGTGCTGCGGACGGGAGCGACGGCCTTCAGCTACGAGCGGGAGGTGCAGCCGCTGCCGCGCATCGGGCCCTGGCGGAAGGCCCTGGATGGGCTACTCGCCGGCAACGAGGGGAAGCCGGCGCGGGAGCGGCTGACGTTGATCCGCATCTTCGAGGAGCTGCGCAGCCAGGGGTACGAGGGCAGCTACGATGCGCTGCGCCGCTATGCCAAGGGCTGGCGGCGGGCGCGCAGGCGACGATGACGGCCGCCGCCTACGTGCCCCTGAGCTTCGCGCCCGGCGAGGCCTACCAGTTTGACTGGAGCCACGAGGTGGTGCTGATCAACGGCACCACGGTGACGGTCCGCGTCGCCCATGTGCGGCTGTGCCATTCGCGGATGCTGTTCGTGCGGGCCTATCCGCGCGAGACGCAGGAGATGGTGTTCGATGCCCACGCAGGCAAGCGTGCGCAGCCTGCGTAAACTTGGCTGCGGGCTTTCGCCTTCTTCAAGGGCTGTTGCACGCGCGGCATCTACGACAACATGAAGACCGCGGTCGATGCGATCTTCGTAGGCAAGGAACGGGCGTATAACCGCCGCTTCCTGCAGATGTGCAGCCATTACCTCGTCGATCCCGTGGCCTGCACCCCGGCATCAGGCTGGGAGAAGGGCCAGGTGGAGAACCAGGTGGGGCTGGTGCGGGAGCGCTTCTTCACGCCCCGGCTTCGGGTGAGCAGCTACGACGAGCTGAACGCCTGGCTGCTCGACCAGTGCATCGCCTACGCCAAGGGCCACCCGCATCCCGAGCGGCGCGAGGAGACCATCTGGCAGGCGTTCGAGGCCGAGCGTCCAACCCTGGTGCCCTATGCCGGGCGGTTCGACGGCTTCCACGCCATCCCGGCCTCCGTCTCCAAGACCTGCCTGGTCCGCTTCGACAACAACCGCTACTCGGTCTGTGCCAGCGCCGTGGGACGCCCGGTCGAGGTCCGGGCCTATGCGGAGCGGATCGAGCTGCGCCAGGATGGACGGCCGGTCGGATCCCACCCGCGCTGCTTCGGCCGGGACCAGACCATCTTCGACCCCTGGCACTATGTGCCGGTCCTGGCGCGCAAGCCCGGCGCCCTCCGGAACGGCGCCCCCTTCAAGGACTGGGTTTTGCCAACGAGCCTCGATCGCGTCCGGCGCAAGCTCGCCGGTGCCGCCGACGGGGACCGGCAGATGGTCGATCCTCACCAGCGTGCTGAGCGACGGGCTGCCCGCGGTCGATGCTGCCTGCGCCGAAGCTCTCGGCCAGGGCGTCCACTCCGCCGACGTGATCCTCAACATTCTCGCCCGGCGCCGTGAGCCGGCAGCCCCCATCACCATCGTCACGCCCGACGCCTTGCGTCTACGCCACGCCCCAAGCGCCGACTGCTCACGATACGACCGGCTGAGGAGATCCCCATGATGGAGCGTTCCCAGATCCTCGAGGCCATGGGCGCGCTCAAGCTCTATCCGTGTAGCCGGTCGCAAGCCAGACCCGCACGCCTGTCGGGACCGGGATCACGTAAGCCGCTCCAGTGCCTGCACGACCCGGATCAGAGCCTCGACGTCGACATCGCGATCTACAAGCACCCGCCGCCCGGCCCGCGCCGCGTCACGCCACGCGTTCAACTGCGAGCGCGTGATCCCGTATTTGCGGGCCGTCGCCGAGCCCAGGCGTCGACCCGAATAGCTCTCCTCGACGATCCGCAGCTTCGCCTCATCGCTGAAGCGCCGCCGGCCGCCGCTCTCAACGATCTCAAGCCGACTGATCGGTGTGTCTGTATAGACGTCCATACAGACGAATTCTCACCGTCACGCCTCAATTCGCAAGACGGCCGCCGTCGGAGGGATACGGAGGAGCGCCTGCGTCCGCTCGTCGAGCGATACGCACAACTCATCCGCCAAAACGCGACATTCACCGGAGCCTTCGGGATCACGTAAATGAGGGGAAACTTGAGGGCTGGAATATCATCGAAGCCCTGACGAGCCACCCAGAATACCTCGCCCGATCGCTCCGCCTCGGTTAACCCAAACAACAACCTGGGCAGTTACGGATATTTTGGGCGAAGCATGCGGTCCCGTGCTAATTCGAACCGAAGCGGCTCCATGCAAAACCGATTCTAAGGCATGCTACCCACACTTTTCCTCGTGCTGACGCCCCATGGTTCGCTTCGAATCGATCGGGGCGAGGACGAATCGCCCTTAGCGGACGAGCTTGCGGAGCGGCTCGAGAAGAACTTCGCGCGCGGGTCTGGACATGGCCTTCTTCATCTCGGCGCGGCGGAAGCGGGAACCAGCCTGCCGCCGGAGTTGATGTGGTGGCGCGATTTCGCCAAGCGCTTTGTCGCAGAGCTTTGCGGCCAGGGCGAAACGTGGCAGCCACGCGCTCCTGCGGCGCCGTCCGCCGGCGAACTCGCGTCTCTCCTCGACGAGGCGCCGCCGATGCGTGGCGGCGAATATCTGCGTCCCGAAACCTTGATCGCATGCTGGCGCGCGATAGGCCGGGCGCTGGAGACAGAACTCGCTGAAAGCGGCCTCGCGCTCCAGGATTTCCTGAAAAGTCGCAATCGCCGCTGGCGGCTGGTGGGGCGCGTGCATTTCAATCTGGCCGAAAATCGGCGCGATCCCGAATTCCCATTCGCCTTCATGGCGACTTATACCTCCAGCCTGACCGCGAATGGCGAGTTGCGGCACCTGCCGCTCGGCCAGGCCTTGCGCGATTATGCCGGCGCCGGCGACAAGGCGAAGCTTTTGCAGCTTCTCAAACCCGTGCAAGAAGCCGCCGAGGCCTGTACATGGCTGAAGGAGATCGTCGACTCGGGTGAAATCTTTCATCCCCTCCGCTGGGCGCCTCAGGACGCCGTGGGTTTCTTGCACGACGCCGAAGCGCTGGAAGCCGCCGGCTTGGTCATCCGCATGCCGGCCAACTGGCGCATGAACCGGCCGAGCCGTCCCTCGGTCGAGGCGACGATCGGCGCGGCCCAACCTTCGGTACTCGGCATGGACGGCCTGCTCGATTTTCGCGTCGAGGTCAGTCTCGACGGCGAAACTTTGACCGATGCCGAAATCGAGGCGCTGCTCGCCTCGACCCATGGCCTCGCTCTTTTGCGCGGCAAATGGGTCGAGGTCGATCAACAGCGGCTGCGCGAAACGCTCGACAAATTTCAAAAGATCGAGCGCCTGTCGGAACAGGAGGGCGTTCCTTTCGGAGAGGCCATGCGTCTGCTGGCTGGCGCCAATATCGGCCCTGCCGCCAATACCGCCACCACGGCGCAATGGGGACGGGTGCTGGCCGGCCCTTGGCTTGCCGAGGCGTTGGCTAACTGCCGCAACCCGGAAGGCCTAGCTCGAACCGTTCCCGGTGACGGCCTTAGGGGGACATTGCGGCCCTATCAGCAGGCAGGCGTTCAGTGGCTGCATTTTCTCACCCAACTTGGGCTGGGCGCCTGTCTCGCTGACGACATGGGGTTGGGCAAAACGATTCAGGTTCTGGCGATGCTGGCGAGCGTCGCGCAGCGAGCCCAAACGGCCAAGGAAAAGATGCCGAGCCTGCTGGTGGCGCCGGCTTCGCTGCTCGCCAATTGGGCGCAGGAGGCGGAGCGGTTCACGCCGGATTTGAAAATTCTGGTCGCCCATCCGGCATTCCTGCCGGCCGACGAATTGCGCGCCATGGATAAAAACCGTTTGGGGACGGCCGATCTGGTGGTAACGAGCTACGCGACATTGCTGCGGCTCGACTGGATCGCCCAGACCAACTGGCGCTTCGTCATGCTCGACGAAGCGCAGGCGATCAAAAACCCCAACGCCAAGCAGACCAAGGCGGTCAAATCCCTCAAGGCCAAGGGGCGGATCGTGCTGACCGGAACGCCGATCGAGAACAATCTGCGCGACCTGTGGTCGATCTTCGATTTTTTGAATCCGGGCCTGCTCGGCTCGTCGAAAGCTTTCGCCAATTTCGTCAAGTCGCTGGCCGCGCAGCCGCATGTCACGTACGCGCCGCTGCGCAAGCTTGTGCAGCCCTACATCCTGCGTCGGCTGAAGACCGACAAGAGCATCATCGCCGACCTGCCCGACAAGACCGAGGTCAAGGCGTTCTGCCATTTGTCGCGCAAACAGGCGGCGCTCTATCAGGCCGCGGTCGGCGAGCTGGAAGAAAGGCTGAAGGAGTCCGGCGACGGGATCGCGCGGCGGGGACTGGTGCTGGCCTTCCTGATGCGCCTCAAGCAGATTTGCAATCATCCGGCGCAATGGCTGGGCGACGGCGCCTATGCCGAAGGCGACAGCGGCAAGTTTTTCCGCCTGCGCGAAATCGCCGAAACCGTCGCCAGCCGTCAGGAAAAGCTTTTGGTGTTCACGCAATTCAAGGAGATCATCCCGGCGCTGGAACGCCTGCTCGGCGCGGCGTTCGGACGGCCCGGCCTTGTGCTGCATGGCGAGACGCCGGTGGCCAGGCGCAGGGAGCTGGTCAAGAAATTCCAGGAGGACGAACGCACGCCGTTCTTCGTCCTGTCGATCAAGGCGGGTGGCGCCGGGCTCAATCTCACAGCCGCTTCGCATGTCGTGCATTTCGATCGCTGGTGGAATCCGGCCGTCGAAAATCAGGCGACGGATCGCGCTTTTCGCATTGGGCAGAAGCGCAATGTCTTGGTGCACAAATTCATCTGCCGCGGCACAATCGAGGATCGAATCGATCAGCTGATCGAATCGAAGCGGCAATTGGCGGCGGATTTCCTTGAGACCGGGGGCGAGGTAAACTTGACGGAAATGAGCGATCACGAATTGCTGTCCCTGGTCGCCCTCGATCTCAACGCCGCATCGACGGAAGGCGCGACGGCATGAGATATTACGGTTTTCCGCCCTATGTGCCGGTCGCCCAGAGACGGGCGCAGGCGGCGCGCGAAATGGAAAAGCTGCGCAAGAAAGGGCGGACGATCGCGCCATTGGTTATCGAGGGCCGGACGATAGCCAGGAATTTCTGGGGCAAGGCCTGGTGCGAAAATCTGGAACGTTATTCGGATTTCGAAAACCGGCTGCCGCGTGGGAAAACCTATGTCCGGAACGGTTCGGTCGTCGATCTCCAGGTCGAACGAGGCCAAATTCAAGCCTTGGTCATGGGCTCCAGCCTTTACAAGGTGAAAATAGACATCGGCGCCGTACCGGCCGGGCATTGGCGGGCTATCCTCAAGGATTGCGCGGGTTCGGTGGGCTCGCTGGTGGAACTGCTGTCCGGCAAATTGTCGAAAAACGTCATGGAGCGTGTCTGCCGCCAAGGCGACGGCCTGTTTCCGGCGCCCAGAGAAATCAAGATGTCCTGCTCCTGCCCCGACGGGGCGCGCATGTGCAAACATGTAGCCGCAACACTTTACGGCGTGGGTGCACGCCTGGATACGACCCCGGACTTGCTCTTCGCCTTGCGCGGTGTCGAAAGTTCCGAATTGATCGCGAGTGCGGGCGCCGACCTGCCGGTCATGCGCGCCGGCGGCGCCGGGACGCGCATTCTCGCCGGTGACGACCTCGCGGCATTGTTCGGCGTTGAAATGACGCCAGCGCCCGCGGCGCCAAAAGCCGGCGTCGCGAAAAAGACAGTGCGCCCGGCCAAGAATGCTGTGGCGGCAAAAACTCCCCCGGCTCACAACTCTGTTGGGCGCCTCCATCCGGCGGCGGATGGCCCCGCGCGCTTTTCCCCTATAGGCGCGCCCAAAACGCCGCCGTCGAAAGCCGGAACGACGGAACGCGCGGGCGGTCGCGCGGGCGCGGAAAGGACCCAAACGCCGGGGAAGGCGATCCAAGCTGCGGCAGCGGCGCCCAGGAAACCAACAAATTCGATGCCGACGTCCACTCCGCAAGACGAAACGCCTTCACACCGCCGGATTCGCACCAAGGCGGCAAGGTGGATAAAGCGCCCATGAATCGCCGCGTTCCGGCTGAAAGCAGGTGTTCCCCGGCGACTATGAAGGACGAGGATACGCCAATATTTCCGGTTCGTTCGCCGCTTCCGAAGTCCGCTATCTCCAAGATTGCGGTCGACCGAGGAACGAATGCTCGGCGCCAGGTCCTGCCATTGCCGGCCAGAACCATGATCTTCCGGATTGGCTCAATTCGCATTAGCTATGCATGGCCCCTGGTAGGCCCGGCTCCTGCAGGCGGGAGGCGAAGATGGACCGGCAAGAATACATGACGTGGCTTTCGGAAATCGACGAGCTGTCGGCGGACCAGCGTGCGGAAGCCAGTCGGGCGCTGGCGGGGCAACCATCGCTGGAAGCTGTGGTCGGCCTGCTGGAAGAACGGATCGGCGCGGAACGGCGCTGCCCTCACTGCGCGGCGGAAGGAGCGGTAATTCGCGGTCAGGCCAACGGGCTGCGGCAAGACCTTCAACTGCCTGACCGGGACGCCGCTGGCGCGACTGCGGCACAAGGAGCGCTGGACG
>NZ_JBAFWT010000069.1:0-15769 GCF_043195195.1 Roseixanthobacter psychrophilus
TTAGTGCTTGCCGGAGATCACCATCTTCGCTTCTCCTCAGCGCATAGGCGAGTCTACCCAGACGCTGGAAGGGCCTCACCCGTGCGCAACCGTCGACAAGACCTTCCATGGACTCGCAAGCTTCCGCCGCGCGGAAGAATTCGCCAGGCGACACCCGCAATCCCATTCAGCGCGGCGCGCTGGACAGTGTCGAAAGCCCGGCCTTGCCGCTAAGCGCAGTGCCGAGCCGTCAGAGCGCGGCTCCCCCATTCTTTCCTTTGTCGGCAGGCACAGCCCCCTCCGCTTTCAGCACTTCGTGCGCCGCCTTGAAGGCGTCCAGACCGGCAGGAATGCCGCAATAAACGGTGGCATGAAGGAGGATTTCCTTGATCTCATCGACGGTCACGCCGTTGGACAAGGCTCCCTTCACATGCAGCCTGAGTTCGGCCGGCTTGCCGAGCGCCGTGAGCATGGCCAGATTCAGCATCGAGCGTGTCTTGTGCTCGAGCCCTGGCCGTGTCCAGGCATAACCCCAGCACCATTCCGTGGTGATATTCTGGAAGGCCATCATAAAATCATCGGCCTTGGCGATGCTGCCATCGACATATTCGGACCCGAGCACCTTGCGGCGGACCTCGAGTCCTTTCTCGAACTGCTGCTGATCGGACATGGGCAATCCCCTTCTTTATGACGATCATTGTTCCGAACCGCCCCAGGGGCGGAACCGGCCCGTCGACGGCGTGGTTTCGAGAGTTCGTGCTTCTCCCCATCGGCGCCACGCGCCGGATGTGAACCGGCAGCGCGGCGGCCATTGGGAGGAGCGACGCAAACCAAAAAGGCGGTTGACCTAGCGGCTCACTGTTGCCTACCAGGATAGAGTATTACGCCTCATCGTCAATCTGATTAACGGATTGTCTGATCATAAAGTCTCTCGTAACGCGTGAGCTGAGCGCTGAGCGGGAGAGACCAGGTCGAACCGAGAGCGGAATACCGCTGTTCCGCGCGACCATGCCGTTCATCGCCGAAGCGCCTCTCGATGGCCTCTACGGCACCGCACCTGACCATGCGCCAATTCTCAGTCGTCATAGGCAATAGCGAGATGCTCGAGGAGCAGCGCCGGCTTGCTGGAGCCTTCAAGCTCGATCTCGACTTCCGTCGTGATTTCGGTACCGCCATGCCGTGATTGCAGGTCAAGTATTGTGAGCCACGCGCGAATGCGGGAGTCGGCGGGAACGACCTGGATAAATCTGAGCCGATTGCTCCCATAGTTCACCCTTCGCGAAACGCCCTCGATGCGGTAGAGCTGCGGTATGAAATGCGGCAGCAGCGACACTGTCAGCCAGCCATGCGCGATCGTCCTGCCGCTCGGCATCTCGCGGGCGGCCCGCTCGGTATCGACGTGAATCCACTGGTGATCGCCGGTGCAGTCGGCGAACGCATCAATTCGATCCTGCGTGATCTGCAGCCACTCTGTCGGGCCGAGCTTTCGGCCGATATGAGCGCTGAGATCCTGTGTATTGGCGACAACGAGCAACTGCCCCTCCCCTGTTTCGATGCCGGGTCACCATGTGGGCACCGACGGCCGCTTCTTGTCCTGGTGCCATCGCGAGAGAGAATTGCGCGCCAGCATCATGCCGGTGATCCAGCGACGCGTGTCGGCAGGATCGATCACATCGTCAAGCTCCAGTACCGAAGCGGCATTGAGGCCCCGGCCGCGCATGTACATCTCGTTGACGTGCCGCTCGAATTCGCGCTCGCGCTCATCCGGGTCGGCGATCGCCGCGAGTTCCTTGCGATGCGCCAGCCTGACGGCGCCCTCGAACCCCATGCCGCCGAGCTCGCCGGTCGGCCAGGCGACGCAGAAAGACGACCCGAGCAGGTGGCCGGCTGCCGTTGCCTGCGCACCAAGCCCGTAGCATTTGCGGACGATGATCGTGAATACCGGTATGTCCAGGTTCGCGCCCGCGACGAACAGGCCGCATGCCTTGCGCACCAGCGCTTCCGCCTCGGCCTCCGGCCCCACCATGAAGCCGGGCGTATCGACGAGGGCGATCAATGGCAGGTTGAATGCGTCGCATAGCTGGGCAAGCCGGGTGCCTTTCAACGAGGCGTCCGCATCCAGGGCACCGCCGAGCACAGACGAATCATTGGCGATCAGCCCCATGGGACGCCCCTCGATGCGCACCAGGGCCGTCACCAGGCTGCGGCCGAACTTCGGCCGCAGCTCGAGCACCGAACCGTCATCGCAAAGCGTGCGAATGGTCTGGCGGATGTCGAATGCCTGCTTGCGATTCTGCGGCACCGCGAAGCGGAGGGCACGTTGATCGCCGCAGGTCCAGTCCTTCAAGTCGCCCTGGAAATAGCTCAGATATTTCTTCGCTGCCGCCGTTGCTTCCCGTTCGTCCCTGGTCAGCACGTCGATGACGCCGTTGCGCTCCTGCACCGATGCGGGACCAATCTCCTCGGCCCGGAAAACCCCGAGCCCGGCTCCGTCGATCATGGCCGGCCCCGCCATGCCGAGATTGGCGTCGTCGGTGGCGATGATGACGTCGCACGACCCGAGGAGCGCGGCATTGCCGGCGAAGCAGCGGCCGGATACCACCCCGACAAGCGGCACCCTGCCGCTCAGGCGGCCCAACGCGCCGAAGATCGGGGACCCGACCGCGCCGCCGGTCAAGAGATACTTGTCCGTATCCCCGGGGCGGCCGCCGCCGCCTTCGGCGTACAGGACGAGGGGCACTTTCAGCTCGTTCGCGAGATTGAAGAGGCGGTCCTGCTTCTTGTGGGCCATGAAGCCCTGCGTGCCGGCCAATACCGTGTAGTCGTATATCGCCACCGCGCAGGACGAACGCTCAGGTCCGAAGACCTCTCCGTTGATGCGGCCGATGCCGGTGATGATGCCGTCGCCTGGTGTCGTCCGCATCAAGGTGTCGACCGGATGCCGGCTGCGCTGGGCGGCGATCGCCAGCGCGCCGAACTCAAGGAAGGTCCCTTCGTCCACGAGATCGTGCAGATTTTCCCGCGCCGTGCGCTTGCCATGCTTGCGCCGCGCCGCGACGGCCTCGGAGCGCTGCTCGTCCTCGCCGTAGGATTTCCTCAGCCGCAGCTCGGCAAGATCCTCGCGGATCGCGTCGAGGTCGAGCGGCGTCTCCTCATAGGCGACGACCTCGGTCGATTCGTCGTCCTGCGCGATGATGCAGAAGGGCGCATCGGCCGAGATCACGCTGTCGCTACGGGCAAGCACACGCACGACTTCGCCGGTCGCCGGGCTCTTCACGACCGATTGCATCTTCATCGCCTCGACGGTGGCGATCGGCTGGCCGGCCACCACGCGATCGCCCGGCCCGACCATGAGCGCCACCAGCACGCCGTTCATCGGCGAATGCACGGGCAGTTCACCCGGCCCCGCAACGTAATCCTGTGCGACCTTCGCCGGATCGGCGAGCCTCCGCGGCGTCCTGCTCTTCCGGTCCCGCGGGCGGGCGAGTTCCGCGATATGCTGGTCGATGAAGCGCGTGTGCACTTGCCCGGCGGCGAGTTCCGGCCGATCGAGCAGGTTGGCGAGGAACGACAGATTGGTCGCCACGCCGGTTACCGTGAAATCGTCCACAGCGCGTCGCGCACGCCTGAGGATCGTCTCGAAGTCCTCACTGGCAACCGTGAAGACGATCAGCTTGGCAAGCAGGGAGTCGAAGCGCGGGCTGTTGCTGTAGCCGGCATATCCGAAGCCGTCGACGCGGATACCCAGACCGGAGGGCGGCTCGTAGATGCCGATCGTACCCGAGGAGGGCACGACTTCGCCCGTCTCGTCGATGGTTTCGAGATTGACCCGGCACTGGATCGCAACGCCCTTGGGCGTGGCGGCACGCGGATCACGCAGGCCGACCTCGTCGAGGTCCGCGCCGTTGGCGATCCGGATCTGCGCTTTCACCAGATCGACGCCGAACACCTGATCGGTGATGGTGTGCTCCACCTGGACGCGCGGATTGGCTTCAATGAACAGGAACGGGCTCGACGCGGTGCCGGCATCGAGCGGCACCAGAAACTCGAAAGTGCCGAGCCCCTTATAGCCGACAGCGCCGGCCATGCGGATCGACGCGTCTGCAAGCGCCTGGCGTACCTCCTCGGCGAGCCCCGGGCACGGCGCGATCTCGATCACCTTCTGGTTGCGGCGCTGCAGACTGCATTCGCGCTCGCCGAGCGCGACGGGGGACGCGGAACCGTCACCCACGATCTGCACTTCCACGTGCCGGCAATTGCGAACCAGTTCCTCGACGTACAATGCACCGCTGCCGAAGGAAAGCAGCGCCTCTGCGGAGCAGGCGACGTAGGCTGGTTCGACTTCCTCGGCGCTCAGCACGATCCGCATGCCACGGCCGCCACCGCCCGCCAGCGCCTTGATCATCATCGCGCCGCCGGCAGGAAGGCTCGCGAAGAAGGTCTTGGCCTCCTCGATCGTCGTCGGCCCGAACGTGCCGCTGGGAAGCGGCACGGCATTGTCGCGCGCGAAAGCGCGGGCGCTGACCTTGTCGCCGAAAAGCTCCAGCGTCTCGGGCGACGGGCCTATGAAGACGATTCCTTCATCAAGGCAACGGCGCGCAAAGGTGGCGTTCTCGCTCAGAAACCCATAGCCGGGATGGATTGCCTGGCAGTTCTGCCGCTTTGCGACGGCGACCACCTCTTCTATGTCCAGATAGGCCTTGGGACCCGCTTCCCGAAGTTCCACGGCGACATCGCACTGGCTGACATGAAGCGATTCCGCGTCGTCGCGCGAATGGATGCCCACGGTCTCGATGCCGAGTTCGGCTGCCGCGCGCGCGATGCGGATAGCGATCTCGCCGCGATTGGCGATCAGCAGCCGTCGGATGGCCGGTGCGGTGGTTGCCAAGATGTTCACTCCCGCCGGGTCCACTGCCCGGTTCATGGTTCGCTTCGATTCAGGGCCGGCTCGCCCGCCGCGGCAGCATTCGCGGGGGTCATCACGCGAAGGCGCAGCAGCCGCAACGCCTTGCCGGTGCTCGTCATGTCACTTTACGGAACATGGGGTAACGCCACTCGCCGGCCGATGGAGCGAAAACCACCTCCACGCGATCGCCGATCGCCAGCGTGTCCGGATCGGTGTCGACGATGTTGGTCATCATGGTCGGACCTTCGTCCATGGTGACGAAGGCCATGACATAGGGTTCCGACGCCGCCTTCATGTGGCTGAACGAATAGAGCGTGCCGGTTCCTGCCGTGACCTGCCAGTCGAGATCATCGCTCTGGCAGAACGGGCAGATGGCGCGCGGATAGTGATGCGGCCTGTCGCAACTCCGGCAATGCCGGACGATCAGGCGCCCTTCCTTGGCGGCGGTCCAGTATTCGACCGTCTCCGGGTTGACGACCGGGTCGGGCAGCTTCGAGGGGCTCATTGCGCGCGCTCCATGATCACGGTTGCGCTGCCATGGCGCGTGGCGAGCTGGAAGCCGGTGCCATGAGCCAGCGCGAGGTCGCAGTTCGGCACCTGCACCTTCGGATGCGCCTCACCGCGCAGCTGCCGGACTGCTTCAATGATCTTGGTGATGCCACCACGATTGGCGGGATGGTTGTTGCAAAGGCCGCCACCATCGGTGTTCCAAGGCAGCTTGCCGACGCCCGAGATCAAATTGCCGTCGGCAACGAATTTTCCCCCGCTCCCCTTCGCGCAGAAGCCGAGATCCTCGAGCTGCATCAGGACGGTGATGGTGAAGCTGTCATAGACCGAGGCATATTTGATATCGGCGGGCTTGATCTTCGCCTCGGCGAACGCCGCGGGGCCGGTTCTGCTCGCGCCGGAACTCACGATGTCCGGATAGCCGGCGCTCTGATGCTTCACCGTCTCCGCCGTTCCGAGGATGTTGATGACCGGGCGGCTGAGCGAGCGGGCGATCTCCGGTCGGGTCACGATCACCGCGCCGCCACCATCCGAAACCACGCAGCAGTCGAGCCGGTGAAGCGGGGTCGAGATCATCGGCGAGGCCAGCACTTCCTCCACCGTCACGACGTTCTTGAGCATGGCGTTCGGGTTGTGCTGCGCATGATGGCTGGCGGCCACCTTGATCCAAGCAAGTTGCTCCGACGTCGTGCCATACTCATACATGTGGCGGGCAGCGCACATGCCGTAGATATTGGCGTTCACCGGGCCATACGCATATTCAAACGAGGCTTCGGGCTGGGCGAAGTTCGGTGGGCGCGGCGTGGTACCGGTGGCGACACCCTCGCTTCGCGGCCGCCCGGCCAGCGTGATCAGCGCGACGTTGCACTTGCCCATGGCAATTGCCTGGACCGCATGGCCGATATGGGCGATCGGCGAACAGCCGCCGAGCTCGGTCGAGTCCGTATGGCTGAGGGTCAGGTTGAGATACTCCACGACCGATGTCGGGCCGATGCTCGGCGCATCCCCGGCGCAGAAATAGCCGTCGACGTCGGCCATCGTCAGGCCCGCATCCTTGAGCGCGCCGATGGCGGCCTCGGCGTGCAGCTGGATGGTCGTCTTATCCGGCGCTTTCCGTGTCGGATGCTCGAAGGCACCGACGATGCAGGCGTGTACTTTCCGTGTCACAGGCGAATTCCCATTCTCGTGTTCCCCACGATTCGACGGGGATCAGGCTGATGCGAGCTTTCGGCGAGGTGCCGGCGGGCGCGCCTCCGTTCCGATGATGCCCCGCGCGGCCAGATCGGCGATTTCCACTGGCGAGAGGCCGAGCAGTTCACCCAGGACGAAGTCGTTGTCCTGCCCGAGCGTCGGCGCCACCCGCTTCAACACGTAGTGTTGCTGCCCTTCCTGGATAGGCAGAGACGAGTGCGTGAATGATCCCGCGAACGGATGCTGGGCGGTCTGCCAGAAATGACGAGCCCGCAGATGCGGATCATCCTTTATGTGGAAGGGACTACGGACCACGCCGGTTGCGACCCTGTTCGCCTGCAGGACCTCCATCGCATCCTGGGGCGAGCGGCGGGATGTCCAGGCTGATATCGCCTTCTCGATCCGTTCGGCCTGACGGTCACGCTGTTCATGATCCTGCATCGACGGATCGTCCCGCCAATCCGAACGTTCCACGGTCTCGCAGAGACGCTTCCACATGGCGTCGTCGAGGACCGAGATGAACACCCAGGCGTCAGCGCCGTCACATCGGTAGACGCCGCTCGGCGAATGGTGGGGATGCCGGTTGCCGACCCGCCCGGCGGTCTTGCCGGTGACGCCGCATTCGATGGCCCAGGGCGCCAGATGCGGGAAGAGACATTCGACCTGGGCGAGATCGACATGCTGTCCCTGACCGGTCTGGTCGCGGTGCAGCAGCGCGAGGAGGAGCGCCGCCATGCCGTTCAGCCCGGCGATCGGATCGCCATAGGCGTAGTGGATCAGCATAGGGCCTGTCGTCGCGTCGCCGGCAACCAGGGGCAGGCCGGAGGCTTGCTCCAGCGTATAGCCATAGGCGCGGGCCGCGTCGCACATCCCTTGCGGAAATGCCGCCATGGACAACATGACGAGATCGCGCTTCTCCGCGCGCAGCACCGGATAATCCAGCTTCAGCTTCGGCAGCACGTCGCGGGCGTAGTTCTCGACGACCACGTCGGCGCCGCGGACCAGCCGCTTCAGCAGTGCCACACCGTCCGGATGCGTGAGGTCGAGCGTGACGTCGATCTTGTTCCGGTTCAAAGCGGTGAAGCCGGGATTCTTCTCATACCGTTTTTCCTCGAAGAAGACCGGGCGGATGTCATTGCCGCGCCACCAGTCGGCGTAGCCGCAGGCTTCGACCTTGATCACCTGTGCGCCGAGGTCGGCGATCTGCCGCGTCACGAGCGGCCCCGCCCAACCCATCGACAGATCGACGATGCGAAGCCCTTCGAGAGGACCTGCGGGTCCACCGTAGCGGGAAAATCCCCGAATGGGGGGAGAGACACGCTCTGGGGCGCTTTCGCCGAGCAGCGGCGCTGCTCCATTGCGCAGCTGATCGCTCATGGGTAGCCGTATCGGGAGGGTAGGCGCCCGGAACGCGGCGTTGCCAATCCTCACCTCGGCAAAAGCCGACGCGAAACTTCCAGCTGGGTCGAGCAGATCGCTCATCTCCGGCACCACCGCGAAGGGAAGCCGTCGTTTCAGTGCTTCCTCGAACCACTCGGACGCCGTCCGGTTCTTCAGTTGTGGCACGTAGAGGCTATCGATTTCATCGGCGAGCCGGGCGCGGTCTGCGCCGGTTGCGTAGCGCGGATTGTCGGCATCGGGAATGCCGAACAGATCGCAGAACTCGCGCCACTGCGGAACCGTCGACACCCCGATGCCGATCCAGCCCTCCCTGGCGGGGAAGATGCCGACGGGATAGGTGTTTGGAAACCGGTTTACGCCGCAGCGTCTGCCCATCGCCGGGTCGCTTTGCGCATAATGCCATTCGGCCAGCACGATGCAGGCTTCCAGGGAACTGACGGAGAAAGACTTACCTCTCTCCTTGGTCATCAGTCCGGTCAGGCCGGCAGTGAAGCAGGTCACCGCGGCTACGATGTCGGCTTGATGGTCGCTCAGCGTCATTGGCCGTTCGACCGGCCCGACCGGCGCGATCACGCCGGCGAGCGCACGGCAGACCACGTCGGAGCCTTCGAAGTCGCGGTACGGTCCCGTCGCTCCGAACCAGCTCACGCTCACGATCGTCGCTTCCGGGTTCAATTCCCGGATCCTCGCATGCGGAAGCACGCCGTCGGCGATCACACGCGGCTCACGTGCGTCGAGGAGAACGTCGCATGTTCGGATCGCATCCAGCAGCGCGGGGGCAGGATCTTCCTGCGACAGATCGGCCACGAGGCTGGACTTGTTGGTGTTCAGCCAGGCGAACAGGGCACCCTGCATGACGCCATTGCCCGTATCGACCAGCGGTGCCTCGCGGCGCGCCGGATCGCCACCGGGTGCCTCGATCTTGACGACGTCCGCGCCAAAATCGGCAAAAAGCTTGCCCGCGTAGGCCAACGTCTGTCCGGTGCCGAGTTCGACCACCCGGCAATTGCCAAGCACCATTGTATTCATCCCATGAGAGAGGCAGCCCGACGGGCACCGCCCATTTGTGCGCGTTCAGATCGGATCCCAGGGGAACACATCCTGCGTGCGGTCCAACGGGGTGAACATCGGTCTCACGGCAGGGATCAGCTCTTCGGAAATGGATTTCGGGGTCCAGCCGTCCGCGCGGTGCATGCCCCGAACGGGCCGGTTTGCGCTTATCAGAAATATTTCGTTCATGCGGACGGCGAAGATCTGTCCGGTCACATCCTTCGCGGCATCGGACGCGAGGAACACGGTCAGCGGCGCGTTCTTGGCCGGAGTCATTCTCTTGAGCCGCTCGATGCGCATCTCCTGGTCCGGCGTCGTCGCCGGAATAGCGTGGGTCATCCGGCTCCAGGCGCTCGGCGCGATGCAATTGGACCGAACATTGTAGCGGTGCATGTCGAGCGCGATCGACTTCGACAGCCCAACAATGCCCATCTTGGCGGCCGAGTAATTCGCTTGTCCGAAATTGCCTATGAGGCCGGACGTGCTGCTCATGTGAACGAAGGCGCCGCTCTCCTGCTTGCGGAAGATTTCCGCCGCCGCGCGGCTGACGAAGAACGATCCATGCAGGTGCACATCGATGACGGCGCGCCATTCCTCCTCGTTCATCTTGTGAAAGATCGCGTCGCGCAGGATGCCGGCGTTGTTCACCACGGCGTCGAGTCTGCCGAAGTGATCCATAGCCGACTGGATGATCTTGCCGGCCGAGCTCCAGTTCGAAACGCTTTCAGCGCAAATCTCCGCTGCGCCGCCCGCCTCCTCAATGAGGCGCTTGGTTTCCTGGGCGGGGGTGGACGAGCCGCCTTCTCCGCTCAGCGAAACGCCGACATCATTGACGATGACCCGCGCACCTTCCCTGGCCATGAGGATCGCAATGTCGCGCCCGATTCCTCCGCCCGCGCCGGTGACGACGACCACCTTGTCTTCCATCATCTTGCTGGTCATTTCTGAGCCCTATTATTTACCGCCGGCATCATGAAAAAATCAAGTGTCTGCGTTATTCTTGGAACACCTCTTCCCGCTGCTGTTTGATTTTCGGGAAAAGCACGGATGCCAAAATAATTGCAGCGAATAGAAGAAATGCGAGACTCAGTGGACTTGTAATAAATGTCATCATGCTGCCATCGGAGAACAGCATGGCGCGCCGCATGTTCACTTCCATCGGTCCTCCGAGGACGAACCCGAGAAGCAAGGGCGCTGGCTCGCATCCGAGTTTTGCGAATACGTATCCGACCACACCAAACAGGGCCATGAGACCGACATCGGTTGCGTTGTTATTTAGGCTGTAGACGCCTATGCAGCAGAAGAACAGGATCGCGATGCCGAGGAGCCGATAGGGCGTCGACAGTAGGCGGATCCAAAGCCCGATCAGGGGAAGGTTTAGGACCAGCAGCATCACATTGCCGACCCACATGCTCGCGATCATGCCCCAGAAGAGGTCGGGACGTTCGACCATGACTCGCGGTCCCGGCGTGATGCCGTGCACCATCATGCCACCGATCATCATCGCCATGACCACGTTGGACGGGAGTCCGAGCGTCAGCATCGGGATGAAGGATGTCTGCGCCGCCGCGTTGTTGGCGGATTCGGGACCCGCAACCCCTTCCACGGCGCCCTTGCCGAACTCCTCCCGCCTCTTGGAAAGCTTCTTTTCAAGCGAATAGGACGCAAAGGAAGACAGCGTCGCACCGCCGCCGGGAAGAATGCCGAGGAAACCACCCAGCACAGTGCCCCGTATCGCCGCCGGAAAGGCGCGCCGGAAATCGTCGCGCGACGGCATCAGTTTGCCCAACCCCTTCGTGATGAGGTCGCGCGACTCGCTCCGGCCGATGTTGGAGATGATCTCGGCTATGCCGAACAAGCCCATCGACAGGATGACAAAATCGATACCGTCGAACAGCGAGGACATGTCGAAGGTGAAACGCTGAAGTCCCGTGGTCCGATCGGTGCCGACAATACCGAGTAGCAGGCCGAGAAAAACCATTCCGCAGGCCTTCAGGACCGAGCCGTGAGCCAGAACGATCGCCGTTACGAGGCCGAGCGCCATCAGGGAGAAGTATTCGGCCGGGCCGATATAGTTCGATATCTGGCTAAGCGGCACCGCGAGAAGCGCGATGGCCAGTGTCGCGACCGTTCCTGCGAAGAAGGAACCGAGGGCGGCAATGGCAAGGGCCGGGCCTGCCCGTCCCTTCTTCGCCATAGCGTGACCGTCGATGCAGGTAACGACCGACGACGCCTCACCTGGAAGATTGACCAGAATGGCTGTCGTCGAGCCGCCATATTGCGCGCCGTAATAGATGCCGGCGAGCATGATAAGGGCCCCCGCCGGCGGCAAATAGTATGTCGCGGGGAGCAGAAGGGCCATGGTCGCGACCGGGCCAACACCCGGCAGGACGCCGATTGCGGTTCCCACCAGAACGCCGAAAAAGCAAAATGCCAGGTTCTGCAGCGAAAGCGCGACATGGAAACCGAGCGAGAGGTTCTCGAAGGCAGTGATCAGTTCCATGGGAGCGCCTTTATCGGAATGCCGAGGCCGTAAATGAACAGGCCGATGGAGAGGCCGATCAGGATTGCGCTGAAGACGGCCAACTCCTTCGGACGGGCCTCGCGCCCTCCAAGCGCGGCAAGCGCGATCAGGCACAGCATGCTGACGGCAAGGCCGACGCGATCGATGAGGAACTGGAAGCTGAAGATCGCCAGCGTGATCATCGCCAACGCCCACGGATTCCAGCCCGCCGCCGCCGCGCCGGGCACGAAGAACGACCGCACTATGAGGACGACGCCGATCAGCATCAGCGCCCATGTCAGAAGCATGGGAAACGCGCCGCTTCCCAGCGCGCTGAAGCTCCCAAGAGGATAGTCGTACGAAATGTAACGGGCAATTCCCCCGATGAGAAAAAACATAACTCCCGAGAGAAAATCTTGCTCGCTCCAGATATTCCTAAGTCTGTTCATGTTGGTTCGCTGCATTACGCAGCCCCGTCTTTTGCAAGATGCGACGCACAACCCACCCGTTGCCGGCAGAAAGCCGGCACTAACTGTAGCGGCAGGACCGCCTCATTCGTTGGACCTGGAGACGGCGATTACTCAGGCTTGATGTTGAATTTGTCTACGAGCGTGCCGATCTTCATGCACTGCTCGGTGAACTCTTTCTTCATGCCTTCGGGCGTATCGGTCAGGGCGTTGGCACCGACGACAAGCAAGCGCGACTTGGTGTCCTGACGCTCCACCGCCTCATTCATCATCTCTGAGAACTTCTTTGTAATCTCCGGCGGAGTTCCCTTTGGCGCGAAGATCGCGATCTCGCTCTTCACGTCGAAGCCGGGCACGGCATCTGCGACCACCGGCAGTTCTGGAAAGTTCGGATGCTTCGTGTTCACGGCGAGGATGCGAATCTTACCGGCCTTGTATTGCTCAAAGCCCGAACTCTCGAAAATAAGATTGAGACGTCCCGCCAACGTGTCGGTGATCATCTCCGCCGAGTTCGCGTAGGGGACATGGACCAGGGAAATACCCGCTGCATCCATCAGCGCCACCTCGCCGAGATGCTGCGCGGTTCCGATACCCGATGATCCGACCTTGTACTTGCCGGGATTCTTCTTCGCGGCCTCCACCATCTCGCCCATCGTCTTCCACGGAGCATCCATCGGCGTCGAGAAGGCATTGAGAAGCGTGCCAAACCGGCCGACTGTCTCGTATTGGGTAATGTCGAACGGAAGCTCGCGCAGCTTCGGCATGATGCACATGGAGCTGATGACGAAGGCGCAGAATGTATAGCCATCCGGCGGCGCCTTGGCGCACGCCTCCAAGCCGACGATGCCAGAGCCGCCGGCACGATTCTCCACAATGAGTTTCGTGCCTCGGCTTATATTGATGCCGTCAAGCAATGCGCGCACCGGCAAATCGCTCGATCCGCCGGGGGGATAGGCGACGATAACCCGGACAGGGCGCTCGGGCCATTCTGCGAAAGCTGGCGATTGAGTAAGGCAGATGGCTGCCGCAATGCACCCGAATTTCGCGAACGACCTGCGTAGGTTCGAAAGCAACATGGGTTTCCTCCGTATTCTGTTTTTTTGGGCTATCAGCGCCTTTCAGCCGGCGCCCAGCAAAGCTTGTAGTCGAAAGTCTCCTATCAGACAATCCGGCAGTCACAATTTAGCAGACAATCCGACAAACTGTCGGCAATGCCCTCGCGCATTGCTGGCGCCACTACGGCATTGCGTTCGAACCCACCCCGCAACGGGAACACCACGAGTCGTCCCAAACCTCGACTGGGTGCTCACGCTCATTGCGCCGCCTCCGTCGCCTCAACCATTGCCTTCAGGTGCCGGTAGATTTCAGTGTGATCCGCATCGGATCGCAGTGCAGTCCTCGCCTGCTCCCACAACGCTGCAACCGACTGGATTTGGGGCAATGGCAGGTCGAGATGCCTGGCGAGATCGGCCGCGATGCGAAGATCCTTTGCCATCAACGCGAGCGAGAAGCCCGAGTTGAATGCCTCGCTGATGACAAACGGCTTCATCTTCACCTCGGTCGAGTTGTTGCGTCCCGTCGAGGCATTGAGCACATCTACGACCGTCTCCGGCGCCAAGCCGAAATTGCGGGCAACCAGCAGCGCCTCGCAGGCGGCGACGAGGCCGGCCGCCGAGACATAATTGTTGAGTGCCTTCATGGCATGACCGGAGCCGATCGGACCGGTGGCGAAGATTGATTTGCCCATGGCGGCGAGTATGGGTCGGGCCCGCTCGATGTCGACAGTCCGACCGCCGGCCATGATCGCAAGCGAGCCGTCGATAGCGCGCTTCACGCCCCCGGAGACCGGCGCGTCGATCAACGCGAGGTCGAGCCCCGCGAGTTCGGCCGTGAGGCTCGCCGTATCGGTGGGAACCGACGAACTCATATCGATGACGAGGGTGCCCGCGGGCAGCAACCTCGCGATGCCCTCCGCCCCGAGGAGCACCTCGCGGACGATCTTGCTGTTGGGTAACATGGTGATGACGGCGCTTGCGCCCGAGACAGCCTCGGCGGCCTTCGCGAAAGCGCTTCCTCCGGCATCTGTCAGGGTGAGCCGTGACGCCTCGACCGGATCAGCCCCCCGCACCTCGAAGCCGGCCGCGAGCACGCGCCTCGCCATCGGCAGCCCCATCTGCCCGAGACCGATCAAGGCAATTGCAGCGGGCGGCACGATGGGATCGCTCGTCATGGCGTTTATCCTCCTAACCGACCACCGCAACGTATGTCAGACGGACCGGATAGGGCAGATTCCCATCAATCAGACAATCTGTCAATCTCTACGCGCAGCTGGAGCAGCCTCCTTGGCGAGGACAGCGAGCGCCACCCTCGCCGCCCTATCGATGTGGTATCGGCATGCAGCCTCCGCCCGGTCCCCGTCATGGTCGCGGATCGCCTCATAAATCGCCTCGATCTCGGACACGCTATCAGCCAGCCGGCCTTCCTGATTCATCGATGTCACGCGCAGCAGCGTGATGCGGTTGTGCAAAGTCGTCAGCGACTGTTTCACGAAGACATTTCGGGCACCTTCGGTCAGCACAGCGTAGAACCGCGTTTTAGCGGCAACGAGCATCGAGTTGTCGCCACTCTCGGCCGCCTTGCGGAAGCCAGCGACGGCCCGACCAAGTTCCACAAGGTCGGCATCGCTTCCGCGCTCCGCGAAGCTCCGGCCAGCAAACCCTTCCAGCAATGCCCGCACCTCGTAGAGCTGGCACGCCTCCTCGTAGCTGATCGAACTCACCTCCGGCCCACGGTGCGGCACGGTCACCACGAGGCCCTCCGCCTCGAGCTGACGCAACGCCTCGCGCACCGATGTTCGGCCGACGCCGATCTGTTCGCACAACTCGCGCTCGATCAGACGCTGACCCGGCTTGAAGTGGCCAGTCGCAATGGCGGTGCGAATCCTGTCCTCGACCAGGAGGCGCAAGGTTGCAGCGTGCCGCGGAATCTGGAGATCTATGTTGCTCATGCTAAAATTTGGCATCCGTCCCGCCCTCCCGTCAATCAGGCAATCTGTCAGGAAACACGTTGTTCCTTGAAAGCCGCCGCGGGCGAGGCATGTGGCGGCAAGTGGTTTGAGATAGAGATTGGCATTCCAAGGCTTACAAAGCGGACCCTATGAAGAAGTCGAGCGTGACGTCCTTCACATAGGCCCAGGGATCGAGATCGCGCGACATGAACTCGCTGCCCTGGTCGACCCGGATGGCCCGCGGATAACCCACCTCGCGGCAGATGTGTGAATAAGCGTGGAGACGGGGCCCCGATTAGACGCGGCCTAACTCCTTAATTCAGCTCATAAACTTCAAAGATGGGATTCCCGTCGGCGCCGATCGGGACCCAAGTCGAAATAAGATTCCTGAAGTAATTTCAATGCATTGAAGCCATTAAAGGCGGGGCCCCGCTTGGGCGCTTATTCACAGTTGCCTCCTCAGCTGATCGGCGATGCCCTTCGCTCCACCCAGTTCAGCCCCATGGCATAGGCTCCCGCCATCGCGACGCATGCCCCGACCAGAACCGTCAGGGCAAGGATCGTCCAACTGATCCAGTCCGCACCGAGGATAAAGAAATTGTCGTTCCACAACCCCCAGAGCGGGATGCTGGGACGCCATAGATGAACCTCGGAAAATGCCGCTCCGACAAGCAGGCCGTTGACGATCGTCATGGCGGCCGCCCCGCGCCATCCACGCCATGCCATCGCGAGCGCGATGGCACTGGGCACATAGACGG
>NZ_JBAFWT010000070.1:0-13382 GCF_043195195.1 Roseixanthobacter psychrophilus
TGACCTTTCGGCGCTTTCGGCCGAGGCCGAGGCGCTGCGCGGCGACGGCGCCACCGTCATCTTCGTCGCGGTCGACGGGCGCGTCGGCGGCCTCATCGCCATCGCCGACCCGGTCAAGGCGACGACGCCCGCCGCCCTGGCGGCCCTCAGGGCAGCCGGCGTCCGCGTCGTCATGCTCACCGGCGACAACAGGACCACCGCGCAGGCGGTGGCGCGCAGGCTCGGCATCGACGAGGTGGAGGCCGAGGTCCTGCCGGAGAACAAGGCGCAGGTGGTTGCCCGGCTGCGCCAGGAAGGGCGGATCGTCGCCATGGCGGGCGACGGCGTCAACGATGCCCCCGCGCTCGCCGCGGCGGACGTGGGCGTCGCCATGGGGACGGGCACGGACGTGGCGATCGAGAGCGCCGGCGTGACGCTGCTGAAAGGCGATCTTCAGGGCATCGCCCGCGCCCGGCAGCTGAGCCACGCCACCATGAGCAACATCCGCCAGAACCTCTTCTTCGCCTTCATCTACAATGCGGCCGGCGTGCCGATCGCCGCCGGTGTGCTCTATCCGGCATTCGGCCTCCTGCTGTCGCCGATCATCGCCGCGGCGGCCATGGCGCTCTCCTCGGTGAGCGTCATCACCAATGCCCTGCGCCTGCGCCGTGCATCACTCGGATGAGGAGGACACGATGATGAACTACGATGGCATGATGGACGGCGGCATGTGGGGGATGGGGCTGGTCGGGCTCCTCATCCTCGTCCTTGTCGTGCTCGGGATCGCCGCGCTCATCAAATACCTGTGGCGTTAGCACCGCGGTTGCGTGGCCATCCTGTGAAACAATGGCTGGTCCCGCCTGGGGGCATCACGCACGTTGACGCCCCCAGGCCAAGTCGGCTGGTATCGGTGAGACTGTCGGAATGATGCAAACAGGTATCCTTCTCGCCTTGGCCTCGGCGGGCCTGTTCGGCGCAAGCACGCCGTTCGCCAAACACCTTCTGGGTTCCGTCGATCCCTGGATGATGGCCGGCCTGCTCTATCTGGGAGCCGGCCTCGGCCTCGCCGCGGTGCACCTGTCCCGAGCCGCTTTGCGGCTGCCAGCCGTCGAGGCGCCGCTGCGGCGGATGGACATGCCCTGGCTTGCCCTGGTCATCGTCGCCGGAGGCCTCCTTGCTCCTCTGCTGCTCATGTTCGGCCTGTCCCTCACCGACGCGGCGTCGGCCTCGCTGCTGCTCAACCTGGAAGGCCTCGCCACCATGGGCATCGTCTGGCTGGTGTTCCGCGAGAACGTGGACCGGCGGCTCCTGCTCGGTGCGTTCGCCATCCTCGCGGGTGCCGTCCTCCTGTCGTGGGAGGGGCATCTGTCCTTGCAATGGGGGGCGCTGCTGATCGCCGGCGCCTGCCTGTGCTGGGGGATCGACAACAACCTGACGCGCAAGCTCTCATCCGCCGATCCGGTCCAGATCGCCATGTTGAAGGGGCTGGTCGCGGGTGCCATCAACCTGCTCATCGCTCTTGCCAGCGGCGCCGGCCTTCCCTCGGCCGTCATTCTACTCGCGGCGGGCGTCATCGGCTTCCTGGGCTACGGAGTCAGTCTTGCTCTGTTCGTCCTCGCCTTGCGCCATCTCGGTGCGGCACGTGCCTTCGCGGGGACGGTTCACCATCGCGGCAGCGCCCGGCCTGGGGCCGGGTCGTCTCAGGGGAGGTGCGCGCCGCCAGGAGAAGGGTCGTCGCGCCCCGCCCGGCGCGTCAGGGCGGACACCGTCACCAGCAGGGCTGCGAGGACCGCGAAACCGGCCCCTGCGGCAAAGGTCGCCGCGGAGCCGATCCGCTCCCACAGCACCCCCGCGACCACGCTCGCCACCAGCATGGCGACGCCGGTGGCGAGATTGAACAGGCCGAAGGCGGAGCCGCGCAGCGTCGCGGGCGCGTGCTGGGCAACCAGCTTGGCGAGCAGGCCCTGCGTGAGCGCCATGTGTGCGCCCCACAAGGCGATGCCGAGAAAGGCGCCCGACAGCCCCGGCGCGAAGGCCAGCATCAGGTCCGCGCCGATGAGGACCGCCAGCCCCACCAGCAGCAGGCGCGTGGGCGAGGCCTGGTCGGACCAGGCGCCGGCGGGATAGGCGCCGAGCGAATAGACGACGTTCATGGCCACGAGAACGAGCGGCGCGAGGGCCAGCGGCAGGCCCTCGTCGTGCGCCTTCAGCACGAGGAAGGCTTCGCTGAACCGCGCAAGGGTGAACACCACGCCGATGGCGACGACGCCCCAGAACGCGCCGTCGAACTGCCGGAGATCGGCGAGCCGCACCGGCGGCGGACGGCCGGTGGCGCCCTCCTCCCCGATGGCGCGATCCTCGACCCCCAGGATGACGCACGCCACCGCGAGCGCGCCGGGGATGAGGGCGAACCAGAATACCGTTCGCATGTCGTCGGCGAACAGCGCCATCAGCGCGATGGCGAGCAGCGGGCCGAGGAACCCCCCGACCGTATCGAGCGCCTGGCGCACCCCGTAGGCGCGCCCGCGGATGGAAGGCGGCGTGACATCGGCCACCAGCGCGTCCCGCGGCGCGCCGCGGATCCCCTTACCGATACGGTCGGCGAAGCGCGCGGCAAACACCATGGCCGGTGCGCCAGCGAGGGCGAAGAACGGCTTCGACGCGGCGCCCAACCCATAGCCGATGAGGATCAGCGGCTTGCGCCGGCCGATGCGGTCGGACAGGTAGCCGGAAAAGACCTTCACGATGGCCGCGGTGGATTCACCCACTCCCTCGATGAGGCCCACCACGGCCACGCTGGCTCCGAGGGTCGCGGTGAGAAAAAGGGGCAGCAGCGCGTGGATCATCTCCGAGGAGATATCCATGAACAGGCTCACGAACCCGAGCGCCCAGACGGTTTTCGGAATCGACGGGCGCTTATCGGTGTCTTGAGCCGGAGCATGCATCATGGCTCTCAACTTGACGAACCCGATCGGCGCCCACAAGGGCTCATGCGCCCTCGCCCCGTTACGCTGCGCGCACCAGCGTCATCATGCCGGGGGCCCCCCATGTGGCAGAGGTGGCAGTGGAGGAACCACGGCCTTTTCTGGCCCGCGTCGAAGGCGATGGTCACCGGCGCATGGGCGGGAACGATCACCGTATCGCCCACCGGCCCGGAAAAGCGCCGTCCGCCGATGCCCACCACCTGGAAATGATGCCCGTGCAGGTGCATCGGGTGCATCATGGATGTGGGGTTCATGAAGGTCATCTCCGCCCGCTCGCCCTGGCGCACGTCGAAGGGCCGGTGCCCGCCGCGGATGTGGCCGTCAATGACCCGGCGAGAGCCGGGCCCTTCGCCGAACATCACCGTATAGCTCTTGTCAGGTTGCCGTGGCGCGAGGGACTTCGCTGTGCGTTGTTTCAGTTCGAGGGAGAGGTCGGAAAGCCCCAAGGGTATCGGCTCCGTCCGCCTCGTTATCTGAGCTGCGTCTCAACGGGCAGGCCGTGCTTGCTCCAGGCCAACATGGAGCCGTCATAGAGCATGACGTCCCGGTAGCCGAGCAGTTCGTGCAGCACGAACCACGAGATGGCGGAGACATGGGCCGTGTTGCAATAGGCCCCCACCGCCTGCTGCGGGCCGAGGCCGACGGCCATATAGGCGCGGGCGAGTTCCTCCTTCGGGCGATAGGTGCCGTTGGGAGCGAAGTTTGCATCGAACGGAAAGAGGGTCGCGCCGGGAATGTGGCCCGCCTTCGCGATGTTCGGACGCTTCTCCAGGCCCACATAGAAGCTGAAGAACCGGGCGTCGAGAATGCCTGCATCCTTGCGCTTCTGGAGCGCCTCCATTTGGGCCGTGTCGGCAAGGAATTCACGCCGCGCAGGCCGGGCGTTGAAATTCCCCGTCTGCGCCGCCTCGTCCTCGCCCCACACCTCGCGGTTCTCAGCCACCCATTTCGTCGTGCCGCCGTCGAGGATGGCGACCTTGTCGTGGCCATAATATTTGAGCTGCCAGTAGACGTAGGCCGCATAGCCCGCATCGTCCGGGCCCCGCCCGCGGTGGGTGAGCACGACCGGCGTATCGTCGTTCACCCCGGCCGATCGCATGAGCGCCGAGAACGCCTCGGGCGGGAGGTTCATGTCGGTGATTTCCACGCCGCGTTCGGTGGTGGTGCCACGGGCCTTGCGGAAGTCGAGAGGCACCGCGCCGATGAGGTGGCCGCCTTCCTTGTAGCTGGTGTCGTCATTGCGCACGTCGAGGACGAGGACCTCGTCCTGGTGGGCTGCGAGCCATTCGCTCGACACCAGCGGGCCGGGAAGGTCCAGGGCGGCTGCCGGCGCCGCAGGCACGGCCGCGAGGAGCCCCAAGGCAAGCACGCCCGATAGCATTTTGAACATTGGCGTTTCTCCCATTTTGTTTGGTTTGGACTTCGGGGGATGGCGTCGCGTCAGCCCGCCGCGACCGGCAGTCCTGCGGCGCGCCATTCCGGCATGCCGTCTTCCATGCGGCGGGCCGAGAAACCCCTGGCGCGCAGGCGCGCGACAGCCTCCACGGCGAGCAGGCAATAGGCGCCACGGCAATAGGCGACGATTTCCGTCGCTGGATCGAACTCGGCGAGGCGGGCATCGAGTTCCTCGAGCGGGACGCTGACGGCTCCAGGCACGTGGCCGAGGTCGAACTCCTCGCGAGGCCGCACGTCGATCACCGTGACGAGGCCCGCCTGCGCGCGGTCCACAAGGGCAGCGCGACCGACGGGCTCAAGCCCGTCCCGCCCGTCGAAATAGCGCGCAAGCAGAGCACCGACGGATGCGACATTGCGTTCCGCCGTCTGCCGCAGCACCGACATGAGCTGGACGACCCCGTCGTCCGCCAGCCGGTAGAGGATGAATTTGCCGTCGCGGCGGGCATCCAACAGGCCCGCGCGACGCAACTGCTGCAGGTGCTGGGAGGCATTGGCCATGGAGAGCCCGGTCAGCCGCGCCAGCGCCTCCACGCTACGCTCGCCTTGGGCGAGGTGCTCCAGCAACTCCACGCGGTGCTCGTGGCCGAGGGCGCGCGCCACCGCGGCCAGCTCGGCGAACAATGCGCGTTTGGGATCCGTTGACTTGCACATGATGGTAACGATACATCATTCAAGCGATAATTTGAACGTAAGATTATCCTGGCCATGCCGCGAGGGCATCGTGGGGAACCGACGGAGTCGGACATGCACGCGCTGTTCATTCTCAACGATCCGCCCTACGGCACGGAGCGCGTCTATAACGGCCTGCGGCTCGCCGCCGGCATTCAAAAGCAGGATGCGGGAAACCGGGTCACCGTGTTCCTCATGGCGGATGCGGTCGCCGCCGCGAAGGCGGGCCAGAAGACGCCGGACGGCTATTACAATGCGGAGCGCATGCTGAAGCGGGTCCTCGCCGGCAAGGGCGAGGTGCTTCTGTGCGGCACCTGCATGGACGCCCGGGGCCTCACCGATACCGATGTGGCGCCCGGCACCCGGCGCAGCACCATGGATGAACTCTCGGCCATCACCGTTTCGGCCGACAAAGTCTTGGTGTTCTGATGACCGCACCCGCCATTGCGCAGGCGATGCCGCGAAGCCGCATGATCCGGCAGGTCGCGCTGCTCTCCGCCGCCCAGGCGCTGTTCCAGACGGCATCGGTCATGGTGATGACGGTCGCTGGCCTCGCCGGCGCCGCCATCACCCCCGCGCCGGAACTCGCCACGCTGCCGGTCGCGGCCATGTTCCTCGGCACGGCGATCGGCATCGCCCCGGCATCCCTGTGGATGGCCCGCGTGGGGCGCAGGATCGGCTTCGTGGCGGGCGCCGTGCTGGGAACCCTCGGCGGCCTCCTGGGGGCGCTCGGGATCTTTTATGCGTCGCTGCCGCTGCTCTGCCTCGGGACGGGCCTCGTCGGCACCTACCAGGCCTTCGCGCAATTCTATCGCTTTGCCGCGGCGGAGGTGGCCACCGACGCCTTCCGCCCCCGCGCCATCTCCTTCGTTCTTGCGGGCGGGGTGGTGGCCGCCATCGCCGGACCTATCCTCGGGCGCTTCGGCGGTCCCTTGCTGGCGGCGGAATATGCCGGCTCGTTCCTGATCCTCGCCGTCGTTTCGCTGCTGGCAGCGGGTCTCCTGCAGGCCGTGGACGTGCCGCGGCCCGCGCAGAGCGCATCGGGCGGCGGGCGGCCGCTGGGCGCGATCATCCGGCAGCCCGGCTATCTCGTGGCCCTGTTCGGCGCGGCCACGGGCTATGGCGTGATGATCCTCGCCATGACGGCGACCCCGCTCGCCATGCTGCACCATCATCACGACCTTTCGGCCGCCGCGACGGTGATCCAGCTGCATGTGCTGGGCATGTTCCTGCCGTCCTTCTTCACCGGCGCGCTGATCTCCCGCTTCGGGGTGCTCAAGGTGATGCTGGCCGGTGCGTTCCTGCTGGCGGGTCATGTTCTCATCGCCCTGTCGGGCACGCAATTCCTCGCCTTCGCCTCCGCGCTGGTTCTGCTGGGCGTGGGCTGGAACTTCCTGTTCATCGGCGGCACGACGCTGCTCACGCGATGCTACGCGCCGGAGGAACGCGCGCGGGCGCAGGCGGCCAACGACCTCGTGATCTTCATCGTCGGGGTGGCGACCTCGCTCGGCGCCGGCGCCATGCTTCATCTTCTCGGCTGGCAGATCATGAACGCCGTGCTGCTGCCGTGGCTCGCCCTCGCGGTCCTCGCCCTCGCCTGGCTCGGCTGGCGCGAGCGGCGGGGCTAGACGCCCAGAGCACGCGCCGATCAGCTTGCATCGCAAGCTGATCGGACAACGCGTTCTCTATCCTCAAGTGAGAGGGCGATTCACCGATCAAATTGAGTCAATTTGATCGGATCGCGCTCTAGCAGGGTGATGAAATAGCCCCTGTGTGCCGGCGTTGTTTTTCGTGATCGTCGGTTTTGGCTGGAGGCTCGGCCGGGTATCTGGCTGGCTTTGCCGTCCGAGCCGTGGCCTTCTGCCCCTTTCCTCGTTCATTCGGTGAGCAGCTTGGGCAATCGGACGAGATTGTAGGCGGCCACGGCGAAGGTGAAGGCGAAACGCACCTTCGGGAGCCCTCGGAATTTGGTCTTTCTCTGCCCGGCCGCCGCCTTGACCCAGCCGAACACCTCCTCGATGCGTTTTCGAACCCTCATGCTGAGCGCGTAGCCGGGATGGCGTGTCGTGCGCCCGTCGATCGCCGATCGGCGCCCCGACGTGTTCTGCGCGACGTGCGGTGTGGCGCCGAGTTCGCGCATGTCCTCGACGAAGTCGCGGGCGTCGAAGCCACGATCGGCCCCGACCGTCACGCGCCGCGTGCCTGACGCCGAGGTGATGCCCTTGACCATCTCGACCGCCGCCATCCGCTCGGCATGGCCGGAGACCCGGGTGGCCGAAAGGTCCTTCAACCGCTCGTCGATATCGAAAAAACCCGGCATTCCCTTCGCCATGACCGCCCCCTCGGCTTCATGGCCCAGTGAATCATATCAAGCGCTGAGTTGCCCGGGTTTTTGGAGGTGTCCAGCTTGTCGACGGCGACCGGCTTCTCTTTCTGTTCGGCCTCGTCATGCTGGCCGTCGGCGCGATGATGCTGCAGTCGCGCCGCGAGAACGCCGCGTCGGAACGGCCGGCGGACTTGCGGACCTGCCTCTCATCACTGGCGCGGTCTCCTTCGCCGCCGGCATAGCGTCCGGCTTCTTCGGGATCGGCGGAGGCTTCCTGATCATGCCCGGCCTGATGCTCGCCACCGGTATGCCGATGATCAAGGCGGTCGGCTCCTCGCTTCCCGCCGTGGGCAGCTTCGGTCTTGCGACGGCGATCAACCTCGCCGTCTCTGGTCTCGCCGACAGGCCGGTGGCCAGCGAGTTCATTGCTGGCGGTATTGTCGGCGGCCTTCTGGGCATGACGCTGGCCAATCGCCTGTCGGCTCGCAAGAACCCGCTCAACCGCATCTTCGCCGTCCTGATCTTCGCGGTCGCGGCTTACGTCCTCTACCGTAGCGGACGGACGCTGATGGGGTGAACGGGTCATGCGCGGCGACCAACGGACCCTTAAGGCTGCCTTAAGGTGGGACGCCGACCAAGCTCCCCCGGTTCGCTCGGCGAGTGACGTCTTTATAGGCAATCGCATGTCATTTCTTTGTGGACTCGTTCGAAATGCAAAGGGAGCTTCATTATGCTGTGATGTTGCGGGCTTAAATTTACACCGGCTTTTGCCGGGCGGCGTAGAGGGATAGGAGTGAGCTCGTTTTTCTCGATGCCTTCTTCTTGCCGTACTCTCGTTTCGCTTTGATCGGAAGCAAATGAGCTACGTACCTAGCCAACGTTACCGCAGTCAACAAAGGAAGGTCGACCATGAAACGCTACCGTCTTCTTGCTGCCGCCGCATTCATGGCGCTCGCCATTCCCGCAGCCTACGCGGCTCAACATACCACTCCAGAACAAATGCAGCAGCGTTTCCAGCAGATGCAAATGATGATGGGCCAGGCTCAGCAGGCGAAGACTCCCGCTGAGCGGCAGAAGCTCATGAGGGAGCACATGAAAATGATGCAAGAGCAAATGGTCGCCATGGGCGGCATGATGGGACAGAATCAAGGAGGCGTCACCACAGATCCCAACATCGCCTCGCAGATGCAGTTGATGCAGCAGCGCATGAGTATGATGCAGCAGATGATGGAGCAGATGATGCAGGAGCAGCAACTCATGATGATGCCCGCCCAATAGCGCTGCGCCAAGCGATCGGGTTCGGATATGACGCCTTGTGTCCGCAGGACGTCGCCGACGGTGCAAATTCGGCGACCCGAGACCCCTTTCGGACCCGGCGGCGCAACCCAGATGAGGGTGGGCTGCCGATATCCTGCAGGCAGTTCTTGCGTGGGGTGGGCGATTCTAATCGTTCGGAAATGGTCGGTCTGACAGAAGCGATGGAATGAGCGAGCGGGCGTCCGAGCCCGCGGACACGCTAGGGGGACGATGATGAACGGAATCATGAACGGCAGCGGCTCGATGATGTGGGATATGGGATGGGGTTGGTTGCTGGTCGTGGTGCTTGTCGTTCTCGGCATTGCAGCGCTCGCCAAGTACCTGTTCTTCAACAATAGATGATAAGGAGCGACATCATGTCTTACTATCTGGGGAAAATGCTGCCCATCACATTCGATGAGGCCGTAATGCGGACGATCGATGCCTTGAAAATGGAGGGCTTCGGCATCATCACCGAGATTGACGTCAAGGAGACGTTGAAGAAGAAGATCGGAATCGATTTTCCCAGCTACAGAATTTTGGGGGCCTGCAATCCGGCTCTGGCATACGAGGCCCTTAAGCTAGAAGACAAGGTCGGCACGATGCTGCCCTGCAACGTCGTGGTCCGCGATGCCGGCGGCGGGCAAACGGAAGTAGCCGCCATCGATCCGGTGGCATCCATGCAGGCGATCGATAACCCAGAGCTGAAACTGGCTGCCCAACAGGTTCGCGCTCAGCTCGAAAGGGTAATTGCACAGCTGTGATCGGCGCAGCAATGTGCTTAGAGGCGATTTCGAAAGGAGTTGAGTGACTGACGTCCGCATGTCCAAGAGGTTTGCTGACACCAACTTGGAGTTTCATGCGCTCGTCGGGCCGCGCCCTCGTGCTCGAGCTGCACCCCGCCAGCATCCAGGACCGCGACGGCGCCGGTCCGCTGCTCAAGGTCTCGCGCCAGTTCTTCCCCTTGATCACGCGTGTATTCCCCGACGGCGATTATGCTGAAGGCGGCGATGCAATTGGACACCTCCAACAACCGATGATTTGGAGCGATCGGAGGTAGATGAGGGGTTTCGGCCCGGTTGCGCTGGGCGATTTGATGCGGTTGGGTGGTTTGCAGCGGCCGTGGCCGCCCGCGTTCGGCTATGGCGAGGCGATTTTGCTGTGCAGCCAGACCAGCCGGCGCATGTTGTAGGCGATGTTGGCGAGCCCGATCTTCACTCTGGCTCTGGCGAGGCCGATGGTTCGCACGACGAGCCCCATCAGCCCCTTCTGATGCGCAAAGACGTGCTCGACCTGGGAGCGGACTTTCGATTTCTATGCGTTGGCGATGCGCGTGCGCTCGGGCATCGGCTTGCCCTGGGGCTTCTTGCGGTGAATGCGCGACACGAACCCGCGCCCGGCGAGCATCTTCTCGTTCTTCGCCGAGCGATAGGCCGTGTCCGCCGTACGCATCCGGCGAGGGCCGCCTTGCGCTGAGTGATGCAAATCGTTGGGCATTGTGAGTATGGACAGCCATACTGACAGTGTCTTGAGCCGCCTCGACGTGGTGGAGACTGGGCGTCGTCGCCGCTGGAGCGAGGGCGAGAAGGAGCGGATCGTGCTGGAGAGCATGGCCGGTCCGCGCCAGATCTCCGCGACGGCGCGGCGGCATGGGATCGCGCGCTCGCAATTGCTGGCTTGGCGGCGGGCGCTGTTCGTCGAGCCCAGCGCGGCACCTTCAGGCTTTGTCCCGATGATGGTGACGCCCGAGACTGACCGGCGTGAAGACGCCCGGATGATGGGCGCGGGAGCGCCGCCGGCCTTGGCGGTCGCCGCGCCGACGCCGGGGCGGGTCGAGATCGTGCTGCGCTGCGGTCCGCGCATCATAGTCGAGGGCGCGGTGGATGCCGATACGGTATTGACCCTCGCGCGCGGCCTTGAGGCGCTCAGGTGATCCCGGTTCCGGTCGGCGTGAAGGTGTGGCTTGCGACCGGCCACACGGACATGCGGAAGGGGTTCGCCTCCCTGGCGCTGGTGGCGCAGGAGGTCTTGAAGCGCGATCCGCTCGGCGGCCACATCTTCTGCTTCCGCGGGCGTCGAGGCGATCTGTTGAAGATCATCTTGCGCATTCCAGTGATCGTGGGCGCGTATTCCACGCGATGGTGGGCACCGATTCCACGTAATCGTGGGCGGTCTGGAGCCTGACCGACGCGGCTATGGAGTCAGGTGTTTTGCTCGGCGTCAAGGTCGCGTCGTCCGGTCATCCTGCGCATGCTTTCTCCGGTCATGTTGAGGCGGTGGGCGTTGTGCACGAGGCGATCGAGAATGGCGTCTGCCAGGGTCGGATCGCCTATAACCTCGTGCCACTGATCGGGAGGGACCTGACTGGTGACGATGGTTGATCCTCGCCCGTTGCGGTCCTCAAGGATCTCCAGCAGATCGATGCGCTGGCTTTGAGCGAGCACCGACAGACCCCAGTCGTCGAGGATCAGCAGTTCGACGCGGCCGAGGGTCTTGAGCAAGCGGGCGTGTCGACCGTCGCCGCGGGCCAGTGCCAGGGCTTCGAAGAGGCGTGGAACCCGTTGATAGAAGACAGAGCGCCCATCGCGACAGGCCTTGTGGCCGAGCGCACAAGCCAGCCAACTCTTGCCGACGCCAGTCAAGACAGCGTCACAATGCCGGGTGTCCGGCGTTCGAGGTCCGGATCCACTATCCGTTTCATCCTCGATGCGGCCAGATGGTGCCGGTCATGTTCCAGCGGAGATTCGCAGGCGAGGATCACCTGGTCGTGGTTCAGCCCGACGGGACGCTCGCTCTGATCCCGTCCTGGATGGCGGAGGCAGTGGCAAGCTCTGCCATTCTCACGGCGTGCCCTCGGATATCGGTCGGTCGGCTCATCGAGTTGCGCGCGCGCCTCGATACGCTTCTAGCCTTCTCCGACGGGGAATCGGCCCCGCGAGGAGGCGATCATGCGCCCACGATACAACCAGCAGAGAGACTTGTTCGAGGCGGATCGAACGCTGACGGATTTTCCAGTTGCGCAGAGGAGCGAGCTGCTCCGCCTGATCGAGTGCCTTCTGACCGAAGCGGTCGCCGCTTGCGTGGAAAAAGCGCAATCCGACGATCCGGCGACGAAGGAGGCCGCGCATGACCAAGATCACGCCTGAGCACCTCGGCCGTCAGGCCATCGTCTACATTCGTCAGTCGACCGCCGATCAGGTCGCCAACAACCTGGAGAGTCAGCGCCGCCAGTACGGTCTTGCCGATCGGGCGCGACAGTTCGGCTGGAGCGATGTCGCCGTTATTGATGACGACCTCGGCCGCTCCGGTGGTGGTGTCGCGCGGCCCGGCTTCGAGAAGCTGTTGGCAGCCATCTGCGAAGGACGCGTCGGCGCCGTGGTCTCGATCGAGGCGTCGCGACTTGCTCGCAATGGCCGCGACTGGCACACGTTGCTCGAGTTCTGTGGTCTCGTCGGCACGCTCATCCTCGACGAGGACGGCGTCTACGATCCTCTCCATCCCAACGACCGACTGCTGCTCGGCATGAAGGGAACCATGAGTGAGATGGAGCTGTCGGTACTGCGCCAGCGATCGCTTGAGGCCCTGAAGCAGAAGGCGCGCCGCGGCGAGCTGTTTATGACGGTTGCCATCGGCTACGTGCGGATCGGCAACAACCGAATCGAGATGGATCCGGATCGGCGCATTGTAGAGGCGATTGCGCTCGCCTTCGCCAAGTTCGCCGAGATGCAGTCGGTGCGCCAGGTGCACCTCTGGCTCAGGCACGAGCGTATCCCGTTGCCCGCGGTCACCTACAGCGCCGAGGGCCGCCTGATCGAGTGGAAGCTGCCGGTGTACAACACGGTCCTGCACATCCTGACCAACCCGATCTACGCCGGCGCCTATGCCTTCGGACGCACTGGCAGCCGCGTCAGTATTGAAGCCGGCCGCAAAAAGGTGGTACGCGGCTTCAAGAAGGAGCGCAAAGACTGGGAGGTGTTGATTCCGAACCACCACGAGGGTTATCTGAGCTGGGCAGACTACGAGAGGAACCTGGGCCTGATTGCGGACAATGCCAATGGCAAGAACCCCATGAGCCGCGGTGCGCTGCGCCGGGGTGAGGCGTTGCTCGCCGGCCTGCTGCGCTGTGGTCATTGCGGACGCAAGCTGCACGTCGCTTACTCTGGCGCCAATGGCAATACGGGCCGCTATCACTGTCAGGGTGGCTTTATCAATCACGGCGGCGATCGCTGCATCTCGTTTGGAGGCATGCGCATTGACCGGGATGTCGGTGCCGAGGTCATCGTGCGCCTACAACCGCTCGGAATCGAGGCCGCGCTCGCGGCACAGGCTGTCCACAGCCGTGCAAGCGAGGACAAGCAACGACAGGTCGAGTTGGCGCTGGAACAGGCTCGCTACGAGGTCGGCCACGCGCGTCGCCAACATGATGCTGTCGATCCCGACAACCGCCTCGTCGCCGCCGAGTTGGAGACGCGATGGAATGAGCGACTGACTGTCGCCCGCGATCTGGAGGCGGAGCTGGAGGAACTGACGAAATCACCCGCTACCGAGCCGACGCCTGCCGATCGCGAGCCGCTGATGATGCTCGGTGCCGATCTGCAAAGGGCATGGACGAGCGCCGGCGTGACACCAGAGGCAAGGAAACGCATCGTGCGGACGCTAATCGACGAGATCGT
>NZ_JBAFWT010000071.1:0-12431 GCF_043195195.1 Roseixanthobacter psychrophilus
TGAGAGGACGCGAACGCAGATGCTTGGCCAAATCCCAACGACGCCATTCGGGCGACGGACGCTGACGCGCGCCGTCGTCAACACGCAGCGCATGGTGAAGAAGTGTCCCGACGGCAAATCAGTCCACAAGTGGCAGGTGTTTCGGCTCGTCTGCGAGGCGAAGGCGACGCTCGCGGTCTCCGATCGCGCGCTGGCGGTGTTGAACGCACTGCTGACGTTCCATCCCGATACGGTGCTGGTGTCAGGAGCCGGCGACCTCGTCGTCTTCCCATCGAACACGGCGCTGATGTTGCGGGCTCACGGCATCGCGCCCTCGACGCTGCGCCGCCATCTCGCCGTGCTGGTCGAGTGCGGACTGATCCTGCGGCGCGATAGCCCGAACGGCAAGCGTTTCGCGCGCAAGGGCGCCGCCGGCGAAGTCGAACAGGCGTTCGGCTTCGATCTCGGCCCGCTCATCGCCCGGGCCGACGAGTTCGCCGCCCTGGCCGAGACCATTCGCGCCGAGCGACGGGCGCTCGATGTCGCGCGCCGGAGCATCACGCTCAGCCGACGCGACATCGCCAAAATGATCGCGACGGGCATAGACGAGCGAGTGTCGGCCGATTGGCCGGGCCTGCACCGCAGATTCGTCGATATCCTCAGCTCGATCCCCCGCCGCGCGGATCTTCAGGCTCTCGAGCCGATTGCCGATGCACTCGCGGGACTGGCCGCAACCATCCTCACAGCGTTGGAACAACACGTAAAACCAGCGGAATCAGGCGCCACAGAGTCCCGTTCCGAGCACCACATACAGAGTTCAAACACCGAAATCTCGATTGAACCTGAACCTGGCTTTCGAGAAAGCCGGGCGGCGAGGTCCGAACGAGATCAGGAACCATTGAGGCCAGCGGAAGCGGCGATCCCGCTAGGCATGGTTTTGGATGCCTGTCCGGACCTGGTCGACTATGCCCGGCACGGAATCTCGCACTGGCGCGATTTCATGGCGACCGCCGCCACTGTTAGGACCATGCTCGGCGTCAGCCCGAGCGCTTGGACCGAGGCGTGCGAGGTGCTCGGCGAGGGTCGGGCCTGTATCGTCATCGCGGCGATCCTGCAGCGTGCGCCGGCCATCAGGAATCCCGGTGGGTACTTGCGCGTCCTGACGCGGCGCGCGGAAGCTGGCGGCTTTGCGGTCGGGCCGATGCTGATGGCGCTGATCTCGACGCGAAAGCGGGACACCGGAACCCGGCGCGTAGCGGGGTGACCGACCATCGATATACGGCCATCTGTTCGAGGTCGCCGGCTGTTCCAAGCTGATCCGCTGGCGCCGGCCGCGACCGTGGTCGGATCTTGGCCCGTGGGACTGGATCTATCGCCACATGCTCTACCACCTCAGGTGTACGCGCCCGTCCATTCGGTGCTCCTGTGAGCGCCGCTCCACGACCCTGGGGCGGGGTAGTTGGCACCACGCTATTCGTCGTCGTCCCGCAAGGCTGCCTCGTAGTCTTGACCGCCATAAAAGACGCCAATGATATTTACGGTATCATCCGACACCTCAAACAGAATGGTCACGCGCCGCCGATAACCAAGCGTCCGCAGGCCCGGCCGAAGATCGTCGCGCCGCGTGCCTCGGTGCGGGAAGGTCCACAGGTTCTCGCAATAGTCCACGATGGAATCGACATATCGCGCCGCCACGGTGGGCGACCCTACCCCGGCGATATGGGCTTCCAGCTCGTCAAGCTGGTTGAGAGCTTCCGGGGTGAAACGAACGGTATGGGTCACGCTGAGGCTGGCCGCCTGCGCTTGGCCGCAAGATGCTCGCGCACCTGGTCCACGCCCAACGCCCGGCTCGGATCGGCCTTTAGTTTGTCATAGGCGGCGACGCCTTCCGTGCGCAACCAGCTCTCAAGGGCCTTGTCGCGCGCCTGCAAGGCGCGCAGGCCGTCGCGGATAACCTCGCTCTCGCTGGCATACTCGCCCGACGAAACCTTGGTCTTGACCATCTGCGCCATTTCGTTCGGCAACGTGACGCTGAACTGCTGTGTGCTGCGCATGGGAATCTCCCGTGTTGGATGGTGCTGAGTAGGATTGAACACTACACATAGAGTCCCGATCGGGAAACACCATAGCCCGCGCTTTCATGCTTGCATGATTTCCCGCAAGCCCCTCTCTCCTGCCTTGTCGCCCGAGCAGATCGCGCACGCGCACCACCTCATCAACGAGGACAAGAAGCTGGTGGCCGAAGTTGCCGGGCTCCCGGGTGTGCACCGCGCGACCGCCAAAGCTCGATAGAGGGGCCGAAGCGGAGGCCACGCGCCTTGGCGGCGAAGGAGACCGCACACCTTCGTTGAGCTACGGTCTTCGAGAGTGTCCAGTTATCCCGTCGTTACCGTTGTTTTCTGGCGGCTGTCCAGTCGCGGCACGCGACCGGAGCGCAGCGGAGCAGGCCCGGAGCCGGACCGCGCTTTCATATAGCGCTGTAGGTACGGCGGAGGGCCTGTGGTCAGGCGCCGCGCGGGGGCGGCAGGTGTCATATCCGTTTCAGGTGATCGTGAAGAATGCGATCGATCACACGCAGCGGATGGGTCCGCTCTTCAGCCGCGATCCGCCCTTGCAACCTGAGGTGCGACGCAGGACCGAATGTGTCCCGTTGCGGCAGTGTTGTTATGCGTCCGAGAGCCGTCAATGCGGGGGGCACGGAGCACCATCCGAGCAAGTCCGACCCCCGCTCCCAGGTTTAATGTGGAGAGCGTTCTCTCGACAAAGGGCGGAAGCGCGCTTTGGATTTGCCCAAGTAACGTCGCGAGATCGAATTGACGCGTGCTGATTCTATTGTAAAGGCTGGCCGCCTCCTGGGCCAGAGAGGCCAGTATCGCTGCACCTGGAATCACCACGATGCAGATGCAGGCCAGGACGCTGACCGCCGCCGCAAGATTCCGGTGCCCGCCCAGCCAGATCTCAAGTCTCCTGTGCAGCGGATTGAACAGGATCGCCAGGATGACAGCCCAGAGGATGGCGCCATAATAGGGAAGCAGAAGCCAGACGAAGGCCGCCGTCACCGCAATGACGACTGCGATAAAGCTGAGCTCCTGGATCGTCGTCTTCGGCACTAGGCAGTGCTCCAATCTGCGGTTTCAGGCTCTCCGATCCTGAACCAAGTGACATAGAGCACCAGGAGAAACAGCGGCGGTAGCGCGGTGCCGATGATGATGTCGCTCATCGTCTCGTATGCATGATGACCTCGTTCGCTGAACCGTATCACCTCGCAATTACCCTGGTCACGCTCGCCGGGTTGGGGTCGAACCGAATGCCGGCTTGGCGACTCGGCATTCCTTTATCAATGGCCGAGAAGGGCCGTGCGCCAGGTCAGGCAGTGCGCGGCGCCAATTCCATCGGCGAAACCCCGTTCGAGGACCGTGATCGATTTTACCGCCGGCCACCAGTCTGGCCATCCCTCGACGTCCACGATCAAGTCCCACACGCGATCGAGCGGCTGCTCGAGACGCCAAAGGGTGGCGAGATTGAAACGGGTGATTGCCATGGCCGTGTGTGGGTCACCGCGCGGCGCGCAGCATGAAGGTCAGCGGCGGCGCCGAAGGCGTCTCGGACGCGCCCGCGACTTCAAATCGGCATCGTCTGTCAGGGCCGACAGCTCGACATCCGCTTCCACCATGATACATCGACTCCCGATGGCGAGTTTTCCGCCGTCGACCGATCCGACGACGCACTTGCTGGCCGGACGGTTGAAATCCCGCGCTTCGCCGAACCGATTGCCACGTTCCTTCGCCGCCTCCACGATCGCGGCGGCCAGCGGATGGTTCCTCGCCGATGTCGGTTGCCCTTCGATACCCATCGCGAAGGGCAGATGATCGGCATGTTGGTGCATGACACTCTCCCCGTTCACGCGTCGTAACTGACGAACGACATCATGCCCGTCGCCATGTGGTAGAGATGATGGCAGTGGAGTGGCCAGCGCCCGGGGTTGTCCGCATCGAAAGCCACGGTCACGCGCGCCATCGGCGGGAGCAGGACGGTGTCGCGCAGCGCGCCGCCGACCGTCTTGCCGTTGATGCCGACCACCTGGAATGCGTGCCCATGCAGGTGCATCGGGTGCGCCATCATCGACATGTTCGCCAATGCGACCTCGACGCGTTCTCCCCGCTTCACCCGCAAGGCGTCGCCGCCTTCGATGCCCCAGCTATAGTCCGCCATATTGCCGGTCAGGGTGAGCGCGAAGCTGCGGTCGGCGGCACGCTGCGCCAGCGGTTCGACGGCGCGCAGCCTCTGTTCGAGGTCGAGCCCGAGCACTGGTCCCTTGGCTTGTCCGAGCACGGGAATCTTGGCGATCGTCGCGCCGGCGGGCGCAAGGATGATCCCCGCGCGCTCGGTGCTGCCCTCGCGCAGGGCGAGGATCGGATACGATCCGCCCGCCTTCGGCAGCGCCAGCCGGATATCCAGTCGCTGGCCCATGGAAATAGGGAACGACCGCCCAGCGACCGGCTGGACGGCGTGACCGTCGACCGCGATGAGTTGCCCATCCAGGCTTCCGGTGTCGATGGTGAAGGCGGTCGCCGTCGCGCCGTTGATGATCCGCAGGCGCACCCGGCCGCCCTTGTCGACGGTCACGACCTGAGGGTCACCCAGCGTGCGGTCATTGGCGAGGTAGGCATCATAGTCGATGTCGTTGAGGTCCATCGCCATGCCCGGCATGCCTTGCATCTGGCCCGTCGCGCCGGAGGCCGTCATGCCGGCCATGCCCTTCATCGCATCGGTTTGGCCCATCGCGCCGTGATCCATCGGCATGGCGCCGGCGGCAGGGCTTCCTTTGAGTTTCGCGAGCAGTTCTTCCGCAGGCGTGAATGAGAAGTCGTGCAGCAGGATCACGACCTCCTGCTCGTCCCGCTGCCGGTCGGCGGCGGTCCGGATGATCAGCGGCGCCGCCAGCAGGTTCTGCTCCTGCAGCGTATGGGCGTGCATCCAGTGTGTGCCTCCGGCGCCGGCCGGGAACGTGTAGCGGCGAGTTTCGGAGGGTCCCAGAAGCGCGGCGGGATTGTCCGGCACGCCGTCCATCGGCCAAGGCGGTGTCAGGCCGTGCCAATGGATCAGCGTCGGCTCACCGAGCCGGTTGGAGAGCGCGACGTCGAAGCTGCTCCCGGCATCCAGTGTCAAGCCCGGCGTGCCATCGGGCTGGGCAAGCCCGAACACGCGCGCGGCCTTGCCATTGACCTCGATGGTCCGACTGACCACGCCAAGCGGGCGCGGCGCAGCGTTTGACGCGGGCGGGGCGGCATCGGCCGCGGCCTGCGCCCAGGCTTCAATTGGATGGAAGGCGGCCGATGTGCCGAATGCGGCCGCTCCGGCCATCATCCGGTTCAGAAAATGACGACGATTCATGGTGTGGGTCCTTGTTCCCGTGCCGGCAGCAGGCCGGCTGACTGATCATGCGAATGCGCATTGGGCGACCCGATGCCCACGGAGCATCAGGTCAGGTCCGATCAGGCACTGGTTCGAGGAGGACCGAGGGTGGGTGGAAAGGCCAGGCCGCTGACGATCTCATCACGCTGTTCGTAACGCGCAGCGAGCACGATGCGTTGCGGGACTGTCGCACCCGGTGCGGCAGGAGCCACGACACAGGATGCGCAGGCGCTGCTGCAACAGAGCGTATGGTCGACAGCGTGAGAATGACCTTGGAGGCTATCGCCGCTGACGGCAGCCTGAAGCTGCCCGCCTGCCACAACGGTTGCTTGCTCGTGGCGGACAAGGTCCTGACACGGCATGGCCTGCGCGCTAACGACAGGCGCAATAAGCAACGCGATCGCGACCAGAAAGGCCAGCAACGCTCTCATCCGTCCGATCGTCTGCAACCTGACACTCATACCTGACCCCTGCCGCTTCAAGAAGGCACCCTCCTCACAATTCCACCTTGACCCATATCAACGGCCTCTCTGAGGCGTTCTCTCGTCACGAGAACTTGTCCCTTCGCGAGGGCCTCGGGCCGGGACCGCCGATCCGGCTCCGGGGCGCACGTCTCACTCGGCGGCGAGCCGGCCGGCGACAGACTCCGGCCTCGCGGAGTCGGACGCCGCAGCGTTCACGGCCAGCCCCCAGCCCTTGACCAACCCGTAGACCGCCGGGATCACGGCCAGCGTCAGCACCGTGGAGGACACCATGCCGCCGATCATCGGCACCGCGATGCGCTGCATCACCTCCGAGCCGGTGCCGGTGCTCCACAGGATCGGGACGAGGCCGGCCGTGATTGCGATGACCGTCATCATTTTCGGCCGCACCCGCTCGACGGCACCGAGCATGATCGCCTGGTACAGGTCGGCCCGGGTGAAGGGCCGTCCTTGCGCCACCCGCTCTGCCTTCAGCTCCGCCATCGCTTGTTCGAGATAGATCAGCATGATGACGCCGGTCTCGGCGGCGACACCTGCGAGGGCAATGAAGCCAACGGCAACAGCGACCGACATGTTGAACCCGAGCCACCACATCAGCCAGATGCCGCCGACCAGCGCGAAGGGCAGCGACAGCATGACGATGAGCGTCTCGGTGAGCGCCCGGAAATTGAGGTAGAGCAGCAGGAAGATGACCAGCAGCGTCACCGGCACGACGATCTTCAGCCGTGCCTCGGCGCGCCGCAGATATTCGAACTGGCCGCTCCACGAGACATAGCTGCCGGGCGGTAGCTTCACCTCGTTCGCGACGACCCGCTGCGCCTCGGCGACATAGCCGCCGAGGTCCCGGCCGGCGATGTCGACGAAGACATAGACCGCGAGCTGGCCGTTTTCGGTGCGAATCGAGGTCGCGCCGCGTGTCAGCTCGACCTTGGCGACTTCGCCGAGCGGCACCGTTCCGCCTCCCGGTAGCGGCACCTGGATGTCGCGGGCGATCGATTGCGGGTCGCTGCGGAAGTCGCGGGGATAGCGGATGGTGACTGCGTAGCGCTCGCGACCCTCGACCGTCGTTGTCACGGTCTCTGCGCCAAGCGCGGTCGCGATCACGCTCTGAACGTCGCCGACAGCGAGGCCGTAGCGACCGAGTGTCTCCCGATCCGGCACGATGTCGAGATAGTAGCCGCCGATCACCCGCTCGGCATAGGCGCTGGACGTGCCCGGCACGGATTTCAGCACCCGCTCGATCTCGCGGGCGGACTGCTCCATCTGGGCCAGATCGGTACCGAACACCTTGACGCCGACCGGCGTGCGGATGCCGGTCGAGAGCATGTCGATGCGGGCACGGATCGGCATGGTCCAGGCATTGGAGACACCGGGGAATTGCAGCGCCTGGTCCATCTCGGCCTTGAGGCTGTCGATGGTGACGCCCGGTCGCCATTCGTGCTTCGGCTTCAGATTGATGATGGTCTCGAACATCTCGGTCGGCGCCGGATCGGTCGCCGTCAGTGCCCGTCCCGCCTTGCCATAGACCGAGACCACCTCCGGGAAGCTCTTGATGATCCGGTCTTGCACTTGCAGCAACTCCGCCGCCTTGGTGACGGAGATGCCCGGCAGGGTGGTCGGCATGTACATCAGCGTGCCCTCATCCAGGTTCGGCATGAACTCGGAGCCGAGCTGGCGCGCCGGCCAGAGCGTCACGCCCAGCACGACGAGCGCAATGAGGATGGTGAGCATCTTCGCCTTCAGCACGCCGCGGATGACGGGGCGATAGACCCAGATCAGGAAGCGGTTGATCGGGTTCCTGTGTTCCGGGATGATCCGGCCGCGCACGAACACCACCATGAGCGCCGGCACCAGCGTCACCGACAGCAGCGCCGAGGCCGCCATGGCGAAGGTCTTGGTGAAGGCGAGCGGGCCGAACATCCGGCCCTCCTGTGATTCAAGCGTGAAGATCGGCAGGAAGGAGACGGTGATGACGAGCAGGCTGAAGAACAGCGCCGGCCCGACCTGGCTCGCCGCTTCGATCAGGATTTCGACACGCGGCTTGTCCGGTGGCGCACGCTCCAGATGCTTGTGGGCGTTCTCGATCATGACGATGGCGGCGTCGATCATGGCGCCGACGGCGATGGCGATGCCCCCCAGGCTCATGATGTTGGAGCCGAGCCCAATCGCCTTCATCGCCGCGAAGGCGATCAGAACGCCGACCGGCAGCATCAGGATGGCGACCAGCGCGCTGCGCAGATGCAGCAGGAACACGACGCAGACCAGCGCGACGATGATGCTCTCCTCGATCAGCGTGCCCTTCAGCGTCTCGATCGCCCGGCCGATCAGTTCGGAACGGTCATAGACCGGCACGATCTCGGCCCCCTTGGGCAGGCTCGACGCGATCTCTGCGAGCCGTGCCTTGACGTTCTCGATCACGGTCAGCGCATTGGCGCCGAAGCGCTGCAGGACGATGCCGCTCGCCACCTCGCCCTCGCCATTCAACTCGGTGATGCCGCGCCGCTCGTCCGGCCCGATCTCGACGCGGGCGACATCCCTGACCCGCAGCGACACGCCGCGGTCGGTCTTCAGCACCACATTCTCGATGTCGGCGACGCCGCGGAGATAGCCACGGCCGCGCACCATGAACTCGAACTCGGAGAGCTCGACGGTGCGTCCGCCGACATCGGCGTTGCTGGCCTTGACGGCATCGCGCACCCGGTCGAGTGGGATGCCCAGTGCACGCAGCCGGTTCGGATCGACCACAATCGTATATTGCTTCACGAAGCCGCCAACGCTGGCGACCTCAGCAACGCCCTCCGCCTTTGACGCACCGAAGCGGATCACCCAGTCCTGCAGCGAGCGCAACTCGGCGAGCGTCATCTCTTTGGCGACGACGGCGTATTGGTAGACCCAGCCGACACCGGTCGCATCCGGCCCCAACGTCGGCGTCACACCCACCGGCAATCGCTGTGCGGCGGCATTAAGATATTCGAGCACACGGCTCCTCGCCCAATAGGGATCGGTGCCGTCCTCGAAGATCACATAGACGAAGGAGACGCCGAAGAAGGAGAAGCCGCGCACCACCTTCGACTTCGGCACCGTCAGCATCGCGGTGGTGAGCGGATAGGTGACCTGGTCCTCGACCACCTGCGGCGCCTGACCGGGATAATCGGTATAGACGATCACCTGCACGTCCGAGAGGTCGGGGATGGCATCGAGCGGCAGCGTCTTCAGCGCATAGAGCCCGGCCGCAACGGCGAAGATCGTGCCGACGAAGACCAACACGAGATTGCGGGCCGACCAGCCGATGAGGCGAGCGATCATGGCTGTGCCTCCGGCGGGGTCAGGCCGCGCAGCGCCGCCTTCAGATTGCTTTCGGCGTCGATCAGGAAGTTAGCCGCGACAACGACACGGTCACCTTCCGCAATGCCCTCGCGGATTTCGGTGAAACCTTGGCCGCGCAATCCGATCTTCACGTCGCGCGGTTCGAACCGGCCCTCTCCACGATCAATGATCACGACCTGTCGCGTGCCCGTGTCGATCACCGCGCTATCCGGGACGGCAACGACCGGCGCGGCATCGCCGGTGCCGATCTCCACTTCGGCATACATATTGGGGAGCAGAACACCGCCGGGATTGGCGATTTCGATCCGCACTCTCGTGGCCCTCGTCGCTTCGCTGACCTGCGGATAGATCAGCGACACACGGCCTTCGAAGCTGCGTCCAGGCAGACTCCGCACCCGGATCGTCACCGGCGCCCCGAGCCGCACGGCGCCGAGGTCGAACTCCGGCACGTCCGCCAGCACCCAGATGGTCGAGATGTCGGCGAGGCGAAAGAGCACCTCGCCGGGCGCCGCCTTCATGCCGTCGACGACATTGCGTTCGAGCACGACGCCATCGCGCGGCGCCCGCCAGACCATCGACAGCGGCGCCTTGCGCGCCCGCTCGATCTCAGTGATCGCCTCGGGCGGGAGGCCAAGATTTTCGAGGCGCTGTCGGGCACCCCCCAGGGCGCTGTCCCGACCGCCGCTGTTGAGGTCCGTGATGAATTGAGCGGCCGCGAAGGCGATGTCCGGCGAATAGAGCCGGAGGAGCATCTGGCCCTTCGTCACCCGGTCCCCCGTCGTGACGTTCGCCACCTCATTGACGAAGGCGTCGCTGCGGGTCGCCACCACCGAGATGCGCCGCTCGTCGAGCTGCACGGTTCCCGGCACCCGCACCAATCTGCCGACAGTGCGCCGCTGCACGAGTTCGGACCGCACGCCGGTTCGCTGGAGCTTGCCGAGCGAGACCTTCACGATCGGGCCGCCGTCGTCCTCGCCCTCATGGATGGGGATGTAGTCCATCCCCATCGAGTCCTTCTTCGGCGCGGGCGACGTGTCCGGCAGGCCCATCGGATTGCGGTAATAGAGAACGCGCCTGGTCCCACCACTGGCGGGCACTGTCGTCGCTGGTGGCTTGTCCTCGAAGCTCACATCCTCGCTGGCACGGACGGCGCGGAACGCCCGACCGTCCGCGGTCTGGCGCGGCGTCGCCGAATATACCGGCTGACCGTCGGGGTCCTGATAATAGATCACGGCCCCCGAGCCGGCCGGCCCGCCCGCTGCAAGAGTGTCCTCGACCCCAAACCATTCGCGAAGGCCCGGCATCGGAAAATCCCGAAGCCCCACCCAATAACCTCCGGCCCCCGCCGCCAGAATGGCGGCGAGGGCGAGGCCCGTGAGGGCGATCCGTTTCATGGCACGGCCTTCAGGACCAGCTTGTTCTCGATTGTGCCGGTCTCGCCCTGAACCTTGGCGCCGAGCGAAAGCTGCCAGCCGCCGGCCATCATCAGATTGGTCTTGAAACGGTAGACGCCCTGCTCGGTCGACGGCAGCGCCTCGATCGGCGCGGCCATGGTCGGCATGCCGTCGGGCGCCATGTCGATGCGGGTCGCGAAGATCACCGCGTCGGGCACCGCCTTGCCGGATCGCTTGTCGACCAGCCGCACCGTGACGATGGCGCCATTGCCCTGCTTGACGTCGGTCTGGACGAGGCGGAACTCGTAGTCCGTGATGTCGGCACGCGCCGTCGTGAGGGCCGCCATTGAAAGCACGGCCGCCAGCGCCACTGCTGTGGCGCGCTTCATATGAGAGGTCATCATAGTCTGAAAATCCCGGATTCATTGGAGCGCCGAGCTTGTCGCCCGGCGTTGCGCGGCCTGCGGCCACGCGCTCTCGGCCGCCCGAGCCTTGCCGGGGCGGCACGAACCGGCACCGAGGTGCCGGCGATGTCCTAGATTCGCGGAGGTCGAGCCGGAGGCTCTATCGTGAGTGCGTCGCCCGCGGCGTCGCTGCTTGGGCGGACGGCATCCCTCCGATCCCAGAAAACGGAGGCCAAGTGAGATGGCGCCGGTGCCACCGAGAAGCATTTGGCCATGCACATCGCCATCAACGGACAGGACTTCTGGCAGTCCGGGACGGCCGGCTTTTCATCCGGGCAGCACGGCATGTCGTCCGGCATCGCGGCCATGGTCGCAGCCGCCATCGCGGGCCCGCTCACCGAAGCGGTGAACGGCCCGCTAACGAGCCCCACGATCGCCAGGATCGTGAGGAGTCGATGGAGGCACGACCAATACATCCCACTTAAATGTCACATTGGTAACCGCGATGGAAGCGCCCCTCGTTAATGTGAGCCAGCCACTGTCAAGTCGGTTGCACACGAGAGTGCCGTGTCCTCCAAGTACAAGACGCTTGATTTCGTTGTCACAGCAAACGACCTCTCAAGGCCGCTATGCAGTCTGACTGTGATCAAGCCGGTGCTTATCCGGTAGTGACCGTCGTTCTTCCAGAGACCGTCATAGGCATACTGCCCCTTCGTACCGAACGAAAACTTGGCCCCTGCCTTTGTCGAACAGGTCTTGCCCTGCACGACACGCGCGATCTCTGCAGCGCCGATCGCGTTCGCAACTGAATGTGCTGCAGCTTGGCTGGACGGAATGACGAAAGCGAGCGCACTGGCACCCGCGAGTATGGCAAAGCGAGCGTGTTTCATTGTTTCCTCCTGGCGGGTTGACCCCAGCCGTTCTTCGTTTCAAGGCACATAAACTCGATGCAATTTTTCGTTGGCCGCCCGAAAGACGCGCTTTCGCGCAGCGCAGTAGCGAATAAGACGGCCCACTGCTTGGTCCTTCCTCCTTTCCAGGCAGTTCGCTGGGGAAGAAATTGCCACGAGATCACCACAAAAACGTGGCCTGCGCCGTATCAACTTGCAATGCGCGCCAGGCGTTCTTGATCTTTTTGTGTCAACATTCTTGTGATCCTTTGGCCGCATCCAGCGACCTTCTCCCGTAGCGACAAGATTGGCGCTTGCCATTCCCGGCGACGTCCATATCCTGCGACCCGCTATGATGCGTTCGCTTCGCCCCTTTATGATTCTTCTGACCGTGCTCGCCTTTTCGGTGACAAGCACGGGCTGGGGCATTGCGAGTGGCGCCATGGCATCGAGCGGTGGGAAGGGACACCACGCACCGATCGAGGCCAGCCATTCCAGCGGATCGCATGAGCACGGCGACAGCGACCTGGCCCAGAATCT
>NZ_JBAFWT010000072.1:0-12252 GCF_043195195.1 Roseixanthobacter psychrophilus
AAGCTGACCTTTGCGCGCAAGTACGATGTGGATGTGGGCGCGAACTCCATGTTCTGGATGGGCATAGTGGAATTGGATGTAACTTGATCATGGCGCGCAAATGCTGCAGACAAATTCTCAATGGGAAGAGCCGCAGCGGATTATAACTGACAATTCCAGGGTATACGACTGACGGCTCTACAGTTTTTACAGGCCGAACTTCGTCCTCATCTTTGGTGGGGAATTTGACCAACGCGCCGCCGCTACATGTAGGGTGTTGCGCAATCGTGGCAGTGCTTGTGACCGTGTTCTACGAATCACTTGAAAGACGGCGCTGCCCCAAAATGCGCAACTTTACAAACAACATAGCCTTTCGGAATGTGGTTTCTGCTCGACCTCCAACTTCCGCACTTGGCGCAGGTCGGACAGAGAGCACGCCTGGCTAAAATGCTGCCGTGATAGGTAGCAAAAAAAGTCTCTCTACTCCGCCAGATCGAAGAATTATCGACCTGCTTTCAAGCTCGCGCCGCGTATCGCAATTGATCGCCTGGCATGCGTGCGGGTAAGAGAGTAATCCATGCATTGCGAACACATATATCGCCTGTGGGATGAGCTCTCCGATTTCCAGGCTGGCCAGCCCGACCGCGCGGCGGCGCATCTGATGGAGCGGCTTTGCGCGCGCGTCGGGGCGTGGAATGCAACCTGGGCCGGCGCGATACGCTTCGATGCGGGAAAGACCGAGGATCCGCTTCAGGGCTGGCGGGTCGCCGCGGTTCGAGCGCTGCGCGCCGTCGAGCCGCTTCCCGAGGAAGGGCATTTCAAGGAAATCCTCCAGGTCTGGGACCGCCGCGAGATCGACCCTTCCTTTCTGCTGCCGATGCGGGCCGTCGGCACGTTCCGGACCTATTCCTTCCGCCGGGAGCTGCCGCCCGAATGGTTCGACACGGCGTTCTACGCACGCCACTACGGCTCGGTGGGCACCCATGACGCTGTCTTTGTCGCCTTTCCGTTCAACGACGACTGCGAGTCCCATTTCGGCTTCTACTCGGCCAGGACCTTCACAGACGAGGAGATCGCGCTGCTTGCCGGAGCCTTGCGCGGCATCAAGTGGTTTCATCGGTCGCTGCTGTTGAGCTGCGGCCTGCTTATGGCGTCCACACCCTTGACCTCCACCGAGCGCGAGGTGCTGCAATTGCTGCTTACCAAGGCGCCGGAAAAGGAGATCGCCCGCCAGAAGGGCATCGCCGCCTCTACGGTTCATCAGCATGTGACGGCCATCTTCCGCAAATTCGGCGTCCGCAGCCGTGCCGAGCTGATGAGCCTGTGGCTGAACAGCCGTGGATGACCGGCTCGGCCCGGACAACGCCCCCTCTGTTTAGAGGATAGGAGAGGCGAAAGCTTCGCGGCTATTTTGCACAACTGTGATTCCGGCGCAGAGGCAGTGCGTCGGAGGACGTTGGGCTGGGAAAGATCGTCACACAACAGAGCGTTTGGCGGGGCTGTCGGGCGGCGGGAGCCTCTTGATGACGCCATTGTGCGGCCGTGAACCCTATTGGGGCGGGCCGAAGCAAAAGACGACCTTTTGAGCTGCAGATACTTTGCCGGGTTGGGGGCCTTGCAGAATGAGCATGTTCGGATCGAAGCAAGGCGCCGTGCTGCGCCAATTGGCGCTTGCGGGCGTGTCGGCCCTGGCGCTGGCTGCCGCGACGGAGGCAGCCTGGGCCGACAACCTCCTGGTCGGCTCAGGGGGCCAAGGCGGTACGGATAGTCAACACGGGGCGGGCGGCGACGGCGGCATCGGCGGTGGCGGTGGCGGCGATCGCGGCGGTGGCGGCGGCGGCATCGGCGGCGGTGTGGGGGGATCTGGAGATGTCGGTGGCGCTGGCGGGAGCGGCAGCCCCAGCAGCGCAGCTGGCGGGGCGGGGAGCGGCGATGCCCCCGCCGGCGGAGATGGGAATGTCGGCGGCGGTGGCGGCAGCGGCTATTATTATGGTGGCGGCGGCGGCGGCGGCATCGGCGCCAATGGCGGCACCGCCAACGGAGGTGCCGGTAATGGAGGACGTAACGGCGGTGGCGGCGGCGGCGCCTACGACCCCTACGGCGGGAACGCCGGCAACGGGGCCGACGGAACCAATGGTGCGACTACGACAGAGGCCAGCGGCCAGAGGACAATCAGCTCTCCACTGACTTACGACTTCGTTGGGATTGGCGGCGGAGGCGGAGGTGCCAGTCGCGAAAACGGGGGTGGTGCCGGGACAGGCGGCGAACTGACCATCAATGGCGCTCAGCTGACTGTCAGCCGGTCCTTGCTGATCGGTGGGGCGGGTGGTGGCGCCAGCGACACCATTTCTGGTGGTACTGGGGGCGACGGCACCGTTTCTGTTCTCAATGGCGGCCACCTCATGGTGACAGAGACGCTGCTGGTCGGCGGCAGCGGTGGCGGTGGCGGTGGCAATTACTATGGAGGCCGGGCCGGCGGCAGTGGTGGCGCGGGCGGTCTCACGGTGAGCAGCAGCGCTGCTGTTACAATCGGAGCGAATGGTCAGCTCATCCTCGGCGGAGCGAACGGCGGCAATGGCACCGGCGGCGCCGGCGGCACGGGCGGTGCGGGTGTATTAAATTTGAACGGCGCTTTGGATTTCGGGAGCGGCGCGACGTTCACGATCAATCCCAGCGGCACCTTCAATCTGGGGAGTGCTGTTTGCAGGGGGCGCAAGCGCGGGCACGATCACCGGCCTCTCGAGTGTGACGAATAACGGCACCATCAATTTCAACCAGTCGGACGGCAGCTACACGTTCTCGACCGTCATCGCCGGTTCCGGCGGCGTCAACCAGAACGGACCTGGAGTGACCATCCTCTCCGGTGCCAACACCTACACCGGCACCACGACGATCAACGGGGGAACCTTGCGGGCCGGGGCGACCGACGTGATCGCGGCCAGTTCCGCCTTGGTCCTCGGCAACACCAGCGGTGTCATCTTCGATCTGAACAACTTCAACCAATCGATCGGTTCGCTCAGCGGGGGCGGCAGCAGTGGCGGCAACATCACGCTCGGCGGCGCAGCGCTGACCGTGAACCAGACGACGGCGGATATCTATGCGGGCGAGATTTCGGGGAGCGGCTCGCTGACGAAGGCCGGCACCGCAACCCTGGCATTGACCGGAACCAGTACCTATACCGGCAACACAAGCGTCAGCGCCGGCGTCCTCAATATCCGCAACGCGACGGCCCTCGGCACCGTCGCCGCAGGAACATCGGTCACCTCCGGTGCGGCGCTGGAAATCCAGGGCGGCATCGTGGTCGGCGCCGAGGCGCTGACCCTGAACGGCACCGGCATTTCCAGCGGCGGTGCCCTGCGAAACGTCTCCGGGGACAACACCTATGGCGGTGCCATCACGCTCGGTTCGGCAGCGAGGATCAATACCGACGCCGACACTCTGGTTCTCTCCAATCCAAGCGCCATCTCCTCCAGCAATTTGGGCCTGACGGTGGGAGGCGCTGGCAATACCGTTGTCTCGGGCGTCATCGCTCTCGGGTCCGGCGGCTTGAGCAAGGACGGCGCCGGCACCCTCGTCCTTTCCGGCGCGAACACCTACACCGGCGCCACGACGATCAGCGCCGGCACACTCAATATCCGTGACGCGACGGCCCTCGGCACCGCCGCCGGAGGAACATCCGTCACCTCAGGTGCGGCACTGGAAATCCAAGGCGGCATCACCGTCGGCGCCGAGGCGCTGACCCTGAACGGCATGGGTATTGCCGGCACCGGTGCCCTGCGCAACGTCTCCGCGGCCAACACCTATGGCGGTGCCATCACGCTCGGCTCCGACACGCTCATTGCCAGCGCTGCGGGAACGCTGACGCTGTCGAACAGCATCACCGGCGCCTTCGGCCTGACGGTTGGTGGCAGCGGCAACACGACGATCTCCGGCGCCATCGGCAGCGGCACGGGCACGCTGACCAAGACCGGTTCCGGGGTTCTGATCCTGTCGGGTGCCAACACCTATACCGGCGCCACGACGATCAACGGGGGAACCCTGCGGGCCGGGGCGGCCGATGTGATCGCCTCCGGGTCCGCCGTGGTTCTGAGCAATACCAGCGGCGTCGTCTTCGATCTGGACACCTTCAATCAGTCGATCGGTTCGCTCAGCGGTGGCGGCAGCAGTGGCGGTAACATCGCGCTCGGCGGCGCAGCGCTGACCGTGAATCAGACGACGGCAGACATCTATGCGGGCGAGATTTCGGGCAGCGGCTCGCTGACGAAGGCCGGCACCGCAACCCTGACATTGATCGGTGCCAATACCTATACCGGCAGCACAACCGTCAGTGCCGGTGCCCTCCTTATCGTCAATGCGGCGGCCCTCGGCACCGCCGCCGCGGGAACATCGGTCACCGCCGGTGCGGCCCTGGAAATCCTGGGGGGCATCGTGGTCGGCGCCGAGGCGCTGACCCTGAACGGCACCGGCATTTCCAGCGGCGGTGCCCTGCGGAGCATTTCTGGAAACAATATCTATGGCGGCGCCATCACTTTGGGCTCGGCCACAAGGATTAATACGGACGCCGACATTCTGGTTCTGTCCAATGCAAGCGCCATCTCCTCCAGCAATTTGGACCTGACGGTGGGAGGCGCGGGCAATACCGTTGTCGCGGGCGTCATCTCTCTCGGGTCCGGCGACTTAAGCAAAGACGGTGCCGGAACCCTCGTCCTTTCCGGCGCTAACACCTACACCGGCACCACGACGATCGATGGGGGCACGCTACGCGCCGGGGCGGCCGATGTGATTTCCGCCACCTCTGCCCTCACTCTGGCCGACGCCGGCGGCGCCGTCTTCGATCTGAACGGCTTCAGTCAATCCGTGGGCACGCTGAGCGGCGGTGGCAGCAATGGCGGTAACATCACCTCCCTCGGCGCCGAGATACTGACGGTCAACCAGACCACCAGCGCGACGTATTCAGGCGTCTTTTCCGGAACCGGCGGCCTCAGGAAGACCGGGTCCGGCATGCTGACGCTGGCGGGGAGCAACACCTTCTCCGGAACGACGACGATCGCCGAGGGGACGGTGCGGCTCGGCGGTGCCAACGCACTTGAATTTTCAGCCGTGAGCCTTGCGGACGCGGCCGACGCGACCCTTGATGTCAACGGCTTCAGCGCAACCATTGGCGGACTGGCGGGCGGGGGAAGCAGCGGCGGCAATATCGCGCTCGGCACCACCACGCTGACGGTCAATCAGGACTTCAATTCTATTTACAACGGTGTCCTTTCGGGCTCCGGAAATCTCATCAAGTCCGGCAGCGGCAGGCTTGAGCTTACCGGCATCAATACCTATCAGGGCGCGACCACCATCTCCGCGGGAACGCTGGGGTTGGCGGGATCAGGCAGCATCGCCGTCTCGTCGGGGGTCGTGGTGGACGGGACCTTCGATATTTCCGGCACCATGTCCGGGGCGACCGTCAACAATCTGTCGGGCACCTCCACGAGCGGGACAGTGGCGCTCGGAACCAAGACCCTGACGGTGGTTCAGCAGAACAGCTTCCTTGAGTTCGCGGGTGCCCTCTCGGGTAGCGGGACATTGATCAAGCAGGGGGCGGAAGCCTTCACCCTGACGGGCAACAGCAGCGGCTTTCTCGGCACCACCCAGATCGAGACCGGCATCCTCTATGTCAGCAATCGCGGCGGGACGACGGCAGGCCGGCTCGGCGGAGATGTCGCGGTGGCGTCGGGGGCGACGCTGGAGGGAGCGGGCGGCGCCATCGGCGGCACGGTGAGCGTGGCCTCCGGCGGCACCCTCGGCTGGACCACGCAGGGCTCCAACATCGGCGGCCTCAGCATGGGTTCCCTGATGATGGACCCGGGAGCGATCGCCAGCATCAACCTGCTGTCGCCGGTTCCCGCCGCAAGCATCTTCACCGTTACCGGCAATGCCACGGTGAACGGCACCCTTAACCTGGAAAGCGCGCCGGGCTACGGGGCCGGCGTCTACCGGGTCTTCACCTCCGGCGGCACGCTGACCGATAATGGCCTCGTCCTGGGGCAAACGCCCTCCGGCTACAGCTTTCAGATCGACGCCCAGGCCACCGCGCTGGACGTGGTGGCGACCACGCTGGACACCAGCGTGCAATACTGGACCGGGAACGGCACGACGCGCGGCGGCGGCGGCAACTGGACCTCTGGCAATCCCTGGCTGGGGGTGAACGGGGGCTATGCTGTCTGGGCGGGCCAGACCGGCGTGTTCGACGGCCCGGCAGGCATCGTCTATGTGGACGGGACACAGACATTCGGCACGCTGGAGTTCCTAACTGCGAATTACCAGGTGCAGGCGGGGATGGCAGGCGTGCTCGACCTCGGCGCCGGCGGGCGGCTGTGGGCGGAGGGCGAGGACACCACCGCCACCGTTTCCGCGCCGATCACAGGTACGGGGGCGCTCACCAAGATCGGTGCGGGCACCATCGTGCTCTCGGGGGCCAACACCTACCAGGGCGGCACGGTCATCCAGGCGGGGACGTTGGAGATCGCCTCCGACGCCGCTCTCGGCGCCGCCTCCGGCTCCCTGACCTTTGCCGGCGGCGAGTTGGAGACCACGGAGAGCTTCACCAGCGCCCGCAGCGTCGTGCTCGCTTCCACCGGCATGATCAATGTGGGCGACGACACCGCGCTCACCCTTGCCGGCACAATCTCCGGCGCGGGCGGGCTGATCCTCGGCTCGGGAACGCTGGTGCTCTCGGGCAGCAACACCTATCAAGGCGGCACGACGCTCTACGACAGCACGGTGCAGGTCACCTCCGACGCCAATCTCGGCGCCGCCTCCGGCGCGCTGACCTTCAACGGCGGCACGCTCGCCACCGCGGCGAGCTTCACCAGCGTGCGGAACGTCACCCTCAACGCGCCCACCGTCACCTCGACCGGCGACCCCATCCCCGGCAACGGCACCTTCGACACGGCAGGCGGCACCGCCCTCACTTGGTCCGGGCTGATCTCTGGTGCGGGAGCGCTGATCAAGACAGGGGCTGGCACGCTCCTCCTCGGCGGGGTGAATACGTATACGGGCGCCACCACCGTCTCCAGCGGCACGCTGGCGTTGACCGGGGCGGGCAGCATCGCCGCATCGAGCGGCGTCGCGGTGAGCGGTACGTTCGACATTTCCGACACCACCGCCGGGGCCTCCATCCAGGCTTTGTCGGGGACCGGCGCGGTGGCCCTGGGCGGGCAGACGCTGACCCTGACCCAGGCATCCGGGACGTTCGCCGGCGCCATCTCCGGCAGCGGCGGCCTGACCGTGCAAGGGGGCACGCAGACCCTTTCCGGCGTCAGCACCTATAGCGGAGCCACCACCATCGCCACCGGCACGCTTGCGCTCTCCGGGGCGGGCAGCATCGCCGCATCGAGCGGTGTCGTGGCGAACGGGGCGCTCGACATTTCGGGCACCAACGCGGGCGCGTCGATCCAGAGCCTCAGCGGCATGGGGAGCGTGGCGCTAGGTGGGCAGGCCCTCACCTTGACCAACGCCTCCGGCAGCTTCTCCGGCGTCATTTCCGGCAGCGGCGCCCTGGTGCTCGCGGGCGGGAGCCAAACCCTCACCGGGACCAACCTCTATACGGGAGGAACGACGGTTTCGGCGGGCACGCTGGAGCTGGCCAGCTCGGGGGCGGCGGGAGCCGGGGCCATCTCACTTTTCGGCGGGACCATTCTTGGCCTCGCCGATGGCGTGAACATCGCGAACGCCCTGGTGCTGTCAGGCGATGTCACCTTCGGCCTCGCCTCGGGCAACGCGACGACCTCGGGCCCGCTCAGCGGGACCGGCTCCCTGACCTATACCGGCGGCGGGCTCATCAGCCTCGCCGGCGACAGCTCCGCCTTCGCCGGCTCCGTCACCGTGGACGGCACGCTTTCGGTGAACGGCATCCTGGGCGGCAGCGTGAACGTGCGCTCCGGCGGCATGCTGAAGGGCAACGGAACCGTGGGTGCGACCACGGTGGCGGCGGGCGGCACCATCGCGCCGGGTAATTCCATCGGCACGCTTACGGTGAACGGGCCGCTCACCTTCGCCGCCGGCTCCACCTATGCGCTGGAGATTAATTCCGCCGGCCAGTCCGACCTCCTCACGGTCATCGGGACGGCGACGCTGAACGAGGCCATGGTCTCCGTCACCAAGGAGCCGGGTAGCTATCTGCCGGGCACCCGCTACACCATCCTCACCGCCCAGGACGGGGTCTCAGGCACCTTCGGCACGCTGACCCAGGATCTCCCCTTCATCGACCTCGCCCTCAGCTATGAGGCCGCCGACGTCTATCTGAACGTGGTGCGCAACGAGGTTCCGTTCCCCAGCGTGGCGGTGACGACCAATCAGATGGCCACCGCCGCTGCGGTGGAGGCGCTGCGCCAGGGCAATGCGCTCTATAACGGGGTGGTGTCGCAGACGAGCGTCGCAGGAGCCCGGCAGGCGTTCAACGCGCTTGGCGGCGAGGTCTATCCCTCGGCCATGTCGGTGCTGCAGCAGGAGAGCCTGATCCTGCGCCGGGCAGTCCTGGACCGCGCTCGAATGCCCGTGGTGGCCCCTTCAAGCGCGCCGCTGGCTTACGCCATGAAGGGCTCGGCCGGCGCCGACGTGTTCGATGTGCCGGGCACACCCAATGCCTTCTGGGCCCAGGGCTTCGGCGCCTGGGGTCGGATCGACGGCAACGGGAATGCCGCCACCATTTCTGGCGACACGGCGGGCGTCATCGTCGGCTATGACCGCACCTTCTCGGGAAGCATGGGCGACGGGCGGCTCGGCTTCGCGGCGGGCTACTCCTCCTCCATTTACCAGGTAGAGGCCCGCTCCTCGTCTTTCTCCAGCGACAATGCCCATGTGGCGATCTATGGCGGGACGACCTTCGGGTCCTTGGGCGCGCGTTTTGGCGGCGCCTATAGCTGGGCGGACATCAACGCCAGCCGAAGCGTCGTCTTCCCCGGATTCTTCGATGCGCTCACCGCCGACACCTCGGCGCGCACGGGACAGGTGTTCGGCGAGGTGGGCTATGGGCTCTCCTTCGCCCAATTGGATGTCGAGCCGTTCGCGGGCCTCGCTTATGTCAACGTGAACCTCAGCGATTTCACCGAAACCGGCGGTCCTGCGGCGCTGACCTCCGATGGCGGCAGCGAAGGGGTGACCTATTCCACCCTGGGCGCCCGCATGAGCATGCGCCTCCCCCTCGGCCCCATCCCCACCGTCTTCCAGGGCACCCTGGCCTGGCAGCACGCCTTCAACACGACGCCCGAAACGCTGTTTGCCTTCGCTCCGGGCGGCCTGCCTTTTGCGGTTTCCGGTGCGCCCATCGCCAGCGACGCGGCCCTGATCGAAGCCGGGCTCGATATGGCGGTTTCCGCCAATGCCTCGCTCTCCGTCTTCTATGCCGGACAACTCGCCGAGACCGAAACCAACAACATGCTCAAGGGCAGCTTTACTTTGAGGTTCTGAGAAAGCTACCAGTGAGAGTATCCGTGTGTCCGGCCGGAGTGAATTTCCGTTATCGAGGTCGCCCCGACGACTGGCTAGTTACGAGTTGAAGCGCGCCAGCTCGCCACATCAGTACGCGTCAGTACGCGCCACTGGTCGATAAGTGGGTGCGTATGATTAACCTCGAAACGGCCTACGGAACTCATAGTCTTCGACGTACGAAGGCGGTGCTGATCTACAAGAAGACGGGAAATCTGAGCCTGCCAGTTGCTTCTCGGACACGGAAAGCTGGAAAGCACAGTTCGCTCGGCATCCAGGTGGACGATGCGCTTGTGCTGTCTGAACAGCTGGAAATTTGATGGCGACGGGCCAGCATTGCCGGTCGGATAGCCCGTGATGAATGTCCTAATGGGGAGAGCAGCGAATTTCCGCTCTTGGCGCTCTCGGTCCATATTGCCTACGCCGTCGCGTCCCAATCCGGCGCGAACGGCGGGCGCACGAAGCGCTGGTCCTTCGGGAGCGCGGCGATGGCGGCGCGATCCTCTTCGTCGAGCCGGACAGCGAGCGCATCGAGATTGGCCCGCTGGCTTTCGGGACGGGCAGCTTTCGGGATCACCGCAACGCCCGGCTGGTCCAGCAGCCAGGCGATGGCCATTTGCGCGGCGCTGCAGCCATGCTTGGCGCCGAGCGCGGCAAGCGTCGGATCGTTGGCCGCCCGCCCTTGCGCGAGCGGGGCATAGGCGGTCAGCGGAATGCCCTTCTCCCTCAGATAGGCCAGCATCGGCGCCTGCGACAGGAAGGGGTGATATTCCAGCTGCACGCTCGCGATCGGCGCGCCGATCTCTTCCAGGGCGCGGCGAAGCATCGGCAGGTTGAAGTTGCACACGCCGATCGCCCGCGTCAGGCCACGTTCGCGCAGCGACATCAGTGCTTCCAGCGTCGCCGCCATGTCCATGTCCCGCGCGGGCCAGTGGATCATGTAGAGATCCACATGATCGAGGCCGAGCTTGCGCAGGCTGGCGTCGAAGGTCCGATGCAACGCCTCCGGTGCGAGCTGGTCGTGCCAGACCTTGGTGGTGACGAACAGTTCGTCCCGAGCAACGCCGGAAGTCGCGATGGCGGCGCCGACGGCGGCCTCGTTCTCGTACATCGCCGCCGTGTCGATGTGCCGGTAGCCGAGCGCGAGCGCGCTCTCGACCACGGGTTGGGCGTCGGTGCCCGGCATGCGGAATGTGCCGAAACCGAGACGGGGGATCGCGACGCCCTGAGTGGTGATGGTCTCCATGATCTTCTCCTATTGATGCCTGCGGAGCCGGAGCTCACGCATCGGCCTTACCGCTACTGGCCTGCACCAGCCCGGCGATGACTCTTTCAATCGTGATGGACCCCTTCCGCGCCGCCCGGCCCTGATCGGCAAAGTCGATCCAGCCTTCATTGAAGCCGTCGATCATGCGGATTCTGGGCTGCGGGTTGCGGGTGCCCTGGGCGCGGAAGAGGCCCTCCCAAGTCTCGCGCGGCACGATCTCGACCGACACTGGGTGTCCCAGCGCGGCGGCGAAGGCGCTCGCTATGTCATTCGGCGAGACGCGGGCGGGGCCTTCCAGCTCGACGACACGCGTTCCGCTCCAGTCCTCGCGCAGCAGGCGGGCGGCGGTGCGGCCGACATCCTGCGTCGCGATCATGGGGAACGGCTTGTCGGCGGGCTGCAGGAAGCTGCGCAGCACGCCCTCATCGCGCGCGGCGGGGACGTCCCATTGCACATTCTCCATGAACCAGCCGGGCCGCAGGAAGGTGACCGGCAGGCCGAGTGCGCCCACCGCCTCCTCCAGCAGCGTGCGCTGGGTCAGCAGGTTTTCATGGGGCGCGTCGGCGCCGATGGTGGACAGGCACACGACCTTGGCCGGGCGGGCCTCGCCGAGCGCCTCCGTCACGGCGTCGATGACGCGGCGGGCTTCGGGAAATCCGGGCTCCGGGTCGAATTCCGACGGCGGCAGGATGAAGACGCCCTCGGCGTCCCTGAAGGCGGCGGCAAGGCTTGCCGCATCGTCCATGTCGGCGATGGCGACGTCGCAGCCTCTGGCGCGCCACTCGGCCGCCTTAGCCTCATCGCGCAGCACGGCCCGAACGGACAGATGATCGGCGAGCAGGCTGCGCGCCAGCGCGCCGCCGACCTTGCCGGTGATTCCGGTGATGGCATACATGGTGGTTCTCCGGTGGAGTTGAGGATTGCGCGGCTCAGGTCAGGCCGGCATAGAGTTCGCGCTCGAAGGCGCCGTACAGGGCGACCACCCGCTCGTCGTAGAAGGGCAGGATCTGGGTGAAGAGCGCGCCGGTGACGTGCTTCACCGGGTCGATCCAGAAATAGCAGTTGAGCAGGCCGGCCCAGGAGACGCTGCCATGATTTTCATGGCCAACTCTTTTCCGAATCGAGGGAATTTCGATGTGGGGCGGCACCATTCCGCCGCCCCGTTCCGTGATCGAGATGTACGCCGCACCCTGAGATGATTCACGCGCATTACTATCAGTGTTATGTTGATTAAAAATCACTGCAATGCATGAGGCGGAGCGCGCGGGGCATGGTGTTCGACACGCGGCTGCTGACCGGAGTGGGCGTCATGGCCGCGGTCACCGAGGCGGGCAATTTCGCCCGCGCCGCCGAAATGCTGGGCCTGACGCCTTCCGGGGTGAGCCGGGCCGTCGCGCGGCTGGAGGCCCGGGTCGGCGTGCGGCTGTTCGACCGCAACCCGCGCGAGGTCAGCCTGACGGAAGAGGGACGACGCTTCCATGCGCAGGTGATGCCGTTGCTCGCCGGCCTCGACGAGGCCGCGTCCGAGGCCG
>NZ_JBAFWT010000073.1:0-12063 GCF_043195195.1 Roseixanthobacter psychrophilus
GCTAAGACCATTTGCCAATCGCAAGGCCGATCAAGCTCGTTCATCTTTCCTCCACGGCGCTTCGGCGTCCGCTCGATTCAATCCGCGCGTTCAATGACGCGGAAAGGCAAGACCTGGAGGAGACACCCGCTTCGGCCGCAGGCCGGAGCGTGGTTGCTATTCCCGCAAGGATTGCCCGGTCGCGCGGCGCCCGTGCCATGAGATCCGCTTCTCTTTTGGGGGAGCGCACCGATCCTTGAGGGAGGAAAACTTCATGACTGTCACCACTGCGGGGCCCGCCGCGAAGGCCGTGCCGATGACTCGGGAGGAGAAGAAGGTCATCTTCGCCTCGTCCCTGGGCACGGTTTTCGAATGGTATGACTTTTATCTTTATGGTTCGCTCGCGACCATCATCGGCGCTCAATTCTTCAGCGCCTATCCGCCCGCGACGCGCGATATCTTCGCGTTGCTGGCCTTTGCCGCCGGCTTCCTGGTCCGCCCCTTCGGCGCCCTTGTGTTCGGCCGGCTCGGCGACCTCGTCGGCCGCAAATATACCTTCCTCGTCACCATCCTAATCATGGGCATGTCGACCTTCATCGTCGGCATTCTGCCCAATGCAGCCACCATCGGCTTCGCGGCTCCGGTCATCCTGATCGCCCTGCGTCTGGCCCAGGGCCTCGCGCTCGGCGGCGAATACGGCGGCGCGGCCACCTATGTGGCCGAGCATGCGCCGCAGGGCCGGCGCGGCTTCTACACCTCGTGGATCCAGACCACCGCCACGCTCGGCCTGTTCCTGTCGCTGATCGTCATCCTCGTCACCCGTTCGGTGGTGGGCGAAGCCGACTTCGCGGCCTGGGGCTGGCGCATTCCGTTCCTGATCTCCATCGCCCTGCTCGGCGTGTCGGTCTGGATCCGTCTGACCCTGAACGAATCCCCCACCTTCAAGCGCATGAAGGAAGAAGGCACGGGCTCCAAGGCCCCGCTTTCGGAAGCCTTCGGCGAATGGCGGAACCTGAAGTTCGTCATCATCGCGCTGCTCGGCCTCACCGCCGGCCAGGGCGTGGTGTGGTACACGGGTCAATTCTACGCCCTGTTCTTCCTGCAATCGATCCTGAAGGTGGACGGCTACACCGCCAACCTGCTGATTGCCTGGTCGCTCGTGCTCGGCACCGGCTTCTTCGTGTTCTTCGGCTGGCTTTCGGACAAGATCGGCCGCAAGCCGATCATCCTCGCCGGCTGCTTGATCGCCGCCTCGTGCTACTTCCCGCTGTTCAACATGATCACCTCAGCGGCCAATCCGGCGCTGGAAAAAGCGGTCACGTCGGTGAAAGTCGCCGTGGTCGCCGATCCCGCGGGCTGCGGCAGCCTCTTCAACCCGGTGGGAACCCGTGTCTATACCGCCCCCTGCGATTTGGCGCGTGACTTCCTCGCCAAATCCTCGGTGCGCTATTCGACCGAGTCGGCCCCGGCCGGAACCCCGGTCTCGGTCCGCGTGAACGATACGGTGGTCCCCTTCGGGCCGGACTTCGCCAAGACCACCACTGCCGCACTGCAGGCGGCGGGCTACCCCAAGGCGGGTGATGCGAACATCGTCAAGATGGCGCATCCGTTCGACATCTTCCGCCCACAACCGGCGGCGGTCATCGGCATCCTGTTCGTGCTCGTGCTCTTCGTGACCATGGTGTACGGGCCGATCGCGGCGGCGCTGGTGGAACTGTTCCCCACCCGCATTCGCTACACCTCGATGTCGCTGCCCTACCACATCGGCAACGGCTGGTTCGGCGGCCTGCTGCCGGCAACCGCCTTCGCCATGGTGGCGGCCACCGGCGACATCTATTACGGCCTCTGGTACCCGATCGTCATCGCCTTGATGACCTTCGTGATCGGTCTGCTGTTCGTCCCGGAAACCAAGAACCGGAACCTGGACGACTGGCACTCCCACTAACCGCGAGCTCCGGCGGCCGGCCTGTTTGGGTCGGCCTTTGGGGAATGGCCGGCTGCCCCGACCATTCCCAGGCGACGGCCCCGCTCAGGCGGGGCCGTTTGCGTTTGGGATGTTGCGCTTGGGGACGTTGCGCTTGGGATCTTGTTCGCCCCGCCCGTCACTGGTAGGCATGGCGGCGACGGCGTCATGCCTGAAGCCGGTTTAGCTCAGCGGTAGAGCAGCGGTTTTGTAAACCGAAGGTCGGGGGTTCAATCCCCTCAACCGGCACCACTTCCTTAAAAAATTATCTTTAATTTCATATGCTTGGCTGACGCCCGGCTATTCCGGCCCACAAATCAGCCCACAAAATCACCTGACTGTGCGCTCGGGGGAACTTTGGGATGACGCGAGACCGACCGCATTGCGGCACCGTCGGTCGGGAGCACCTGTCATCGCGAACGTGGCCCGCGTGAATGGCGTGCCCGTTGAAATAGGCGCACGCCAGCAGTGACCAACCCGGATGATGTGAACGGGCTGCGTGCCCGGCCCGCCCGACGGGTTGCGCCAACCGTCCATCTCCGAAGGGCTCGTCGCTCGTTTCGGGAGAGCGAGCCACGGTGACCGAAAAATGAAGTTTCAGTTCGTCCGGCATGCGCATCCCAGCTGAGAGGGCAAAGGCGGGCGATTTCTCGCCCGCCTTTGCCTGAATCGGACAGAAGCTAGTCCGCCGGGTTGCGCTTGCGTTGCCAGGGTTTGTCGTAGTCGCCAGCCATCAGATATCCCAAGGGCTCAATGGTGGCGATCACATCGGCAAGGCCATAATGCTCGATCTGCGCCCGCACCGAGGCCGCCGATTTGTAGGCCAGCGGCGACTCGGAAGGATCGGGCCGTCCATAGAAAAAGCGGACATCGAGACTTTCCGTCTGCGCAGCAACGATGTCTGAAGCGGCGGCATGATAGCGATCCGGCGGCAGACCATGGATGCCCAGCTTCTTCAGCAATGCCGTGCGCGACATGTTGCGGCCGGCGCCATGGGGCGCGAACGAACAGGAATCCGCATTGTCCCGCCCGAGCGTGATGAGAATGGGCGCGACCATGTTCAGGGGAATAAGCCCCAGCAAGGGGTGGCCGTCCGCATCACGCCAGGCCGGTGTCGCGCCCTTCCCGTGATAGAAAAGGCCCTCCCGCTTCCAGACGAAATTGTGCGCGTTGCCGAACGCCGCAATCGCCTCAATGCCCAGGCGACTGGCCGTTCTCTCGTGGATCAGCGCATGGTTTCGCTTGGTCCAGCGCGCGACATAGCCGAGCGCCTCCCAATAAAGCGAACCCTCGACGCTGTCCGGATCGAGCCAGGCCTGACGAGCGGGCGTGTCTGGAGAGACGTGCACGCACTGAGCTGTGGCCGCTGCAAGACCACGCTTATAGACCTGAGCGCCGAGATCGCGTGAGCCATGATGGGTGACCAGGGCAAGGACGGTTTTATTTACGTCAGGCTTCAAAGCTTCAGAAAGCGCTTGCTGCCCATTGCGCGCGAGGGTGTCGATCAAGCCCTGCGTGACAGACAGGGCGCCGGCAAAGGCGAAATGATTGCCATCCCCCTAATCCGCCAGTTGCGCCTTGGCGCGATGGGCCAGCCCCTTCAAGAAGGGGTTCTGCGTCTCTTCCAGTTCCCGCGTAATCCCGTCGCCCACCCAATCGTCCGGCCTTCGCCCGCCCGGGCCGAAGCGGGTCGAACACTGGATCGCATCCATGATCGCTCGGATCGGCACGTCAGGCGCGCGATAGAGCGTGGCATGGAGCGAGCAGCAGATATCCGCTGAATGGAAGGCGGGGTGAATCGCCCGGCTGATGACCGCCCCGCCGACAGGAATCGTCCCCGATGCAGTGCCGGCGGGACAGGCATCCGGCATCACCGCGCCATGCTCAAGCACGGGCGTTTTCATCAGTTCGTCCATGTGTGCCCGGACGAACGCGATGTTCGCTTCTTCCTCCGGAGTTTCAGCATGGATCGCGAGCGTATAGCGGCCGGACGGTCGCCGAGAGAGGATCTGAAGGGGCGGCAGAAGCCCCGCAAGCGCCAGCTTGATGGAGGCCTCGTCTTCCCTATTGGCGTCCATCTCGGTCGCCTTGGCGAGAAGCTTGCGGAAATGAGGTCCGGGCTCAAAGCCCTAGGCGATAAGAGTTTTGCCGGTGACCGGCGTGCGGTGTGGTGTGGTGGGAGCCTCCTGGCCGTTTGCTGTTTTCAAGAATCGGATTGGGCAAATGATTGGCAGTTTTTCAGAGCGTCGGGCGCGATGGAATGCCGAGCCATTCTTCAAGAAACGCAGAGCGCGCGAAGGGAACATCGGGCATATCGTCATCGTGCCCGAAGCGGCTCCATTGATCCAGAAAGCGCACGGGATCGTCGTCATGGCAGGCGAGCCACGCCCGATAGATCGCCCGCACCAAGGCCTTGCGCGGCATCACCACATCGAGCTTCAGCTCTGCGCCCACAATGTATCGAAGGATCACGCAGAGCCTGACATGGTCGCGGCGCGGCGGCTGCCAGGTGACGCTGGGGGGAAATCGATCTCCCGGGAAAAGGTGAAGCTCGCCGAAGGATCCCTCTTCGCTGATTGCCAACCGCGGAAAGCCGCCGCGCGCCACCTCTTCAAGCCAAGCAACGATCTCGGCGCCAGAACTGTAGAGATAGCTGATGCGGATAAGCGCGACCTGCCTGTAGGACGCGAGCACGAAGTCGATCCAGCCCGCTTCGGGTGGCTCGAATGCGACCGCGAGCGTCTCGAACGACGTCGGATCGCCGAACGGCTGTTGAATGGGTTCGTCCGGTGCGCGCCAGACCTGGCATAGTGGATCTTCCCACCAGCCCAATGAATGCGCACGCCAACGAGCTGCGAGGCCATCCCCCTCTTCGAGGGGCGCGCCAAGTTGGCGGATCTCGTCAACGTCATGGCCGCCGCGGCGGTACCAGTCGGCAATTTGCTCGATATCTCCGGGAGCGGAGCTTATGTGCCAGCCACATTCGAAACGAAGGCGGATGGCATAGATGATGACCGGCGGCGCCGGTTGCTTAGGCAGGTATTTATTGAAGAGAGACGCTCCGAAAGTGTGGAATGCAGACGGTCTTATCGCATGCAGCTCGGTCCGTCAGCCCCCTGGTGAAGAGGCAGCGGAAGAGAAGACATGTCCCGGAGGGCCTGATGCCACGTATCAGGCGTTAATGGCGTAACGGCTGAATTTTGAGGTGTAAACGCGACGTGGGAAATCCGCGGAAGAGCACGCAGGCTTGTCAGTGCCCGGCTTGGTGGCGGCAGGAACGGATGTTGGGAGGAGACAGAAAATGGACATTACCCCCTCGACGCACCACCAAGTCAGCGCTGCCGTTTCGCGACCTCAGCTCGTCCAAGACCTAAGGTTGACGCGTAGGTCCCGTCACCATGCCAAAAACCCGGCAACTTCCAGATCGCCCGCGAAGGCGGCAAGCGCCTCCGGCGCTCGGACTGGTGGGCGTGGCATCTTCCTGCCGAGGAGCAGCCGCAATTTACGTTAATGCCATAAGAGCCGGTCGCGAAGAGGTTGGCGTCAGCGTGCGGAGCGCCAGGAGCTGACCTTGAGCCCGCGCCGCGAAGCAGACGGTCAATCTGACAGCGGCTGCAAATAGGACGGCAGGGCGAAGGGCTGGACGGCCGCCGTGATCTCGAAGCGCCGCAGCCAACGTTCCACGGCGTTCTTCAGATGGGCTTCAAGTACTTGCGCTGCGAGGTCGCTCCGTTCCTCAAGCATCAGGTCGACGATCTCAAGATGCTCATCGAGGGCGGCCCCGATCAGATCCATCGGGATTCCCAGCACGGGATCGAACAGGTAGCGCGTCGGGCCGAACAGCAGATGCGTGCGCTTCAATGCGCGCATGATCTCCTTGTTCGGCCCGAAACCGAGAATCGTGATGTGGAGATCGGTCTCCACTTCATCAAATTTTGCGCTGCTGATGGGGTTCTCGGCGCGGGTCGCAAAAATGCGCGCGCGCATCTCATCAAGCAGCGCTCGCGGCACCAGCGGCCCAGCCTCGCGCAGGGCCAGCGGCTCCAGGATGCAGCGCAGCTCGTAAAGGTGCCGGATGCGGTCCGGCGTCATCTTCTCGGCGATCCAGTGGCCGGCATTGTCCTTGCCGACGAGGCCTACACCGTGCATGCGGGCCAGAAGGTCGCGCGTGACGGTCCGGCTGACGCCGAAATGCTCGGCGAGGCGCTGCTCGCTCACGCGCACCGAGGCGAACAACGTGCGGATGAACAGCTCCTGCTCCACCTCCTCGTACATGCGCTCCCATTGGCGGGGCGCGGACATGTCGACGGGCGCGAGCGCGGCGAACGCCGTCTCAACGCCGTTTTCCAGCCGTCCGCAGACGCGGTAGCCCCGCCCGGGCAGCGCCTCCACGAGCCCTTCCTTCTGAAGCGCGTCGAGGGCTTGGCGCGCCGGGGAGCGGCTGACGGAGAAGGCCCGGACGATCTCCGCCTCGAGGAGCCGCTCGCCCGGCCGGATCTCCCCTTCCGCGATCATGTCACGGATGCGCTGAATGACGCGGTCGCGCAGGGACGAGCCTGTCTCCGCATCCGCTTGGCGGGTCCTCACCTCATCGCCCATTCCTTGCCCTTCGCATGCGCGCGGCGCGCCCTGTCACCTAGCCGGCGTACCGACCGTGGGCAAGCCGCGGCCCTTGACAATCCCGTTCCGATGGCACTTCCATAAAGCGTACTTTGGATTTAAAGTACGTTTTATCAAGATGCCATCTCGCGCTGCGGGCAACGCCGCGGTGAAACCCGCAGGAAAACGGCCAGGAACGGATCCAGTGGCATCCACGCACGCCCCCATCACCTCCATCGAGGATCTGCGCCGCCTCGCCGAACGGCGGGTGCCGCGCATGTTCTACGATTACGTGGATTGCGGCTCCTGGACCGGTGCGACCTATCGGGCGAATGAGGAAGACCTTGCCGCCATTCGCCTTCGCCAGCGCGTCGGCATCGACATCTCCCGGCGCAATCTCTCCAGCCGCATGCTGGGCGAGGACGTCGCCATGCCGGTGGCGCTCGCCCCCACCGGTCTTGCGGGGATGCAGTGGGCGGACGGGGAGATTCTCGCCGCGCGCGCCGCCGAGCGGTTCGGCGTGCCCTTCATCCTGTCCACCGTCAGCGTGTGCTCCATCGAGGACGTGGCCGCCCACACCTCGCGCCCCTTCTGGTTCCAGCTCTATCTGATGAAGGATCGCGCCTTCATGGAACGGCTCGTCGCCCGCGCCCGCGATGCCGGTTGCTCGGCGTTGGTGCTTACCATGGACCTGCCCGTGCAGGGCCAGCGCCACCTCGACATCAAGAATGGGCTCTCGACCCCGCCGCGCCCCACGCTTCGCAATCTCGTCAACCTCGCCACCAAGCCGCGCTGGTGCCTGAACATGGCGCGCACCGAGCGGCGTACCTTCCGCAACATCGTCGGCCATGTGGAGGGGGTGAGCGATGCCTCCTCCTTGGCCCACTGGGTGTCCGAGCAATTCGACCAGACACTCGGCTGGGACCATGTGCGGTGGCTGCGGCGCATCTGGGACCGAAAGCTCATCGTGAAGGGCATCATGGACCCGGAGGATGCCCGGGCCGCCGCCCGCGCGGGGGCGGATGCCATCGTCGTGTCCAACCACGGCGGTCGCCAGTTGGACGGGGCGCCCTCCAGCATATCCGCGCTGCCGGCCATCGCCGAGGCGGTGGGCGCACGCACCGAGGTGCTGTTCGATGGCGGCGTCCGCTCCGGGCAGGATGTGCTGAAAGCGTTGGCACTGGGCGCCGGCGGTGTGCTCATCGGCCGGGCGTTTCTCTATGGCCTCGGTGCCATGGGGGAGGCGGGGGTGACGCGCTGCCTCGAACTCATCCGCCGCGAGCTGGACCTCACCATGGCGCTGTGCGGCATCACCGACACGGCCGATGCCGCGCGCGCATTGCTGACCACGCCTACTTACCCCGACCCCGCCGCGCGTCTGGCGGCGCCCGTCTGAACGATACGCCTCGTACGCCGGGGCCCGAGATCACAGGAGAGGACCGATGTTCGGCAAGTATCAGATGCACTCTGGCAGCGGGGTCAACCCGCCTTATTCCCCGGCCTATCCGGTGGAGTGGGAATGTGCCTTGCGCACCCTGGAGGTGATGACCCGCGTCGATCCGTCCAAGACGCGGGCGCTGCTCGCGGACACGCCGTTCGAGCTGGTGAACGACCACGTCGCCTTCCGCTTCATGGCCTCGCCGGGACACACTTTGTCTCTCCATCAGGGCCGCATGTTCGACCTGATGGTGACGGTAGCGGTGCGCTACGAGGACCTGTTCACCCAGACGCACATCTACATGTACTGCTCCGACCCCATGGGCATCGCGGCTGGCCGCGAACTGTTCGGCTATACTAAGAAGGACTGCACCTTCCGCTTCGACGAGGCCGAAAGCGGCGCCATAGAGAGCGCGGTGATACGGCGCGGTGTGCCGCTCGCCGAGATGTCCTTCACGCCGGATCTGGACGCGCCCGTGGTGCGCCTGGTGGACGGCGCGGAGCAGCCGGGCGGGGAGATCCACGTGCGCCGCCTGCCGCACCCCGAACGGCTGGAGACGGCCTATGCCGACATCGTCTACCGCCGCACGCCCATCGCCTACTCCGCGCCGGTCGCCGGGCGGGCGTCCATGACGCTGCATGAGAGCGCGTTCGATCCCCTTACGGAACTCGCGCCGGAAATCCTGTCGGCCCAGTTCATGGTCTCCGACGTCTATGGCGGCGGTTTCGCCGTCGAGGATCGACGCCTGCTCAAGCGGCTCATCCCTTGAGCCACGCCAAAACAAAAATGCGAGGGAGGAACGACATGATCCGAAAGACCGACAAGGCGCTCCGGCGCCGCACTGCTCCCGCCATCTCCCGCCGCGCCGTGCTCGCGGCCGGCGCGCTGATGCTGGCAATGCCGGGGCCGGCCGCCGCTCAGGAGCAGAAGACGATCAAGATCGGCGTGCTCACCGACATGTCCAGCCTATATGCGGACGTGACAGGCAAGGGCTCGGTGGTGGCGACCCAGATGGCGGTCGAGGACTTCAACGCCGCCGGAAAGCCGCTGAAGGTGGAGGTGATCGCAGCCGACCACCAGAACAAGGCCGATGTCGCCGCCGGTATCGCCCGCAAGTGGTTCGACACCGAAGGTGTCGACATGATCGTGGATGTGCCGAACTCGGCCGTTGCTCTCGCCGTCGCCTCCATTGCCCGCGAGAAGAACAAGGTGATGATCGCCTCCGGCCCGTCCTCCTCGGACCTCACCGGCAAGGCCTGCTCGCCCAACACCGTTCACTGGACCTACGACACCTATGCCCTCGCCACCGGCGTGGCGACCGCGGTGGTGGAATCCGGCGGCAAGAACTGGTTTACGCTGACCGCCGACTACGCCTTCGGCCATGCCATGGAGCAGGACGTCAAGAACGTGGTCGCCCGCACCGGCGGCAAGGTGATCGGCGGCGTCCGGGCGCCGCTCAACACCCAGGACTTCTCCTCCTTCCTGCTGCAGGCGCAGGCCTCCGGCGCCCAGGTGGTCGGCCTCATCAATGCCGGCGGCGACACCATCAATTCCATCAAGCAGGCGGTGGAGTTCGGCATCCCGCAGGCCGGCCAGCGCCTCGTCGCCACCGTGCTCTATGTGACCGACGTGCATTCGCTGGGACTCAAGGTGGCCCAGGGGCTGCAGTTCACCGAAGCCTTCTATTGGGACCTGAATGACGGAACCCGCGCCTGGACCAAGCGCTTCGCGCCGCGCAGCGACGGGCGCTACCCCAGCGCCCTACATGCCGGAGCCTATGCCTCGACCCTGCATTACCTGAAAGCCGTCTCCGCCGTGGGCGGCGCGACCGATGGCGTTGCGGTGGTGGACAAGATGAAGGTGCTGCCCACGGACGACCCGCTGTTCGGCAAGGGCTCGATCCGGGTAGATGGGCGCAAGATCCACCCCATGTTCCTGTTCCAGGTGAAGACGCCGGCGGAATCCAAGTATCCGTGGGATTACTACACGGTGGTAAAATCCATCCTGCCGGAGCAGGTGTGGCGTCCGCTCGCCGAAGGCGGGTGCCCGCTGGTCAAGTCGTGAGCGTCGCGCTGGTCACTGGCGGCGGCGGCGGCATCGGGCGTGCCATCGCCGTGCGCCTCGCTACCGGCGGGTTCGACGTGGCGGTGGTGGACCGGGACGTCCCCCTCGGCACCGAGACCGCGCGTCTCGTGGAAGAGGAGGGCCGCAAGGCCCTCTTCCTTCAGGCCGACGTCTCGCGAAGCGAGGAGGTCGCCGCCTTCGTGGCGCGCACTGAGGAGGCCCTCGGCCCCATCGCAGCCTTCGCCAACAATGCCGGGATCGAAGGGGTGGTGAAGCCTATCTTCGACTATCCGGAGGACGTCTTCGATCAGCTCATGTCGGTGAACGTCAAGGGCGTGTTCCTGGGCCTCAAGCATGTGCTTTCCCGCATGCGCACCCGCGGCGCGGGGACGGTGGTGAACACCGCCTCCACCTCGGCCATCCGCGGCCGCCCGGGGCTCGCCGGCTACGTGGCGAGCAAGCATGCGGTGCTGGGCCTCACCCGCGTGGCGGCGCTCGACGTGGCGGGCACGGCCATCCGCGTCAATGCCGTGCTGCCGGGCCCCATCGACACGCGGATGATCCATGCGCTGGACGAACAGGCGGCGGCCGCCGGCGGGGTCAAGCGCGCGGGCGCCGCCCTGCATGGCCAGCCGGAGGACGTGGCGAGCGTGGTAGCGTTCCTCCTCTCGCCCGCTGCGGCCCATGTGAACGGAGCGGCCTGGACGGTGGATGCCGCCTCCACCGTCCCCTGAAGGCCACTGGCGCCCTGTGATCCCTCTTTTGTGAACCCAACCTCCGGAAAGCATACTCCATGAAGCTCTGTCGCTATGGCGCGCCCGGCCTGGAAAAGCCGGGCCTGATGGATGAGCACGGCACCCTGCGCGACCTGTCGGGCATCTGCGCCGACATCGAGCCACGGAACCTCGCACCCGAGGGCCTGGCCGGCCTAGCCGCCATCGATCCGGCGGCCCTGCCGCAGGTCGCGGGCACGCCCCGGCTCGCCGTGCCCTATGCAGGCATGTCCAAGTTCATCTGCATCGGCCTCAATTATTCCGACCACGCCGCCGAGGCCGGCATGGCGGTGCCGAGCGAGCCGATCATCTTCCTGAAAGCTCTGTCCGCTCTTTCGGGGCCTGACGATCCCATCGTCCAGCCGCGCCATTCTACCAAGCTAGACTGGGAGGTGGAGCTGGGCGTCGTCATTGGCACCACTGCGCGCAACGTGGCGGAGGCCGACGCCATGGATCACGTGGCCGGCTATTGCGTGGTGAACGACGTGTCCGAGCGCGCCTTCCAGATGCAATCCACCCAATGGGACAAGGGCAAGGGTTGCGACACGTTCGGGCCAGTGGGCCCCTGGCTCGTGACTCGCGATGAGATCCCCGACCCGCAGGACCTCGGCATGTGGCTCGACGTGAACGGCAAGCGCATGCAGGCGGGCAACACACGCACCATGATCTTCGGCGTCCGCGAGCTGGTGAGCTATTGCAGCCGCTACATGACGCTGCTGCCCGGCGACATCATCGCCACCGGCACCCCTCCCGGGGTGGGCATGGGCATCAGGCCGGAGCCCGTGTGGCTGAAGCCCGGCGATGTGGTCGAATTGGGCATCGCCGGTCTTGGAAAGCAGACCCAGCACGTGGTGGCGGCCTGACGGGCCCGGCGTGGCTAGTGGCAGATCTCGAGCTGAGCCGCTTCACCTGCGCGGCCGGCCCGAATCCGCGCGCCGCAGCCAACCTGCACCTGCACGATCCATCGCCTAACTCAAAGCGGACGTCGACGACGTCCTGAATGGGTCAGCGGCGCCTGCAATCCCTTGAACAGCAGGCGCCAAACCTCAGATCTCTGTCTGCTCTGATAGGCTCAAGGCGTCATCGACCTCGATGCCGAGATAGCGCACGGTGCTCTCGAGCTTGGTATGGCCCAGCAGGAGCTGGCAGGCGCGGAGGTTTCCGGTCCGCTTGTAAAGAATGGAGACCTTTGTTCGCCGCAAGCTGTGCGTCCCATAGTCGGCTGGGTTGAGACCGATCAAGCTGAC
>NZ_JBAFWT010000074.1:0-11856 GCF_043195195.1 Roseixanthobacter psychrophilus
GTAGCCTTGGCCATGGCGACGGCATCAGCGATACGCTGTGCCTGCGCCTTCCGCTTCAGGTCGGCGATAACCTGTGCCTCCAAAGCGTTGTACGCCTTGATGTAGGCCCGCTTGAACTGGAGCGCTTTCTTGCCCGTGAAGCCCATGGCGAGGAGGGTGAAGCCGTCGCGGTCCATAAGGTAGGCGGGTTCCTGACGGGTACCGCCGCGAGGCATGGCAACGGTTTCCGATGTAAGCTCAAAATTGAGCTGACATGCCGGGTCGTCTGCGGTCAGCGCGTCAATGTCGCGAAGCAGGTTCTTGTGCTGCTTCCCGAAGAACGCGGCAACGTCGCGGCTGTTCGCCCATCCGTGCCCGTCCTTACCTACTTTCACGATCGGGATGGTGTTCGGGTCGTCGGGGTCATTGACGATGCCCGCCCATGGATTCGGGACGCGGCGACGGGGGCGCCATGGGTCGGGACGGCCCTCTTCAAGTAGTTCTAGGTGCAGTTCGGATGCGCCTTCACGCGGCATTCGATGCCTCATTGAAGGCAGCGGCGGTGTCCAGCATGGAATTCCTTTCGTTGCTGGTGAATGGAAATGCGGATGCCAGCCCCTCCCGCCCGCCTCGTGGTCGCGGTGAAAGGAAAAGCCCGCTTGCACGGGGCCAACGGGAGGGGCTGGCGGGAGCGCTGCAACGACCACTACCGGCGGTCGGAGCGCGAAGGGGTATTGGTGAAAGAGAAAGCGCCCCCGATGCCCTTGCTGGGCGGGCTCACCTCAGCGAGAGCGCAAGCAAGGGTATCGGGGGCAAGGTGGCGCCTCTCCACGCTCCTGGAAGGGAGGGGGAAGGCGCTCCTCAGGCATCAGGACATGAGCAATGGCTTAAGCTCTCGTCCCACTTGAAACTTTGGAGCCTTGGGTGTGCCGGAGCGCTGACGTGGCGCTTCCACGGCAGGAGGGTAGGCATCTGGAATACAGCGCTTGGGGGAGGCGTCCCCAGTTATGCTCGGGTGCAACCTAAGTCCACCAGATGTCCAGGGTTAGGCTGGTGTGCAACCATACTCGGATCATGATGAAGCGGGCTCCGAGGCATCATCCAATTTTGGATTGTGCCCCTACCAAGCGGTTCCGACCACTCAGCCGAATTTTCGGCCCAGCTCCTACAATGACTCGACTGAGCGTTATCTGCTGCTTCGACATGGACCGCGACGGCTTCACGCTTCTGGCCATGGGCTTCACCGGGGCCAAGGCACTCCAGTTCAAGCTGGCCTACATCGCCGAGTTCAACGCTATGGAAGCCGAGCTGAAGCCTTTCGCTTTAATGACCCGGCTGGAGACCGAACTGGGCGCTCGCTCCCAAGAAAGTGTCTACTTTCGTGTCTAGATCATCAAACACCTTCAACGCGATTGGCCAGTGCGTATTCCTTACAACAGCGCCAGATTCGATATATCTATAAGTAAAATCTGAATGACCTCCAGAAAATTGCTCTACGAGAGCATCTATCCCGTTAATATATGGAAATCCAATATTCTTGACATCGGAAAACAAACTAAAAATATTATGTCCGTATTTTTTTACCTTCGCCGACTCAACGCCGGCACCCAAGAGCCATGCCTTAAAATACAACTCTATCGAAAAACCGGCCAGCATATGCATTGGCAAAAGTGTAAGAGTTTGATTTTTTTCATAGTGCTCACTGTAGAGTATAATTTTGCATGACTGGATATAGCCCTTTGCAGTTACATAACGGAGCATGGCTTCACTATCATATGCACTCAACTTGGCCGCCTATATTTGTTATAATTCAAGAAGTCAGAAAACATCTCAAAGAAAATATCACGCTACAGGTGTAAACGCCACTCTCCGAACATGCTGCCAAGGATGTAGGCGCCGTCCTTGCGGATGGCCCGCAGCACCAGCGGGGTTCGTGAAGTCCGGGAGCTTCGGCCGGGGCGCCACCACCTGCGCCTCCAGCTCCTGCCAGCGGTCCACAACGCGGGCGGTGAACTCCGGGGAGAGCTGGGCGACCACGATCAGGCTGGAGCGCTTGTCGAGCCGGTAGACGATTTCCGAGCGAGGGCGACCGAGGGCGTCCTTGAAGTGTTCCTCCCCCATTGGGGGATGGACGACCACGCCACGCTCGGCGAGCCGTATGATGGACTGCTTCACCTTGTCATGCCGGTTCCCGAGAAGCTCTGCGATCTCCCGCGAGGACATGGTGAGCCGCTCACCGCCGGTGCGGCCGGTGATGGGGAGGATGTCATCGGTGATGACGTGGGCATCTGTATCACTCCACACTTGCCATACCCGCTCCGTTAGCACATATGTTCGTACGTCTACCGCGATGGGGAGACGTTCAACGGACATGCTGGAGGCCGGGAGATGGTCGCATTGAAGTTGTCGAAGATTGGGAACTCCGTGGGCACCGTGCTCCCCAAGGAAGTTCTGGCCCGCATGAAGGTGAGCCAAGGTGACACCCTCTATCTGACCGAAACGCCGGATGGCTACCGCCTCACGCCTTACGAACCTGAGTTCGAGGCGCAGATGGAAGCCGCGCGGCAGATCATGAAGAAACGCCGCAACGTCCTGCGGGAGCTGGCGAAGTAGGTGGATCAACCCCGCTGGATATCCAAGGCTGTTGTGCTGGCCATCCATGACGAGCAACTGTCAGAACACGGGGGCGGTCAGGGCCTGCGGGATGAAGGATCGCTGGAGGCGGCACTGGATCGCCCCCGGAACCTTCTCCACTACGGCACCCCCGACATAGCCGCACTCGCTGCCGCCTACGCCTTTGGGCTGGCCAAGAACCATCCGTTCGTGGACGGGAACAAGCGCACCTCCTTCGTCGTTACGGAACTTTTCCTCGACTTCAACGGGTATGAGCTGGCCATGGACGACGCCACGGCGGTGACCACATGGCTGTCGTTGGCGGCGGGTGAATTGTCCGAAGAGGCTTTGGCAGCAAAGATCAGGGATGCGCTACGCCCATTGGGCTAGATGGCGGGGGGGCTACCCGTCCTCCTCATCCCCATGCACAGGCAGGAGGCGGGCAAGAACCCGCCCCCGATCCGCGCCCATGGCGGTTAAGCCGAGCGCCGCATAGCTGCACGGCGGTGCCCAGCAACTAAGGGCGGATGCCCAGCCGACCACTTCCCCCTCCATATCGTAAGGGCGTTCCAAGGGGCCGGTGGGAGACTGGGAGCGCTCCTTCAGAAGCGTTGTATTTTCCATGGCCTTTCCCTCACGGCTCCCGGAACAGGTCCCGCAGGATCGGGTCGGGAATCAGCCATACGGACTTGATGCCCACCTCCTGCATCTTTCGAGGCGCCGGCCATTTGATGGGCGATGATCCTTCGGCCCTGGTCAGGCACTTGGCCTCCTCCTGTTCTTCGTGGAAGAGCGTGTGGGCGGGATCGCAAAAGCACTCGAACAACCCCGGCTCCGTCAGGGCGATCCAGTGGAAAACCGAGTACCAGCCCAAGGGTGGGGCAGGGTCCGTGTTGATCCAGTCAAGAGGACGCCAGCCGTCCCATGAGATGATGTCGGCGGGTATGGCGTCTAGGCGGGCGCCTCGGGGATGCGATGGGAGTGCGTGGGGGAGATTGAGCAAGACGGCAGCGTTTGCCGCGACAAGGTGTGTCGGCATCGGAATGGTCTCGTTGATTGGGAACGTCTTAACTGATATGAAACCGATCATCTGAATAATTTGATCGCTTGTCAATCAGGAGATATGAAATTGATCACAGGCGCTCAAATCCGCGCTGCCCGAGGCCTCATTCGATGGAGCGCTGACACACTCGCGGAGAAGTCCAAGCTTGGAGTGGCCACCGTGCGGCGGGCCGAAGGTACGGACGGCGTACCTTCCATCACCGAGGCGAACCTCTCAGTCATCCAAAGCGCCCTTGAAGCCGCCGGCGTAATATTCATCGACCAGAATGGCTATGGCCCCGGTGTGCGGATGAGGGACCGGAAATGACCGATGACGACAACGATCCAGAAATCGAACTCTCCCCGCTGAGCGGATTTGTCACCAAAGATGACGTCACCGTCGAAGTGTGCATCTACCGGATTGCGCGGAGCGCGGAAGGCTGGGCGCTTGAGGTTGTGGATGACGAAGGCGGAGCTACGTGTGGGAGGAGCTATTCCCCACCGATGCGGAGGCTCTGAAAGAGTTCGAGGAGGCAGCGGAGGCAAATGGCTTGGCCAGCTTCCGCGATGCGACGAGTGAAGCGCAGCACTAAGTAGTTTGTGGTCCGAGGGCAATTGACACGATCACCCCCTTAAAGACGAATGACGCGTTCCCGCCTCAGCCAAATCCAGCCTATGGTGCCCCCGTGACATCCCTTCGCCCGAACCTGGTTAAGCGCATTGCACGCCTGCCGAAGCCGGCGAACGTGGCGGATGCCTTGCAGCCGCTGTTCGAGGCGATCAGCAACGCCATCCACTCGACGCAGTCGCGGTATGGAGACGCCGTCGCAGAAAATGGCAGCGTGATCGTGACGGTGCAGACCGATCGCAGGAAGGAAGCGGTCTCAGCGATAGTCGAGGACAACGGTCACGGGTTGAACGAGAAGAATTGGGACGCATTCGTAACTACCGACACCGACAACAAGATCGAGATGGGCGGCAAGGGAGTCGGCCGGCTCATGTGGCTGGACTGTTTTTCCGACATCCGCGTCGATTCGGCCTTTCTGGACGGTTCGGGCTTGAAGCGACGAACTTTCAATTTCGTCCTCGACCTCGAAAACCAGTTCCAGAACGAGGCATTGGAGGACACCTCTCGCCCGACTCCCTATTTTCTCGTCGAGTTTAGAGGGTTGCGGGACAACGGCTATCGGGACAAGTGGCCAGGGCGTGGGAACTACGTGTTCCAGCACCTGACCTCTCACTTCCTACCGACGTTTATCGGGAGGCGCTGCCCGCTGATCACCGTTCACGTCGGCGACGATACGCGTGTCTACCCGCAGGCGATTAGCGAGATCGTCCACCGTACCGAAACCAAAGAAAAGCTCCTGACCGAGGAATTTGGCGAGCTGAAGCTGACGATGATGGAGTGCGAAAAGATCGCCAGCGCAGACTTGAAAGGTTCACACTTCGTTCACTTTATCGCCCACGACCGGACCGTCCATTCGCAGAGCATCGACGGCAAACTCGGCCTGAAATATTTCGGTCCAGCCGACAATCTCGTCTTTCACGCCATCTTGACAGGGTCGTTCCTCGACAAACATGTCAATCAGGAGCGCACCAAATTCCAGTTCGAGGACGCTGTCCTTGAGAAGATGATCAACGACGTGTGCTGGCCGCACATCGAAAAGTTCCTTGAGGGCCCCCTGGCCAAGTTGAAGGGCGAGCAGAAGGCGAAGATCGAATCTATAACTGCTACCTATCCCTCCGTCGCCTTTGGGGACGTCGACGAGCTTCAGGACAAAGTTCCGTCAGGAGAATTGAAGGAGGATGCCATTTACGGACACCTCTCCCGCGAGCGGTTTCGACGCGATGAGAAGCAGGCTGACAAGATCCGGTCGGTCCTGACCCGCCTGAAGGACGACGACGTCACTGCGGACTCGTTCGGGACGGCCATTAAGGACGCCGGGCGGGCGATCGAAGAGGCCGAGCAGAGAAGCCTCGCCGAGTATATCGTGCGTCGCAAGGTAGTTCTCGATTTCATCGCTATCCTGCTGGAAAAAGTCCGCGACGACGTTCGGGATTCCACGTACCAGCGCGAAGACGTACTCCACTCCTTCATTTGTCCGATGCGGGTAAGCACGATCACCGGCAAAGGCAAGAAGGTAGAGCCTGCCGCGTCCCATGACCTCTGGATCGTCGACGAGCGGCTCGCATTCGCCCAGTATTTTAGTTCGGACGTCGAATTTTCCGCGCTGTCGGACGCTGCGACGAGCGACGACCGGCCCGATGTCCTGATCTTCGACCACGTGCACGGGCTTCGTCAAAAGGAGCATCCGTCGAAGGTCCTCCTCGTCGAGTTCAAGAGACCGGGACGGACAAGCTACGACAATGACGAGAATCCCCAACTTCAGGTCGAGCGGTACGTGCGGCGGTTACAGTCCGGCACGATGACCGACGTGCGTGGCCGCCCAATCCAACTCGACCGGAACACCATTTTCTATTGCTTCATCGTCGCCGACATCGTCGGAAAGCTCGACGAGTGGACGTTCTCCTGGCAACGGACGGCGGACGGCAGGGGCAGGATTTATCGACCCAACGATGGCTTCCGCGGGTCGATTGAACTCATTGGGTGGGACGATTTGCTCAGGGACGCCCGCGACCGCAACCAGGCTTTCTTCGACAAGGCTGGCATCACCGGCAAAAGCTTCTTCAGTGCGGAGTGATGGTTGGCACATTGGCCATTCGGTCCGGGAGGCAACCGATGGGTGGGATGGGTCGATGAAGGTTACTCGCAAGGTTGATCTTGAGAGAGCCTCACGGCAACCTCACTGCCTCCACACACGCCTTCCTCGGCTCAATCCCCGCAGGCCCCGGATATCGGCCCATGGTCATTCCAAGCGGTCCGGCCTCGTTGGAGTGACCCACCACGTCCGCCACGGTCCAAGCCGTGAAACCTGTGGCCCCGTTCTCCAGGGCCTTCACGGCCTTGCTGATGAACCAGCGCCGGAAGGAGTGGAAATCCGTCCGGGCCTGCCGACGCCCTGGAATGATGTCATCCAACTCCAGCCTTCTCAGGATGCGGGTGAAGGCTTGAGACACCGGAGCCCCTCGCGACCTCGCTGTGTTCCGTTGCTCGGGCAGTTCGTGGAACAGGTAGGCATCCGGCTCCTTCCCCGCGCAGCGGGAGGCGATCATCCCCGTGATGGCGGAATGCACCGGAACATCACGAGACGCCGCGTCGGTCTTGCCCTGCGCGATGCGAATGACCCCATCGCGAACGTGCCGAACCCGAAAGTCGGCAATCTCTCCCAAGCGCATCCCGGAGAGTGCGGCGAATGTGCACAGGTCGGCATATAGCCCCGTCACATGAGCAAGGATCTTCCCGACCTCCGCATCCGTGAACGGTCTTTTCGCCGCTTCCCCGTCCTCATTACGAGCCTTGCGGGGCTTCAGGGCCTGCCTTGACCAAGGGTTCTCCGAGGCGTGGCCGCGCTTGATGAGCCATCCCCAGAAGGCGGAGAGGCCGGTGATGAGCTTATTCGCGGTGGCCGGGTCGGCCCCTTTAGCCACGAACACTTCGGACACGAACCGGCCCGCGACCCTCCGAGTCAGCGTCTCGACCACTGGAGGAATGTGGGCAGCTTGGCACCACGCCAATAAGCGGCGAACCGCTTGCCTACGTGCCGCCTCCGTGCGCCCCGCGTAGCTCGCCTCGACAAGCCAAGCATCCACCAGGGCTTCAATTGGGGTTGCCTTGCCGGTGGCGATATCGTGGAAAGCCTTGGCTCGCTCATAGCCGTGCCGGTGTTCAAGTTCTTCGGCTCTATCGGCGGCAAGGTCGGCATAGAGGGATGACGATTCGCCTTCCTCACCGGCAATGGCCGCTCGCCACTCCATCCCTTCCATCACCAAAGGATCACCTCCAGCAGCCTTTGCAGCGGCCTCGCGGAGAGCTTTTGTGATTTTGTCCTTGAGGTCGGCGATCACCTGCCACTTGAGCAGGTTGGCACGAGCGAGGCTGTCGGTGTGGAGCGGAACCACGAGGGCGGACTTCCCGAGGACCGCTTGGGCCTCCTTGGGAACCTTCAGCCGGACCCGCCACTGGCGCCCGTGGAACTCTAGATGGCTCTTGTCTTGACGCATTCAGATACCTTGAAGGGCACGCCGGTACACCACGAAGTACACCAGCGGTACACCAACTTGGTACACCAAATTCGCGCCATTAATCAAGTGATACCAATGGTTTCAACGGTTCATGGTACACCAGAGATGCCCTCCCCTAGGGCGCGCCACGGCATTTTTTGGCGGAAGAACCGGCCGGAAAAGCCGGGGTAGATCGCGGAAGAGCCGAAATTCTCCGCGTGTTCCGCAGAACGTCGCGCAAATGTTCTCCACGCGGATGATTTTCGCCCCGCCGCCGTACATCGCGCCGCTCTGCTTCGAAATTTGACCCGGATATAATACCTCCGGTTGCCGCCCGGCATCCCTTTCCCCAGTGTCGCATCCGAAGGCGGGGAGCGGGCATGATTTCGGCGGTCGAGGCGTTGATTGCGCGATGGCAGGATCGCGAGGGCGGGTAGGAGCGGGCGAATTACGCGATGTTCCTGCCGGAGCTGTGCGCCATCCTGGGGCTGGCGCCGCCGGACCCGGCCGCCTTGTTCGAGGCGATCGCCCCGCTGGATGCCCCCGCCATCGCCGCCGTTTTCAAGCCCGGCCCCAAGGTGCGGGCGCAGGTGGCCGACGTGCTGCTGGCGCTGTTCCGCATGGGGCTCGTTTCCTCCCCGGATGGCAAATCCTTCGCCCTGCGCCGTGCGGCTTGAGCGGGCCGATCGCAGGCGCTCCTGTTCGGCACCGCCACTCCCGGCCCCCTCCCTAATCCTCCCCCGCAAGCGGGAGAGGGGATTTATGGTGCGGGGTCGGTCTTGTGGGGCCGGACATAGCCGCGTCTCGCCACTCCCGCCAGCCGCGCTCCCTCCCCCCCTTGCGGGGGAGGGCTGGGGAGGGGGGTATGGTTCCGCCCGCGCCAACCCTGCGGCGGGAGGGCTGGGCGGCCCGTGAAGACCGCCTGATCTTGGATGATCGGAGAGACACCGCCCTCCCATCCCTCCCCCGCAAGGGGGGAGGGCAAGCCCGCACGTGCGCCGCTCTCTCCCGCAATGGGGAAGGCAAGCCCGAAATCCCGCCGCTATTCGGCAGCTTCAGCTTCGCCGAGACGGGGATAGTCGGTGTAGCCCGCCGCCTCGCCGCCATAGAAGGTCGCGCGATTATAGGGGGTGAGCGGGACGCCGAGGCGGATGCGCTCGGGCAGGTCGGGGTTGGAGATGAACAGGCGGCCGAAGGCGATGGCATCCGCGGTTCCCTCCGCCACCATGGCCTGCGCCCCCTCCGGCTTGAAATTGCCGGCGGCGATCAGCACGCGCGGCCACACGGAGCGGAACAATTCGGCGGCCGAGGGCACGCCCTTGTGGTCCACCTCGGCCTGGCCGGCGCCGCTGGCGCGCGGCTCGATGAGATGGAGATAGGCCAGCCCCACCTTGGCCAGTTCGCCGATCAGATAGGTGTAGAGCGGCAGCGGCTCCGGCTCGCCGCTGTCGTTGGCGATGCCGTAGGGGGTCAGGCGGATGCCGGTGCGCTCGGCGCCCACCGCGTCGGCCACCGCCCGCGCCACTTCCACCACCAGCCGCGCCCGGTTCTCGATGGAACCGCCATAGGCATCGGTGCGGTGGTTGGTGCGCGCGTGAAGGAATTGCTCCAGCAGGTAGCCGTTGGCGCCGTGGATCTCGACCCCGTCGAAGCCGGCTTCAAGCGCATTGCGCGCCGCTTGGGCGTAGGATTCGAGCAGCGCGGGAATTTCGTCGGTCTCCAGCGCGCGCGGGGTTTCGAACGGCACCCGCTCGAACGTGGAGGTGAAGGCATTGCCCGCCGCCGCAATCGCCGAAGGCGCCACCGGCAGCGCGCCGCCGGGCAAATGGGAGGAATGGGAGATGCGCCCCACATGCCACAATTGCAGGAACATCAGCCCGCCCTTGGCATGCACCGCATCGGTCACATGCTTCCAGCCGGCGATCTGCTCGGGCGAATGGATCCCCGGCGTGCCCGGCATGCCCTGGCCCATGGGGGAGATCTGCGACCCCTCGCCGATGATCAGCCCACCCTTGGTGGCGCGCTGGGCGTAATATTCCACATTGAGGGCACGCGGCACGCCGCCCGGACCGGCGCGCATGCGCGTGAGCGGCGGCATCACGATCCGGTGCGCGAGTTCGTAGGGGCCGAGGGCGAGAGGCGTGAACAGCGTCGGTGCCATTGGGAATCCTCGATCAGGCGCCGCCGCGCGCCGATGGCGCGCGGGGGGGCCGGGTGGAAGGGGGCGGGAACACGGGCGGGACGGGGCAGATGCGGCCGGGCATGGCGGGCTAGCTTCGGATTGCGGTATAGCCGCCGTCCACCAGCAGCGTGTGACCCGTGACCATGCGTGCCGCCCCGCTGGCGAGATAGACCACGGCGGAGGCGATCTCGTCCGGCTCCGCCGGGCGGCCGAGCGGAACGCGGGCCACCATGGCCCGAAAATCGGCATTCTCCATGGCCTTTTCAAGCATATCGGAGCGCGAGAAGGTGGGCGAAACGCCATTGACCGTGATGCCGTGGGGCGCCCATTCGCCGGCGAGCGTCGCGGTGAGCTGGTTGAGCGCGCCCTTGGTGCCGGCATAGACCGCGCGCAGCGGCGCGCCCACATGGCCGGTCTGGGAGCTGATGTTGATCATGGCGCCCTTGATGCCGCGTTCGATCATGGTGCGGGCGACCGCCGTGGCGGCGAAGAAGGCGCCCTTGAAATTGAGGTCGCTGATGCGGTCGAATTCCTCCGGCGTGAACGCGATCGCCGGCTTGACGATGGTGATGCCGGCATTGTTCACCAGCACGTCGATCTTCCCCATGGCGGCCAAAGCCTCGGCGACGAAGGCGTCGATGGCGGCGGGGCGGGTGACGTCCAGTTCCCCGGTCCAGGCGGTGCGGCCTAGCGCGCGGCATTCGTCGGCGACCGCCTCGGTCTGCGCGCGGCCACGGGCGCCGAGCACCAGATCGGCGCCGCATTCCGCGCAGGCGAGGGCGATGGCGCGCCCCAACCCCTTGCTGGCGCCGGTGACCATGACGACCTTGCCCGCGAGGCTGAAGCGTTCTGTTCCCGACATGCGGGCATCTCCCTTGTGAACGGCACCGCCGGCTCAAAGGCCGGCGGCGTGAGGGCTGTCGCCAGCCGGAGGAAGGGGGGCGCTCTAGATCTCGTTCGGCTGCGGCACCAGCCCGCCCGTGTCGGTGGACGGGGCGGTGTTGCGGATCTCCTTGTCGCGCAGATAGAGCTTGCGCGGCAGGCACCACATGATCAGCACCGCCGAGGCGCCGCACACGGCGGCGATCACATACAGCGCCATGGAGGCGCTGCCGGTGGTGTCCTTCACCACCCCCACCATGTAGGGCCCGACGATGCCGCCGATCTGCCCGACCGAATTGATCAGCGCGATGCCGGAGGCGGCGGCGACGCCGGAAAGCACCCGCTGCGGCAGCAGCCAGAACAGGCCGAACGAGCCGATGATGCCGGTGGCTGCGATGGTCAGGCCGAGCAGCAGCGCGAGCAGGCTGTCGCCGAACGCGGCGCAGATCACATAGCCGACCGCGCCGGCCACCGCGCACGCGCCGAGATGCCAGCGCCGCTCGCCGGACCGGTCGGAGCTGCGGGCGATCAGCGGGATCAAGGCGAGGGCGATCAGATAGGGCAGGGAAGTGAGGATGCCGATGACGAAGGTGCCGGTGGTGCCGGCGGTCTTCACCAATTGGGGCATCCAGAAGATGATGCCGTAGATGCCCATGGCGAGGCCGAGATAGATCAGCGAGAACACATAGGTCACCGGCTCACGCACGGCGGCGCCGAAGGAATGGGCGTGTCCCACCTTGGGGTCCTGGGCGAGGCGGGCCTTCAGCAGGGCCTTTTCATGCGTGGTCAGCCATTTGGCGTCGTCCACCCGGTCGTCCAGCACCATCAGCACGACGAAGCCGAGCACCACGGAGGGGATGCCTTCCAGCAGGAACAGCCATTGCCAGCCGGCGAGGCCGCTGATGCCGTCCATGAACTTCATGATGGCGCCCGAGATCGGCCCGCCGATCAGACCGCAGATGCCGATGGACATGAAGAACAGCGAGTTGATGCGCCCACGCTGGGAGGCGGGGAACCAATGGGTGAAGCAATACACC